>SOKQ01000020.1 GCA_004375695.1 Hadesarchaea archaeon | reverse complement strand
CGCCCTTGCTGATTGCTACACCGGCGAGGGTGTTGCCGAAGATGTCGTTGTCCTCCAGCGTCCCCTGGCCTTTATCGTGAACGAGGACGCCGCCTGACTTGCCATCGTGGATGCGGTTGCGGCGTATCGTTGGGTTGCCGCCCTCGCTGATTTCTACACCGATGAGGGCGTTGCCGAAGATGTCGTTGTCCTCCAGCACTCCCTGGCCGTTCTCGTAAATGAAGACACCGCCTTGCTTGCCATCGTGGATGCGGTTGCGGCGCAGGCGTGGATCGGCACCACCATGGATGGCAACGCAGGCCAGACTCTGGCTAGTGATGTCGCAGTCATCTAGTTCTAGGCGTCCTTGGACGATATCTACGCCGAACCATTTCCCACCGCCCATCTGTTTTAGGGTCAGGTTAGCCACGCGGCCCATAGTTGTCTTGAACAGTACGGTGTCTTTTTCTGTGACCTGTACTACCACATCACCAGGATCGCCTTGGCCGATGATTTCCAGCGGCTTGTCAATGACCAGCCCTTCCTGGTAAAGACCCGGACGGACGAGAATACGATCTCCTGGATTTGCCGCCTCGATAGCTTTCATGATCGTGGTATGGTCACCATGGTACATCGGATCCACTATGCGTGTTGGAGGCTCGGTTTTTGCTGACGGTCGCCGTGCAACCTCGCCGCTCTCACTTATAGATTCGGCATCCTGCGGCAGCGAAAGGTAAGGTTCATGAAGTGGGCGGCTAGCTGTACGTGGAGCTGGCTCCGGAACAACTGGTTTCTGTGATGCCTGCACGCGCTCCAGCGCATCGAGGATTTGAACTGCAAGTTGCGCCAGTTCCCTGCCAACTTGCGGGGAAGTGAAAAGTTCAAAACGCAGATCCCGCCAATCAGCACACTGGCGGGAAGCAATTACTTGGGCCAGCTTGTCGGTTGCCAGCTTGGCTTCGTCATTTAGTAGCGGGCAGTTGATATAGTAAACAGGGAGGATGAGGTCATTGCGGGTCAGTTTCTCCTCACGTTCGAGAAACCGTTCTAGCTCACTGCGACATCCCCGGCTCTTAAAGAAGCTAGGGGTGATAATGGGGATAAGAAACGTGACCTCGTCGAGCGACTCCTCAATACGCGCCTTCCAATTCTGACCCCACAAGATGTTATCCCGATCCTGAAAGATTGGAAACTCTTCTCCTGTCTGCACATGAACCTCTTCGCTTAGACGTTCGCAAAACTCAGTCAGATATCCATTGTCATGTTTGTCGTCAAGGCGAACGTAGCTAATGAATGCTGCGGGCCGTTTTTTCATCATCTACTTCCCCCTCCAATTTGGGAGCATATACCAGGCACCCATTCTACCATGACCATACTTGTCCATAAAACTTGCTTATATGAGTATAAATTTCAGTCGTTTTTTTGTTTTAGTGTCCTAAAAATTTTTTGAAATGCCTGGTTAGCGCCGTTTTCCAGAAGATGAGTTGCGAATAGGATTATTTAGAGACCCTGATCGGTTTTTCAATCCAGCATCCCGCGGGCAGGCCTTGGATAATAATTCTCTGATATCTGTGTGCACCCCTCGCTATTAAAATCGGCTTGGTGATTTTTCTGTATTCACACCTGATCCTCTCGCCTTTGATACCGTCCCCAAGCTTATAGAGGATCATTTGGCTTCCTCGACTTTTTCTTCTTCCCAGAGCTCACGAACGATGTCGACAACTAATCCATAATCCAGCCTGAGCTCTTCAGCTATGTCGCTAGCGTAGGTGACTTCTTTCTTTTGGAGGTAATTCCATATCTCTCGCTTTGCCTTCTGCCTGGGTATGTCTCGCAACTTGATAATCTTCATCCCCTCGACCGCCTCGATAAAGCGCCCGATAGACTCCCTTATCACCTCATTTCTCGAACGATACCCCAACTTGGCGCGCGCGTCGTCGAGTTTTTTTATCACCTCGACCGGCAGGGAAACAGGGATAGTGGCTCGTTTCATGTCATCTAAATTTATATTTGCATACGGTTGTATATAGCTTATGCTATCTTCGGCCATACGTGTTTTCTCCTTTGGGCTTGGTTATCACGTCCGCTACTTTGGACTCGCGACCAGCAGCAACGCTCGCTCACAGAGCTCGTGCACGACCTCGGGCTGCAACACGTGCTGCTTGAGGTACTCGCGCAGGATCGGTGTCAAGTCCCATGTAATGTACCTGAAATTCAACTCCCCCGGATTCGTCCGCGTTTGGCTCAGCTTCCGCACCGCCGTTGTCACCGCCCGCAGACTATCGCCGCGCCAGCTTCGGAGTTCATCGATCAAGTTCTCGGACGTGCGCCCGTCGTTCAGATTTTTGCAGAGGTAATTGCCCACGTCGCTCGCCAGCTCGCGGTAGAGCTCCAGCGCCTCACGGAGTGCTAGCCAGTCGGAATGCGCATTTAGCTGCCAAAGGATCCGCGCCCCCACGTACTCCCGCAGGCGCTCGACGACTCCCTCATCGAACGTCAACAGGGGCAACCGAAGGTGCGCTGCAAACATCAGGGCTCGCAGGTCGGTGAGCGGCACCTCTCGCTGCACCTCAAAAAGCAGGCGGCGGGATAGCTCATCAAGGAGTTCCGGCAGGTAAACGACGAGCAGCTTTCGGTCGCGCACAAACTGGCTCACCAAGCTGTAGCCAAGCGTGTTGCCTCGGACGGCAATCAGCTTGTCGCGCGCCAGCCAGTTGTAAGTCGCAGACGGCAGGTAGAGATCGCCACCGTCTAGTAACCGCTGTGCCCGCTCAAAGCTCGTGCGGTCAACCAGCGCGCTCACGTCGCATACGGCGCCGAACGCCCTAACGCTCATCTTTTTCACCTCACTTTTTCTTGGGCGCGCCGAGATTCGAACCCGGATTTCCAGCTTTCGGCCGCACGAACGACCGTCGGACTGGTGTTTTATCTTTTTTCTTTTTTTGTTTCTGCGTAGTTCTCCCGCCGAGGCTTTGGGTGGGGGTTGTTTATAAGAGGAAAAATTCGCATTCAATTGGAGGATGAATGAATCAAAAATAAAAATACTTAACGATTCAATTTAAAAACTGGTTTAATAACAATTTCAAGCTAGAGATACTCGAGGTGGTGCCGTGGTGAGGAAGCTGGTCATAGTCTGCCGTGACTTCGAGGTCGAGGCTGAGCTTCTCGAAAAGCTCTGCCCCAATACCTGCGATGCGATTTGGAAAGCTTTACCGTTCGATGCGGAAGTGGAAATCTGGAAGGAAGAGGTTTACTTCGGCATTCCAGTAAAAGTTGAACCGGAAAACCCAACGCCCAAAACTCAAATGGGTGATGTCTCTTATTGGCCTGAGGGTCCAGGATTCTGCATCTTCTTCGGCCGCTCGCAGCCGATCAGTCCTGTGAACACTTTTGCCCGGATAAATAGCGGCGTTGAAAAATTTAAGGCTGCACGGACGGGAGATCGGATAAGCGTGCGCCGAGCCTGAGTTAAGTTATTTTCAAGTCGAGCACGATGTGATAGACTCTAGTGGCATAAGAGCGAATCGCCCTGCTCCCGAGCAACTCAACCTTTTTCCCCTTCGTGGCTGCTGCGGCGCGAACAAACTCGAGCGAGGGGCCAAAAAGCTCAGGCTCCTTCCCGAAATCGTAGAAGTGTACCACGCCTCCCTCAGGCTTCAGCGCGAGCAATGCGACGTCGAAGAACTCGCGGGCTAGCTCAGGCAGGGGCATGAGTACTCGATCTGCCTTCCCCATCAGACGAGTTTTGACTACATCGCGGGCATCGCCTAAAATCGGCACGACCCGAGCACCGACCTTGTTGATACGGGTGTTCTCACGCATGTAATTGACGGCCGCCGGGTTCTTGTCAATCGAGTAAATCTTAATCGCCTCACTGTGCTTGGCAATGAGTACGGAGTAACACCCAACCCCCGCAAACAAATTTGTCACAACCTCACCCGGTTTAATCTGCTTGGTCACGCGAAGACGCTCGGTGGCCAGCCTGGGCGAGAAGTAAACTTTGGCGAGATCGACCTTGAAGCTGCAACCGCCCTCCCGATGCGTGGTCTCAGTTCGGGGCTCACCGGCTATCACTTCGAGCTTTCGCGTTCGAAACTCTCCTCGCACAGGGGTTGTCTGGTTGAGGACCGTCCGCACATGGTGGTGAACTTGCATCAGCGCTTGACCGATCAGCTGTTTCTTTGGCAGTAGTTTTTCGGGAATCTTGACTACCGCGATGTTCCCCACTATATCAAAGGCCCTGACCTGTTTGAGTTCCTCGTCCGGCATTTGTCCTCTCAAAACCTCGCGCAGATTTCTTGGCATAATGACCAAAAACAGTTTAACGTCAGACCAAAAGGTTTTGCGGCTCAGATCATTTCTCTACGCTTCGTCACCAAGATGCTTATCCCAAACAGAACAACCGCGTACGCCAACGACACAAAGAAACTCAGAGTGGGGTCTTGGCTAGCTCGCATCATCCCCCCCATCATCGGTCCGCCAAATCCAAATCCCCCGACCAACTGCTCGAGGGGTAACCCGTAGGTGGAGGCGACCGCGTCCCCTGCTCGATCGGGCATGAACCAAGGATCGTAGCCAGCGTAAGCCAGACTACTTGAAATGATCGTGAAAAGTACCATGTAGGTCAGAAGTGTGGCTATCGTCGCCCCCATGCCTCCCTTCAGTATGGAACTGAAAGCGAATGCCAGGCTTATCATTGAGCATGCCAGAATCAGCATGAGAGCTAACGAACCTATTATCCCTACTGGCACCTGTCCGTAGAACACGAGCAGAGCGCCAGCTGATATCAGATATGCTATGATTATTATTGCGGCTGTGGCGATGAAGCAGGCGAGGTATTTTCCGACTACTATGGTGGTCCGCTTCACGGGGTTTGGGAACAGAATATATCCCGTTTTGCCCTCGAACTCGGAAGCGATGGCGTCTCCCGCGAAGAAAACTGCAGCAAGAATGGCCAGCGCGCCCATCGATGTCACAAAAATCGCGAAGAGTTCGGGCCCCCATTGGTTTAGGACTTGATCTGGGATGCCCATCTGCTTGGGAAGGTCCAGCCCGTGGTAGAGCCCGATAGTTAAAACCACGGCGAGAACTGTGATTGCCAATGCTCCGTAGAACCGCTTCCTTCGGAACTGCTTCAGCAGCTCGTATTTCGTGACCACCTTCAGCTTCTCGAACTCGCTCAAATGGTCGCCTCCGTAAGTTCGAGGTAAGCCCGCTCGAAAGATCGATATTTTTTCTTCAAACGGCCAATATCATCATAAGCACGCAGTTTTCCGTGGTCGATTATTGCCACTTTCTTGCAAATTTGGGCGACCTCGGTGAGAAGGTGTGACGCGAAGAACACAGTTTTCTTTTTTCGCGCTTCTTTCAGAATCTCCCGTGTTTCCATCATGCCTCTGGGATCAAGGCCCAGCGAAGGTTCGTCAAGGATGAGAATCGGCGGATCGTGAAGCATGGCTTGCGCGAGCGCCAGGCGCTGTTTCATCCCCCTAGAGAACTTTTCTATTTTGACATTCGACCATTTTTCGAGCCTTACAAGTTTGAGCACTTCCCCTATTCGGTTGTCCAGCTTGCGCCCACTCATTCCCCTGAGGCGCCCCACGTATCTAAGGGTCTCGTCTGAGGTTAGGAACTGATAAAACTCAGGAGTTTCCAAAATGGTCCCCACATTCGAAATTGCCCGTTCTCGCTCCTCCATGACGTTAATACCTGCGAGATAGGCTTTACCTGCAGATGGACGCAGCAGCCCGCAAAGGATTTTAAGTGCGGTGGTCTTCCCAGCGCCATTTGGACCCAGTAATGCGACATCTTCGTTCCATTTTACGCTAAGCGAAAAATTGTCCAGCGCTAAAAAATCATTGTAATACCTAGTCAGTCCCTTGAAGAGTATTGACTCACGCATAGTACCATTCGGTTCCTTTATCTGAACTATTAATAGTTTTTTGCGGTGGCTTTTAAAGCATGGCATAAAAGGTAAAGTATTTTGGAAATTGATAATTCGAAAGCGAATCACGCGAAATAAATAGGTTACAAAATTCTCCCCACGATTGGTATTTCATGCCCGCAATTGGGGCAACAATTTCCCTTCAAATTTATTTTGACCAATTCAAGCCCAAGGCGTTTGATGAGTATCTCGCCACAGTTCGGGCAGTAAGTGTTCTCATACCTATGCCCGGGCACGTTGCCGAGGTAAACGAACTCGATGCCCGCCGATCTCGCCATGTCATGCGCTCGCTCGAGGGTGGAAAGGGGTGTTGGCGGCGCGTCAAATTTGTAGGCTGGATAGTAAGATGTGAAGTGCAGCGGTGTTTCTCTGCCCGCCTCGCGAAGGTGACGCTTGGCCAGCTCGCGCAGTTGCTCTTCCCGGTCGTTCACGCCGGGGATGATGAGATTGACCACCTCTACATGCATCCCAAACTTTTTTGCCGCGTGCACGTTTCTCCAGACGACCTCGACATCACCGCCGCAGTATTTGCGAACTGCCTCGGCATCGCCTTTGACATCAATGCATATCGCGTCCAGCCCAGCATCATGGAGCATTCGGAGTGCCTCGAGAGTCATGTAGCCGTTCGTTACAAATGTATTACAGAATCCCCTAGCGCGAGCGAGCTTGAAAACATCGATCGACCATTCAAGCGATAGGGTTGGCTCATTGAATGAGATGCTCGTAGAAGTACACTTAAATCTTTTCACGAGTTCCACAAATCTCTCGGAAGTTATGTACTCACTCTTAGCAGGATCTGGTGGAAATTTGCTTATGTGAAAATTCTGACACCAAGGGCACTGGCTGTTGCAAGACCAGCTCCCGACCGTTAGAGCATAGCTACCTGGCCAAAAGTGATAGAACGGCTTTTTCTCCATCGGGTTTGCCGAAATTCCGCTTGAAAGACCATACTGTAAGGTGTAAAGCTCCCCCTCTTGGTTCTGTCTAGTTTTACAAAAACCCAGCTTGCCTGGGGAGATAACGCAGCGCCTCTCGCAGGTGTTACACTTTACCTTTTTCCCACTCAGTTTATCGTAAAGTAAGGCTTTCCTGATCCACGGCTGCTTTAAGTTTAGAATAGTACCCATGTTTACAGATTTGTTATCTCATCACTTTTGTTTTAAACTAGGCCATGTATGCGCGTGGCGAATACTTCCGCCCCCCTTTATAAGGTTTATAAATCACTTTCGGTGACCTCTCGCCCCCAAAGTCGCTTAAAAACACATAAGGATGATTAGGCGGTGAAAGCATGGAATGTGCAGCTGAAACGCCAACCAGTCCGCTTGTCGACATAGAAAAACCAAACCTTCTCCCACGGCTAGATTTATCAGAAGTACTGGACGAGCAAGTATGTTTAAAATTTGAGAAATGCTTTTTGGCAAATTTAAAGAGAAAACTCGGTATGACGTACGGGGAAATTGCGCGCGAACTAGGTCTTCACAGAGTATACGTTGGGCATATTTTTCGAGGGAGATATCCGCTCAAAATATTTTTTCTCAAAAAACTAGGGATATTCCCATCAGAGATTTGGGAGGAGATAAACGCATTCGGATTAGACGGCAGTAAAAAAGAATTTCAGCTACCCCGACAAATCCCGCTGACTGCAGAGTTCGCATGGCTGCTAGGATACTGGCTGGGCGATAAAAATTCAGCAAATGATGGGGTCGGAGTCACAGACACGTCTCTCATTGTGCTAAGCGAGTTCGTAAGGGTATTGGAGAAACTTGGCATAAATCGAAACGGATTAAGGGTCTATGTAGACTACAGGGGGGCGCCGGACTTCGATTACATTGCCAAGCACCTGAAAATACCAAAAGAAAATTTCGTGCACGTCAGTAGGACATGCAAAACGCTGACAGTTACAGTTATGTTTTATAGCAGACTCTGGGCAAGGATTTTCTCTAAAATTGCTGAAAAAGTGGGAATTTTGTTAGACAATGCTCCACCAAATGTGAAAGGTGCTTTCGTGGGCGGCTTTATTGACGCAGAAGGGGATTGCAAAAACAATATTATGATTGGTCAAGCGAGTATGGGGCCTCTTGTGGTTGTAACGAAGATTTTGAGAGACCTCGGATTCAAGGTTGAGAAAATTAAATTTAGCCACCATCTTTTCTATGTTAACATTAGTCCAATTGGCGGTGCTTTGAGTGAATTTTTGAAATTTATAAAATTAGTAAACCCACGAAAAAGGAAGGACGCTGAACATCTAATCTATCATGTAAAACACCTTCGAAGGGAGAGGATCCTGTCTTCTCAAATCATAGGCTTTATGGAAAAGACCGGATGTATTACGATAAAGGATGTAGCAAAAAAATTTAATTTACCGTACCATACTGCTAAATATGCATTTCAAAGACTAAGGAAGAGAGGGTTAATAAGAAAAGTGGGGAAGAAGGAAAAATTGATTTTATTTTCGCTTGTTGGCGCTCAAAAAACTTACCGATAATCACATGTCTTAACCGAGCACGGCCGGCCGCTTGCCCAAAAATTCTGCGGCTGTTAGAACTTTCTTTCCTCGACGTTTGCCTTCATCCCAAACCTCACGTGTCCACTCCTTAAACTTCGGTTCACGAGGCAAGTGATGGTCGTAAATCATTAACCGCACATCAGTTTTCCTAAGTATCCGCACGGCGTTCGATACTGCGCGATTCATGGTGGTGCGGGTGGTTAGATAGCCAAGCATGTAGGTCATGGGGCCATCGAGAATGAGCACGTCAGGATTTTCCCGGATGATCCAGTTGGCATAATCCTCGATGATCGGACCGTCAAGATCAGAAGAATGAATCAGCTTCTCGCCACCATACTCGATAACAGTTGCGAAGACCCAACCCACACGCGAGAATTCGATGCCGTGGAAGAGGGGCGAGGTGAATCTGAGCTTGGTGCGCCCAAATTTGAATTCTTTACCCTCAGAAAATTTGATTTCTATATCTTTGAACTTAAGCTCAGGTATCACTTTAGCTGAGTTCCATTTTTTGGCACGTCCTTTGAACCACTTGAGTCCCTTTTTGAACAACTCCCGGCGTCTTTGATTGTAATCTCCGAAGTCCTTGTCCCGAGCGTGGGGAATCTCGTCAAGCGGATTTTCATATGATTTCCGCTCTCGCTTCTGTAGCATATCATTAAGACTGACCTTACCAAAGGAGCGGCATAGATTGTCTAAAAAATGTTCGGCTCGCCCTCGTTGAGAATCATTGATGTGGTCGTTAGGATTCTTCACCAGTAGGAGTTTGTTCTTGTAAAGTCCGCGGTCGAAGTCGGTGAAGTGATCGTAGTGGTAGTGGGAGATCACGATTATGTCCGCCTTGCGGCTCGCCTTTTTGATTGCGCGCATTCCTTGAGCCCCCCAGTAAAGCTTTTTCGCCCATGACGCCGGGAAGCTCGGATGCATCACCGCGACCCCGGGGTCGATGAGAACGTTGACATCAGGCGTTTTGACCAAGGTGCACAATGATTTTGCGCCGAGCGAATCGAACCAAATCGGCTTGAAAGAAATCATACCCATATACCCAACGTTTTGAGTTCTGTTCTGTAAATTTAAAGGATTTCAAAGCACAAGGGACTTTTGGGTTAGGGATGGTTCGTAGGTGCCCGAAGTGTGGCAGCAAGATGCTTAAGGATTCGACGGCAGTTGTCAAGCTCAGAGCACTTGAGGCCCGGTATTATTGCACAAATTGTGGCTACTTTGGGGCTCTGGTTTGGGAAGATGGTGATTTCAAGAAGGTCGATACCCGCCCCAAATCCAAGTGGTTACGCAAGCGGCTGAAGCATGGACAATGAAATTACCTACAAGTTGAAGTTTGATGAAAAATGTTCATGCACGATTTGTTCACTTGCCAACATAGTCCAGCCAGAATTCGTACTTAGGCTCCTTTCCGCGTACAGTATTGAAGAATATTTGTTGAAGCTTCTCCGTGATAGGTCCGCGCTTCCCGCCCCCTATGGGCTTGCCGTCCACCTCACGGATTGGCGTCACCTCGGCGGCAGTACCTGTAAAGAAAGCCTCATCAGCCGCATAGAGTTCATTCGGCGTGAAGTCATATTCCTCGAAGCTTATCCCCTCATCGCTTGCGATTTTTATTATCGAGTCTCGAGTTATCCCAACGAGCGCTCCCGAGGAAGCTGGGGGGCTTATGAGCTTACCGTCCTTCACTATGAACACGTTCTCCCCTGGCCCTTCCGCCACGTTACCGTCAATGTTCAGGAGGATTGCTTCATTATAACCCGACCGCAGAGCGTCAACCTTCGCCAATATGGAATTCGCATAATTTGCTACTACCTTAGCTTGGGGCGGCAGGATGCGCGGATGAATTCGGAGCCAAGGAGATATTTTCGCCCGAATTCCTTTCTCGAGTCCCTCCTCTCCCAGATAGGTGCCCCAGGGCCAGACTGCAATCGCCACGTTCACCTTAGAGCCCTCGGGATCCAGCCCCATTATGCCGTAGCCATAAAAAGCGATGGGACGAATGTAGCACTCCTCAATTTTATTTGCTTTTATCGTTTCTCTGACTCCTTTTATCAGCTCCTCGACTGAGTACGGAAGTTCAATCCCAACGAATTTTGCAGAATTCTCTAATCTTTGCATGTGGTCTTGGAGCCTGAAAATCGCCGGACCTTTCACAGTTTTGTAGCAGCGGATGCCTTCGAAGACACCCATCCCGTAATGAAGGGTGTGGGTAAGCACGTGCACGTTTGCTTTTTCCCAAGGGACGAGCTTTCCGTCCATCCATATGAAATTCGTGGGAGTTAACGCCATATGTCTCACAAAACGATTTCTTCGCTGCTTTATAACGATAGTGTCGTCCCACTAAAATTTTCTCTAGAGAAGCATCGCCTGTCGCGAGGTCGGGGATTCCATTACTTTACTAAATCCGCAAGGGCCTGAAGCATTTCATCCACATACTCAAGGGGGATGTATCCCATGTTCCCTATCCTGAAAGTCCGCTCCTTCAACTCACCGTATCCTTTTGCTAGCTCGAACCCGCGCTCGCGCATTCGCTCGTACACTTCAAGACCGCTGATTTCTTTCGGAGCATTCACACATGTGACCGTTGGGCTCTCATACCCTTTCTGCGGGAAGAGTGACAGACCTAAGCCTTCGACACCCTCCTTTATTTTTCGGATTCGCTTGGAGTAAAGCTCGAAGCGTTTTTGCTTTCCGCCTTCGGTTTCAATTACTCCCAACTCTTTGTTGAGCGCGAGGATTTGTGGGACCGGAGGTGTCATGTGTGTGCTGCTCTGCTCCTTCTGATACTTTTCGTAGAGCTTGAAATCGAAGTACCATCCTTTATCCTTGGCTCGCTCCGATTGCTTCAGAGCATCCTCGCTCACACTTGCGACGGCCAGTCCCGGAGGGATCCCAAAACACTTCTGAGAACTCGTGAAGCACACATCTATCCCCCACTCGTCAACCTTCAGCTCGACCCCGCCCATCGCGCTCACCGCGTCGACGAACAGCAGCTTCCCGTGCTTTTTCACAACTTTGGCCAGTTCAGGAAGTGGATTCAACAGCCCAACGCTCGTTTCGTTGTAGGTTATGGCAACGGCCTCGACATCCGGGCTCGATGAAAGCTTTTCGTCTAGGAGTTCAGGCGTGGTCGGTTTACCCAGCATTGTCTCAAGCCTTTCGACCTCCTTTCCGTTCGATTCCCCAACCTGAGCATACCGTTTTCCAAACGCCCCGCTGATGCAGCACAGCATCTTCCGCTCGACGCAGTTGCGGACCGTGGCTTCCATCACGCCCGACCCGGAACTAGGGAAGAGGAAGACTTGGTTTTCAGTTTCGAGAAACCGTTGGAGCCGCTCGACGGTTTGCCGATGTACTTCCTTGTATTCCTTGCTCCGATGGCTGAACATCTGGCGCTTCATCTCCTCAAGAACCTCGGGTGGGCAGGCAACTGGGCCAACGGTGAAAAGTTTCATTTCTGACTACCCCGCGTTTCCTTTCGTATATCCCGCGTTTTTTCTTTTAAATAAGTGTTTACCATCTTTATCGCACAAAACTTAGAACACATGCTGCAAACATTTGGGTCAATTGAGGGTGGCCTCCGGCGTCTGAGTTCTTGGGGTTTTTCGGGGTTAATCGCGAGCTCGAATTGCTTCGTCCAATCAAACTTTCTGCGCGCCCTCGCCATTTCATCGTCACGCTTTCCTTCGATACCCTTTGCTAAATCAGCCACGTGAGCGGCAATCTTTGCGGCTATCACACCTTCTTTTACGTCCTCAACGCTTGGCAGGCAGAGGTGCTCGGCGGGGGTAAGGTAGCAGAGAAAATCAGCTCCAGCCCACGCGGCGAGGGCTCCTCCGATGGCCCCAACCCAATGGTCATAACCGGGGGCGATGTCAGTCACCACAGGGCCCAACACGTAGAAGGGCGCTCTTTTGCATATTACTTTCTCGAGCCTGACGTTTGCCTCGATGTGATCGAGTGGTAGGTGTCCAGGGCCTTCAACTATCACCTGCACATCTCTTGCCCAAGCCCGCTCTACCAGCTCCCCAAGCGTGAGCAGCTCTTGAAACTGGGCCACATCGGAAGCGTCGGCTAAGCAACCGGGACGCATTCCATCCCCCAAACTCAGCGTCAAATCAAACTCCCGCGCTAGCTCAAGCAGGTAATCGAACTCCTCGTATAAGGGATTTTCCCGCTCGTTATGGATTATCCACGCAGCGAGGAAGGAACCGCCACGGCTCACCACATCAATCAGGCGCCCGCTCCGCCGTAGGGCCTCGATAGCCGCACGGGTGACGCCGCAGTGTACGGTCACGAAATCGACGCCATCTTCGGCGTGCCTTCGAATAGCGTTAAAAATATCGTCAGAACTTACGTCCACCACATCGCCCCGCGAGGCCGCCTCGGTCCAAGCTTGATAAATCGGCACCGTTCCCACTGGTGCGTCGATTGCTTGGAGGATATGCCGTCTGATCTCGTCGATGCCGTCACCGATGCTGAGGTCCATTACGGTATCCGCGCCGTACTTTACTGCAACCTTCGCTTTCTCCACTTCTTCATTGAGGTTCACGTAATCGGGAGAAGATCCCACGTTCGCGTTTACTTTTGTGCGGAGGCCTTCACCAATGCCTTTAACGCTGACATTTTTGCGCCTGAGGTTGCGAGGGATTATCAACCTGCCCGCTGCTACCCCGCGCATGATGAACTCGACCGGCCTGCCCTCGGCCTTCGCGACAGCTTCCATCTCAAGCGTCGTGGTGCCACGTCTTGCTTCAGCCATCTGCATAGCTCGCCCTCAATATCACGTTGCGACTTCGATTGAAAAAGCTTTCAATTTATTAAGTTCTTAGGGGCACGTATAATCGGAGGTAATAAGATGGCAATTCAAGTTGTTAAACGAGATGGTAAGACCGAACCCTTTCAACGCCAGAAAATAGTCAATGCATGCGCCGCTGTTGGAGCACCAGCAGATGTCGCCGCTAGCATCGCCGACGAGGTCGAAAAGTCAGCGCGCGACCAGATGCCGACGAGTGAGATAAAATCGATGGTCTTGGACAGGCTTGGCAAGATAAAGCAGGATTGGGTAAATAACTGGGCGCAGTACGAGCAGACCAAAGGGAAGTAATTTTCTCCGCTCACGGCCTGAAAACTGCGATGCTGATGGGGTAGGATGAGCTCCAGTATTATCGCGCTTCTCTCTGATCTGGGGACGAGGGACTATTTCGTAGGAGCAATCAAGGGCGCGATCCTCTCGGTGAATCCTGACGCTAAGATAGTTGACATCACACACGAGGTGCCGAAGTACGACGTTCGGGGAGCAGCGCTTATTCTCGCACAGGTTGTGAAGGCGTTCCCAGAAGGCACAATTTTCGTCAGCATTGTCGACCCAGGTGTTGGGACCGATCGGAAGTGCGTGCTGCTCAAGACGAAGAATGAGTTATTTTTCATCGCTCCCGACAACGGAGTTCTGACACTCGTAGCCGAGCAGCTTGGAGTCGCCGAACTTTACGAGATAACCAATCGAGATCTGATGATGTCAGAGGTCTCGCCAACTTTCCACGGGCGCGACATCATGGCCCCCGTCGCTGCCCACCTGAGCCTTGGCGTCAAACCCAGCGAAGTCGGACCTGAACTAAAGGGGATAAAACTGCTTAAACTCCCGCGACCAAAGGCGACTGAAACAGAACTGCGAGGGCATATCATGAGCGTGGACGATTTCGGAAACTTGGCGACAAACATCGACGCGTCCACGATCTCAAAGTTCGCGAGGATAGACGAGGACCTAGCCGTGGCAGTAGCGAGCAAAGTGTTGACCGTGAAGTTTGCCCGCACCTTCGGCGAGGTAATGCTTGGAGGGTACCTTTGCTACATCGGAAGCTCGGGGATGCTCGAGCTGGCCAAAAACATGGGCAACTTAGCCGGCGAGTTAAAGATTAAAATTGGGGACGAACTCATCATACGGAAGATTTTGATGAAGTAAACACGGATTTTAAAAAATTATTGGATGTATATTGCACACACGTTTTCCAAATATTTCAGTCTTAACCATTATCTAACCAGTACCCGCCCATACCTATACCCAAACGCCAAGCTAGCACCGAGCGTCAGCGCGAACAGGTGCATGAATGCTGTCATAGTCGCAATGGCAGACCCAGTATACCAGATTTCCGCCATCGATGGCGCGGCAAATGCTAGGGCAAATATTGCGAATATCGGCAGGACTGGGATGCCGTAACGCTTGAACTCCACCGATGTAGCTCCGAAAAGTCCGGCCACTCCCGCCGATGCCCCCGCGAAGATGTATGGGCTTGAGAGGAAGACGGCTGGAGCAACGGTGAGAATTCCGACTCCAACGAACACCGCAAGGAACGCCGAGCTTCGAATCCCTATCTCCCATGCGAGGAAGCCCACAAGGATCAGGCCAATTAAGTTCGTCAGCAGGTGTTCGATCCCGCCGTGTGTGAACATGAACGTGATAAACCGCCATGGCTCATCTTGTATCGCCACGCTTTTGACTCCTAGCTCCTCTTCCCCGACGTACCCGCCCAGCTCTAGGCAGAACACGATGGAGCAAATCAAGGCTATGCATGCCGCTACAGCTATCGGGGTATTAAATTTCACCCAAACCTACTCCTCTTCTAGGTATTTCTTTACCTTCCGCTGGCGCAGCACGTGTCTCCTGAGCATCGTCTTTCGCCCGTGCAACATCCAGAGCGCGTAGCCAGCGGCGCCGACTGCGAGCACGCCAACTCCAAGCTCGACTATCACCTTCATCCTCCCCTTTAAATTTTCTTTCACCCCCCTTTTAAACTTCCTCTTCATCTGCTTGTGTGTTGCATTAATCGGGTGAGATTAGGTTAAAATAAGCTATTAAAACCTCGCAAATCCAGAAAAGAGCTTTGAATGGGGCTTATTTCTTGTCAGAGGCACCCGTGAGCCGAAAAAACGATTTAGTCCTCGCAACTCCAAAAAGAAGAGAAATAATCTTTTATTCCAAAATTATGCAACACATCACGTTTACTTCTCTCTTTCAAGCGTCCTCTTCAACCTTTTTAACCTCTTTATCTGTTTCTAGTGTGTCCTCACCAACTTCGTCCGTTTCCTTTTCCGGTTGATTACATAACCCAACGCGTCCAGGGTTAGCACGCTCACTCCGAACTCGACCATCATCTTATTCCTTTCCTTCTTCGATATTCTTCAGCTGTTTTAACCTTCTCAATTGTGTCTTCCTTAGCCTCGTCAGCTTCTTTTGCCGATATACAGCATAGCCCAGCCCACCTGCCAACAAAGCTATCCCCGTTACTGCTAGCGCGAGCGGTACTGTAGGCGACGGTGGTGGAGTTGTCACCACGAATGTCCCAGTCAGGCCATCGACTTCGACGTTGTAGGTTCCTTCGACATCTCTCGAAACTGTGAATGTAACGGTCTCCGTCGCCCCTCCCGCGAGCGTCACGTCTTCGGTCGCCTCGACGACATTGTTTATTTTGAGCGTCACGGTGCAAGTGCCTTCGAATTCGCCGACGTTCGTGACGGCGATAGAGACGGTAACCGTTTCCCCAGGCCCGACCTCGCTGGGATCGACCACCAGATTGCTGAGTTCAAACTCTGGGGCGGGGACTAACTCCGTGTAGACGCCTGTAACGGTCCTCATTTCACCCGCCGAGAGGGTTACGGTTTGGGGCGGAGGAGTCAGGTAGTCGAGGAGGTCCCCGAAGGAAATCGTATAGGTCCCCGCTGCAACCGATTTCGTTTGAGGCGCTGTCCCCCAGAGAGCGCCATCCACGTAGACGCTCGCTTTTATCGGAGTGGTATCGGCTGTTAGAGTAGCTAGTGTGGGTGGCACGTATACCATGAATGACCAATTCTCAGACCATGAGCCAACGTTCCCCACTCCGTCAACTCCACGGACGTGCCAGTAATAGTTGTCATCCACAAGAGCCTCGGCCGAAGTGATCTCATAAGCCGAGGCGGTTAGGTCGGTCTTCTGAAGGACAATCGAGGTAAATCCAGCATCCCTGGCGATGGATAAGTCGTAAGTTACACCAGACGGATCGCTAACATCAGACCAGTCCAAGAGCGGAATATTATAGATTAGGTTCTCACCATCGGCTGGCGAGATAAGCGATGGTGTAGGCGGCGGCGTCGTGTCCCCCGTAGGAGGTGAAGGCGGTGGAGGCTGTGGAGATACGGGAGCCGTAGTAAACGTCTTAGGTCCGCCGGAAACAGAAATGCCGTAGAAAGAGATCTCGGCCTCGAACTCGTAAGTCGCATCCGAATCCAAGCCGCTTATACCAATGGAATAACTCGCACCCGTGTATCCGCTACTCAAAGGAGTGTAGAACCAACCAGCTACTTGTACCTTGTACCTGAATCGAATGTCTACGGAACTGTAATCCCCGTAGCCAATCGAAGCGTTCAAAGTCGCCGAACTCGTTCCAACGTCCGTTGCGGAGTTCGTTGTCACGGTAGCAGCGGTGGCTGTCATCGCTAGGTCAAATGAAAGGTCATGATTGCCTTGCTCGAAAACGTCCGTCCGCACAGCCTTGGGTAACAGGTCACCTGGGACATCGACCCAGAACTCTATTGTCTCATTTATGTACGTGCCATCGGGTGGTTCTACTAAAAAATCTTTATAAGAGCCGCCGGACGTTGTGACGCTTTTTGATGTGTAGTCCTCTATCTTTGCGAATACCGCCGTACCATCGGGTGCGGGTGAGCCGTTCACGGTGACGCTCCCCGAATAATAGGCGGGGATGGGTGGTGGCGACAGTGCGAGTACGATACCAGGCGATATTGATAGGACAACCAAGAGAAGAATGCCCACGAGCCAATTTTTCATCTATCTACCTCCTATGATTCCTTAAACATTTCTTTCGTATATATATGTGAGGCGATTTTCATCCAATTACGGCACCAATACCCCATTATCGGTTAAGTACATCCAATACCCTCGGCCGAGATCGACGTTCTCGAACCCAGCACCAAGTTTAGCCACGTCGTACCCCTCGATCGGATCGTACCTATAAAGCGTGGCCCAAATATCTGATATGCTTACAAGGTAGTCGTTGATGGGGATGCTTGGCTCCAGCCCCAGCGACGTGAAGCCTATCAGGTTCCACCCCTGCTTGAGCGAATATTCCGGCGGAGTCGTTAGTGGATCTACAGCTTTAAGTTTCAGCGTGAGCGTCGTGGTTGCCGTCGCATACACCCAATATCCCTTTCCATCTTCGATCTCAAGCGGGTGGGTCCAAACTCCATTATCGAAGAATGAGTAATGCCATGCGCTGTCCCAGAATCCGTAAACCCTCTCGACAGTCGTTATCCCGCTGAAGACGTTCTCTACCGAACTATTCTCGAGTTCCCTTGGGACTGAGATAAGATTCCAACCGATTTTTAACGTTATGTTGTAGGTAGGTGCCGCAACGAGCACGATGTTCTGCTGCTGCATAGCATCCATCCAGCCTTGGCTCGAAGATTCTGCTGCAGTTATTGTTGGTGCCCCGGCAGTCGTGTCCTTGTAGTAGAAGCTAGTTGAGTTCTCAGTAATTGCTATCGTGGCAGAAGTGATCGTCCCGTCGAATGGACCCGCGGCCGAATTGTCAAACTTGCCAGTTGAAGAGGTCGAGGATAGGGCGATCGTCGTATCAGTAATAACGTTGGACGGATTGCTGTACTGGTCCTGGGTCTGGATGGTCATCACGCCCGATGCCTCGCCCGCCGTTATTGTCTGGGCCGAGGTGGTGAAGACGATCTTGGAGATAACCGCAGGGTTTATTGTCTGCTGCTGCGTATCATCCGTCCAGTCCTGGTCCGGTGATTCCGCAACGGTTATCGTCGGGGTTCCAGCGGTGTTGTCCTTATGGTAGAAGCTAGCTGAATTATAGCCAGCCGCTATCGTAACGAATCCAATATCCGACCAAGCTACATCATCTAAGGAGAAAACTCCCGTCAAGGAAGTCGAGAACAGGTTGATCCCCATGTCCATAACAACGTTGGACGGGTTTCCATGCTTGTTTTGAGTCTGGATGGTCATCACTTCTGATGCCTCGCCCGCCGTTATCGTCTGGGCCGAGGTGGTGAAGACGATCTTGACAATCAGGGTGTCGACGTCGAACATGTTCTCCCCGGTGT
Organism: Hadesarchaea archaeon; assembly: GCA_004375695.1. GTDB lineage: Archaea > Hadarchaeota > Hadarchaeia > Hadarchaeales > Hadarchaeaceae > DG-33. The sequence goes on along the minus strand of SOKQ01000020.1, from coordinate 660 downwards.
TGTCGACCTGATCGTTCCCGGCTAGGTCCTTCCCGCCCGTGACGGTGACGTCCACGCCCTCGTTCTCGACGTTCGCGTCCGCAATGGTGTAGTTCTCGTGGTAGGTCGTGTTATCAGCACTCCACCAGTTCTCGGAATAGGTCAGGGTATCAGCCGTCACATCCGGGGTGAAAGAGATGTCTGGGTAGATGCTGTTATCCATGGCCTCGCTGAAAATTGCGGTGATGGTTAGTTTTGAGCCCGAGTCGGCGTCATTGATAAGGTTGTCGCTGACGGAGATCTGGGCCGTCGGATTCTTCGTGTCCACATCGAAGGTAGCTCCGACGCTTGGATCCTCCGCGTTGCCAGCCACGTCGGTGGCATCGGAGCTTGTAACCGAAACGCCAGTGGTTTCTTCACCGGCATCGGTGATTGTAAATGTTTCCGTCCAGATGGTATCCGTGCCATTCCAAGCTCCATCGCCGTTGCTGGTGATTACGCCAGTGGTGGGGCCAAAGGTGATGGTTGGCGGTGAGGCACTCATGGGTTCATCGTAGGTCACGGTGACCTCTTGGATGAGGTCGCTATCAAAGAGAGTAGCGGTGCCTACGGTCACGGTGCCGGTTGGATTCTTCGTGTCCACATCGAAGGTAGCTCCGACGCTTGGATCCTCCGCGTTGC
>SOKQ01000009.1 GCA_004375695.1 Hadesarchaea archaeon | reverse complement strand
TCGCAGGCGGGGATGCTCACTCGCTGGCGCTGAGGGGGGACGGAACCGTTTGGGCCTGGGGTTCCAATGGCAGCGGCCGGCTCGGGGACAACACGACCACGAACAGATGGACCCCGGTGAGGGTAAAGGAGATGGAGAACGCGGTGGCGGTCGCAGGCGGGGATGCTCACTCGCTGGCGCTGAGGGGGGACGGAACCGTTTGGGCCTGGGGTTCCAATGGCAGCGGCCGGCTCGGGGACGGCACGACCACGACAAGATTGACCCCGGTGAAAGTTTCCGACTTCCACCGGACATCCCCGGCCCAGGTTACCACCAGCGCCGCCTCTGCCATCGGGGACACCTCGGCAACGCTTAACGGCGAATTGACCAGCTTGGGAAATCCGGACCTCATCACGGTCGCAGGCGGGGGTTATCACTCGCTGGCGCTGAGGGGAGACGGGACCGTGTGGGCCTGGGGTCTCAATGGCTACGGCCGGCTCGGGGACAACACGACCACGACAAGATTGACCCCGGTGAAAGTTTCCGACTTGCCCATCTCCTGCCAAGTATGGTTCGAGTGGGGAGAGACGACCGGCTACGGGAACAGCACCACCGAACAGGAAAAAACCGCCGTGGGGAGCTTCAGCGCGAGTCTCTCTGGGCTCGACCTCTGGACCACCTACCACTTCAGGGCCGTCGTCCAGAACTCCGGGGGGATAAGCTACGGGGGCAGTGAAAATTTCAGGACCACTGATAGCATCCCACCCGACGCTCCACTAAACCTATCAGCCTCCCCGAGCAGCTGGACGAACTCGAACTCATTCACCGTCAGCTGGACCAACCCGCCCGAGAACTCAGGGGTCGTTGGCGCATACTACAAGCTCGACTCCGCCCCAACGGCGCATAACGACGGCACCCTCGAGAGCGGCACGGGGATCACCTCGATCTCGGGCATCTCGGTCTCCGGGGAGGGCACCCACACCATCTACGTCTGGCTCAAGGACAACGCAGGGAGCGTGGACCACAACAACCGCAGCTCAACCTCGCTGAAACTCGATGTCTCGGTGCCGTCCGGGCCCGGAGTTTCAAGTTCGACACACACCGAGGGGGTTTCGGCGTGCAACCCAAGCCCCTCTTTCAGCTGGACTTCGGTCGGCGGCCCCAGCCCCGTCACCTTTTACTACAAGCTTGAGGGTTACGACGAGAGCTGGCAGTCGACCTCGGGCACGGGCAATTCTTACACGGGACTCCCCGATGGCTCCTACACCTTCGATGTTTACGCCGTTGACACTGGGGGCACAGGCGGGATCAACAGCTGCACAATCAAGGTCGACACCTCCGCGCCTTCGGTTCAGCTCTCTGGTGCTCTGACAGGCATGGGAGCGACCGCGACGGCCGGAGGGTGGCAGCTCACGACCTCAGATTTCACGCTGACCTTGAGCATGACGGTTCGTGACATCAGTGGAGTCACGGTTTATGTGAACGGACAATCCGTGCCAGTCGTCGGGGGCTCCTTCAGTAAGGTCCTGACCCTCTCGGGCGGGACCAACACCTTCACGATCAGGGTGGTCGACAGCGCGGGCAACTCCACGACCCGAACCCTAGCCGTGACGCAAACGGTCCCCGCACCGCCAGTCGCACCTCCCGCTGGGCCCGCGCTTGAAATGATGTTGTTTGTGATTGTCGTCGTCGTGCTGATCATCTCGGGCGCCGCCGTAATCTTCGTGTTCGTGAAGCCGCCCGAAAGCTAGTCGAGTTCAGAATCTCGCGTCAGTGCTGCGATGGTTTATCGAAAACGGCAGCAAGCTTGGACTCGGGTTCTAGTCCCTCCGGGCCCGTCATCTTGAGAAACTTTTTACATTTGCGCGAGCACGATTAAACGGTGCCCCTGTGGTGTAGACCGGTCAATCATGCGAGCCTCTCGAGCTCACGACCCGGGTTCAAATCCCGGCGGGGGCACCAGTGATTCCATGCGGCAGAAGGAAGAAGAGGAACTAGAGCGAAAGCTGCGAAAGAAGCGCAAGAAGTACCGCGCGGTCTATCGCAGGTCCTACAAGAAAGGACGCTAGTTTTATTGCCACATTCGAGAGAGGTTTATCCTGCGGGGGTACCCGAGTCAGGTCTAAGGGGCAGGACTTAAGATCCTGCGGCCGTAGGGCCTTCGCAGGTCCGAATCCTGCCCCCCGCACCATACATAAGTTAAATTAGCGATGAGCAACCAGTAGAATAAAGGAACCAAACCAAAGACTAGTAGTTCATAAAAGTTATATTATCAAAATATTAGGGTTTGAACTGGGAGGAATTGTTCGATTTGATGAAACAGGAGGTGAGGTGCGATGGGTAAGGGAGTAATTATTTTGCTGCTGATAGTCATAGTCTTCCTAGTGGCTGCATGGTACTTCGAATACTTAAACGTGGATGCTCTAATAGAAGATATACAAGGTCTACTAGGATAAAAATTTTTCCAACTTTTCACTCTTCACTGAAGATGGAGAAAATGGCCGCCCCAGAAGGATATGGGGCAACACTGATCAGATTGGAAGCGTTCGATGGTCCAGTTTTGCCTGCTTTGACGTATTACCGATGATATGAAAGTGTTAACTTAAGATACTTGCCTATTTTGAAAGCTTATTTTTACATATTCACATGAGAACCTTGAATAGATAACTTAAGAGCTAAGTTCTCCCCATAAAAGATTGTTAAGAACTATGCAGATCGCTGGGTGTAAATGGCCAAAATTTTTGAAGTCGACCTAAAAAGGCCGAGAATTATGGCAATTGCGGAGGCTGCGGCAACGATCAGGACTGGTGGCTTGGTTCTCTATCCAACAGAAACGGTGTATGGCCTAGGGGCTGACGCCTGCTTGGATGAAGCCGTTGCGAAAGTTTTTGCCGCAAAAGCAAGGCCATTGGAAGACCCAATCCCTGTTGCAGTTAACTCTCTTGAGCTGGCTCAGCAAATCGCCGAGCTAACGCCCACCGCCGAGCTCGCTCTCAAGAAATTTTTGCCCGGGCCACTCACTTTGGTGGTTAAAGCAAAACCAAAAAAAATTTCAAAACTTTTGACCGCTGGTACTGAAACTATAGGAATAAGAATTCCTGACCATCCGGTTGTGCTCAAGCTCATCGAGTTCGTGGGTGGCCCGATCACAGCAACCTCTGCAAATCTCTCGGGAAAATCAGCGCCAAGTACAATAAGGGAGGCGCTCGAGCAGCTGGGCAAAAGTGTTGATGTAGCGCTGGACTCCGGCAAATGCAAATTGGGAACACCATCGACCGTTGTAGATTTCAGCTCTGGGCTCCCGCGGGTTCTGCGAGAGGGGCCAATATCGAGAAAGGAGCTCTCAACAATTCTCAAATGACTACTTTTTTTTCGACTGCTTTGCAATTGAAGCCGCGAAAACCCCTCCCCCGAACCCGTTGTCTATGTTGACAACCGCGATCTTGGGTGAGCATGTTTGAAGCATCGTCATGAGGGCACCTATCCCCTTCAGCCCCACCCCATATCCGATCGATGTCGGCACCCCAATGACGGGTACATCAACCAAACTTGAGACGAGTGAAGGTAAAGTCCCCTCCATGCCCGCCACAACCACGATGGCCGCCACCCCTTGCTCGACCATGTGCTTAAGAGGTTCAAACAATCGGTGGATCCCAGCAACACCGACATCGTAGGCTTTCAGCACCTCACAACCCATCACTTCGGCCGAGACCGCCGCCTCCTCCGCGACCGGAACGTCGGCTGTACCAGCTGCAAGTACCCCTATCTTCCCCCTCGTTGGGAAACGGTGGCCCTTCTTTCTGACAACTACGGTTCTAGCCTTAGAATTGTGCTCAACCTCAAAATCCTTCCGAAGTTCTTTTTGAATTAATTTGAGGTGTTCTTTACTCGCCCGGGTAACTAGGGAGTAGCCACTCGTGCTCGCGAGAGCAACCGCAGCTTTAGCGACTGTTTCTGGGTTCTTTCCCTCCGCTAGCACCACTTCTGGAATCCCGACTCGGTGAATTCTCTCGACATCAAGCCTCGCTAGGTCGCCGATCCGCTTTATGTTGAGGGCCGCCAACTTCCGTTTAGCTTGCCCAACGGTGAGTTTTCCAGCCAATAACGCATTGAGCACGCCTTCAACGTCAGTGATTAACTCCTTTCGACTTTTGGCCCCCATGAGACCACACTTCGTTTATTTTAGGTCGTGGGCTTTAAATTATCATGTGGAGGGACCCAAGGGGACGATTATGGAAATCGAGTTATTGGGAAAAAGTGTGAACGCGCCGAAATTCTTGGGAGTGCTCTAAAAAGAATTTGACTGGTTCATCTCCTACACCCTACTGCTCGCCAAAAAGCACTTCGAAGACCCGGAAAACAAGAAAATTTACATCGCAATCGTCCTCATGGGCGATTATCTCTGGGACATCCACACCATCCGATTCGAGGAGGCCATCTATGAAAAGGATCGCACACGAAGGCGCAAGATAGCAACGCCTCCTCAAGTTGTAGTCGAGAAAGCACTCACCGAGCTCCGCGCAGCCTACGAAAAATCCAAGGAGCTGCCAGCCCAGATAAAAAGGCGTCTGAAGGAAGCCCAAGAGCCTCAAACAGGAAAGTGATGCTATCTCGATAGTTCCTTTGCCCTTCTCGCGGCAGCCTTCACCGCACTTTTAAGCGCGTCAGCCACCTTTCGATTTTTTAACACCTTGAGCCCTTCGATCGTCGTACCCTTCGGAGTGCAAACCATCCCCATCAGCTCTTCTGGCGTCTTTTCTCCACGCAAAATTGTTTCTCCTGCACCCTTCGCTGTCTGCGCGGCAAGCTTGAGCGCAACCTCGCTCGACAGGCCGAGCTCAATCCCAGCTTCTTGCAGAGCTTTCACGATAAAGTAGAAATATGCCGGGCCGCTCCCGCTCAACCCCGTGACCGCGTCCATCAACTTTTCATCCACTTTGAACGTCGTGCCCATGCCGGCTAGGAGCTTCTCCACCAATTTTTCATCCTCGCGCGAAGCCCTCTTGCCCAGAGAGAAGCATGAGGCCATCTCGCCAACAGCCCCACATATGTTTGGCATCACCCTCACCACGCGGGCGTTCGTTCGCGCTTCAATAAATTTTGTTGAGACCCCTGCCGCAACCGAGATGAAGAGCTTGCCCTCGGAAATTTCCTTGGTCTTCTTTAGCACGGATTCGACGATATCTGGCTTCACCGCGATGAGCACAGCATCGCATCGCTTAACCAATTTTTGATTGTCACTAGTAGTTTCGATGCCGAGATTTTTTAATTTAGTTAGATTTTCTTCCCTGATGTCGCTTGCAATCATCTCTTCGGCACGCAGAGCCTTGGTCTCTAGTAAACCTTTCACCAAGGAACTGCCGAGATTACCGCAACCGATAACTCCGATTTTCATCTCACTCCCGCATCCATATCGTTCAAGGATATTAAAGTGCTAACCTCGGAAACCTTTTAGATTTCAAGTGTTAGTTTTAATCGAGCCGCCGTAGCTCAGTTGGTAGAGCGCCACCTTGGTATACCGTACAAAAAGGTGGAGGTCGCGAGTTCAATCCTCGCTGGCGGCTCTTCCAAATTGTGTGAAATAAGGCAAAGTGCTTTAAATACTAGCACCTAGAATAGAGTTTGGTGAATCGGTGACATTATTGGAAGGGTTAATCATTTCCATAGTTTTTATCGTCGCCCTATTTCTGCTATCCGCGATAAGAATCCTGCGGGAGTACGAGCGGGCGGTGAAATTCAGGTTAGGCAGGTTCGTAGGCCTTAAGGGGCCCGGACTTTTTTTCATCGTGCCTGGAATTGACAGGCTTGCCAAGGTAGATCTCCGCGTCATAACCTTGGACGTTCCAAAGCAGCGAATTGTGA
>SOKQ01000004.1 GCA_004375695.1 Hadesarchaea archaeon | reverse complement strand
ATTCCAATCGAGAGCTTACGGGAAGGTTCCGTAGGGGAGGCGCTCGATGCGCTCGCGTGGACCGATGTCAAGGTCCAAGCCGAAATCGTCGTCCCGATCTCGCACTCCTTGTTAGGGGTGCCGGGAGCGAAGCTCGGGGAAATCACCCAGGTGCTCTCTCACCCCCAAGCGCTGGCCCAGAGCCGTGAGTTCCTGCGAAAGAACTTACCATCAGCAGAACTCATCGAGATGACGAGCACCGCCAAAGCTGCGGAACAAATTGGCAAACTCCAGCAACCCCACATGGCGGCGATCGGGCCAAAAGCACTCGCGGGCCTCTACGGGCTAAAGGTACTTGGAGAGGATATCCAGACAGGCGAGCTCAACATCACCCGCTTCCTATGCCTCGCGAAGGAAGACAATAAACCTACCAGCCGTGATAAGACCTCGATCGTGTTTTACACCGCCAAAGACAGACCAGGTATCCTCCACGAGATTTTGGGTGAGTTCGCAGTTCGTAACATAAACCTGACAAAGATCGAGTCCCGCCCATCGAAGAAGGTGCTCGGCGATTATCTATTCTTCATCGACTTCGAGGGGCACCGCGAAGATCCGAAAGTGAGCGAAGCACTCGAGAGTGTGAAGCTGAAGACCGCGACGCTCAAGGTGCTCGGTTCCTACCCGAAGCGATTCTAGGTGAATGGATGGCCAGAAAAGACGCCGCGAAGCTGATCAAGCGCTCACTCGGGATAAACCTCCCAGCCGTGGAGCGCAGGCTCGTCGCATTCATCAAGCGAAAAGTCAAGGAGGCGGGGTCTGAGGGTGTGGTCGTCGGGCTCAGCGGGGGGGTGGACTCATCGGTGGTGGTCGCTCTGTGCAAGAAGGCCCTGGGAAAAATCAATGTCCTAGGAATCAGCATGCCCGAGGGAGGAATCACGAATCCCCAAGACGTTGCCGATGCACGCGATGTCTCAAACAGGTTAGGTATACGATTTAGGGTAATAGACATCATGCCGGTTGTGGAGGGCATTCACCAAAACTTGTCCGATTTCAGCGTCAGGGCACTCCTCCCAGCAGCCAACATCAAACCCAGGGTGCGAATGACGATTCTCTACTACTACGCAAATCTGCTCAACCGCCTCGTGGTTGGGGGCGGCAACCGCAGCGAGCTCCGTGCGGGCTATTTCACCAAGCACGGAGATAGCGCGGTCGATCTAATGCCACTTGGCGGCCTTTACAAAACACATGTCAAGCAGCTCGCCGCACACTTCAACTTGCCGAAACAAATAATCGAGAAGGTACCCTCGGCCGGTCTCTGGCGAGGGCAGACCGACGAAAGGGAACTTGGCCTCGCCTACGAAAAGCTCGACATGATCTACGTCGGGCTCGACCTCGGATTAGAGCCGGATTCAATAGCTAATGCGGCTGGTGTGAAGATTGAGGATGTTAATCGCTTCATCGAGCGAGAGCGGCGAATGGCCCACAAGCTCAGCATGCCCGAGATTCCCAAACTTTAACGGCAAACCTTGTTTTATTTCATACGCACCAAATCGACGCACATCCCCGCCGCGACCGTTTGCCCCCCGTGGCGAACCGCAAACCTGCTCAACTCTGGGATCTCGCTGGCGCGCTCAATCACCATGGGTTTACTCAGCACCA
>SOKQ01000014.1 GCA_004375695.1 Hadesarchaea archaeon | reverse complement strand
CATCACGCGCAAGCGCATTCCGGGAACCTTTGTTATACCTTCTAATACATCGGCAGCGGAATTAAAAAAATAAGATGGGGAATCTAGAATGCTTTTAGCGAGTTCCATGTCGAATTCTAGAAGCTGTTCGAAGGCGATCACGAGCGATTTTCGCCCGGCTGTCGCTGTCCTGCGTAACTCATTAAGGATCTCTTTACGGTGCAGAAACTTTTCTAACTTTTCTTTTACATTATCGGGTTCTCTATCTGGCATCGGTGTCATCCAACCCATAAATTTTACAAGCTCGCATCAATTGTAAGTTATGTATAATCAAATTTATAACCATCACTTTTTCCCATGTTACTTCGATTCAGGGTTAAATCGTTTAAAAGGTGGACGAGTGGATGGCAAGCAGGGAAGTGAAGGGAACGGGAATCCGCGGGTCCCCTCCCACTTTCGCAGAGGTGAAATGCGCACCCTCCCCATTCTCCGCGGCCCGAGACCTGTCGAACGGGGCCCCCCTCCCATTTCACGATTGACGAAAGTGGGCACCCCTCCCCGCGGCTCGCACGTCGGAAGGGAAAAAAACGGGTAAAACCGGGGCGTGTCCCTTTTTCCATCTCCGCCACCCGTGTCCCTTGACCGAAGCGGAGGCGCAGGAGGCGAAAGCGTGGGCGACCTTTCACGTCAGAATCCAATTCCTTCGGTGTAGAAATTATGTACATACTCTGGGAATCTTGTACGGGGGTGAGATGAAAGTCAGGCGTCTGGTTCCCGTGAACTCTTCAGGCGCCACTCTTTTTGACGGGGGATGACTGAAGCGGACCCTTGACCCTTCTCCCCTCGTTCTCCCTTCTCCGTCTCCCTTTCCTTCCCGTCAGAAACATCGGGTGGGTAGGTTCTGCTCAAGGCTCCAAGGGACAGGATATGATGAATTTCCCTTTCCCTTTTCCCTTCCTTCACTCCACCCGTCCCGTCCCATAGCGCGCGAAACGGCTCGGGGAAACGCCGGGTCTACGATAAGGCGGGGTTGAAGGTTCTCGTGTAAAGGTGCGCGAAAATCGACGAGGTTGTTGAAGCCAAGGTGATGAACTTATGGTAAAGTCTTTTATCTTCTCAGAACATGTTCCAATGGTGAAATCTATGATGCGAAAGAAGAAAAAGTCGAAAAAGAAAAAGCGTTGCTAATCTGCTTGGTTTTTGGCGCGTTTTTGCCGTCGAGTCCGAGGTCAATCTTAGCACGGCGCTACACGGATTTCAGCCCCGAACGACTAAAGTGCATATACGACAACGCAAATCTGCGGGTGCTTTCTTAAGAGTTTGACCGCCCCGATACGCCCTATGAAACGGATTTTCTTTCTACACCCAAAAGCACCAGCGGCTTAGGTTTGCCTTTTGGAATATTCCACTCCTTGAACTTCTTGAGCACTTCCTCAAGTTCGTCCTGAAAGATAACGTCGTATTCCCTCCCGACACGGTGTTCCAATATTTTTTGCCTGATTTCGGTCCGCCTGTTAAGTTCGTGAGGTGGGATCTTAAAAACCGCTATGAACTTGGCACCGGGAAATGCCTTTGCAGACAGCCTAAACTCAGAGCCGAACTCTTTGGCCCTTTTAACGAGGTCTCGCATTACCCCTGTACGAACTTGGAAGACCGCGCGCGGATTGATGGATGGAATTGCTCCATTGACCTCTATGGGGCTGGTTATCTTCTCACATTCGTATCCGCGCGCACGGAAGAAATCTCGAACCTCTTCTTCAAACTCGCGCCCCCGACGGTGGCGTTTTTGGTGCTCTTCCCACATCTTGTAGAAAGTATAAAGAAAAGTTTCGAGGTGCATCTGCTTTGGTAGAAGCCCCATTATGGATTTCACAAAGAGATTCTCGTCTTTCCTTCCGGCCCATTTTGATTGTAGTCTGTAAACATCTTTTAATTCGAACAACCGGGAAAATTCGCGGATTGAAAGGCCACATACTCGCGTGAAGGCTATGACCATGGCTTCCGGATCACTAGCCACAAGTTTCCGAAACTCGCCTTCGTTCATCCTCCCGAAGTGTATAATCTCTTTTTCTTTGTCAAAAAGATGTTCAGGTAGATTACGGATTGCGGCATCTACGCGCTGAACTAGGTTGTCAAGCCCTGCATAAAGGCTAGGGAGTTCGCCGATGTTGGGACGAGGGTAATCCTTCGGCTTCATTGTCTCTCAACCCACTTAGAAGGGATCGGAATATCTTTCAGTACGCTGGACTGTAGACGCATGAAATCGTTTGCGGCCCTCTGGCATCGGGCCACTAGCCACCTATGAACCTTCTCGCTGTTTAGGTAACCGAGGAACCCATACAGAATCTTGGGGTCCTTAGGAACGATATAGTATACTGAGTGCCTAGGCACGATGTTGCCTTCTGGATCGGTCCAGAATTTAGGTTCTTTAGCGATGTCCTTACACAGGATCTTCGGCCTGAGTATGTCGGACATGGGTGGATTCTCGTGAAACGAATACCACTTATGCTTTCCTTTCCTGACACAATACCTAGATGAAAGGTGTTTCTTGTGCTTAGAGAACCAGCGCTTGAAATTTTTCAATTTCTCCTCGGGGAGAAGCCCCCCCGATCTGTCATAAGGGATGAGCATCACATCCGAGGCTCTAACACCTTTAGTCAATTGTTCCCCGCCAATGGTTGGGTGGGCATAGGGTTTCAAGGATTCTGGGACCCCTTCCTTGGGCATCACAAAGACTTCGTCAGCGCCAGTCGCTACTCCACAACTGATGCGCAGGCACACGTCTGCTAGAACTGGGCCAAGTCTGACAGGCTCGGCCCCTCCTTTAATGGCCAAAACCCACCTAGACCCATCTGCAGGAATTTTTTTGATAGTGATTGAAGATCCATCTCGGTGGATGACCTTGGTTGGCCCCCGCCCGCTTCCGTTGATTGTTGTGATTGTTGGATACGTCACAAGGTCTTTAAAAACATCCTCGCTAATGTGGTGGATTTCCTCTACATGGTACCTAGCCATGAGTTTCCTAAGGGGCTTGGTTGTCAAGGTATATTCGTATTTTTCTGGCGTTATAAAAACGAGACGTCCAGAGGGCTTCAGACTCTTTAACGCCTTCTCGAAAAAAAGCATGTAGAGGTCGAATCGATTTACGGCGGTATCGAACATTTTCCGATATGTCTCACGCTCGGATTCGCTTAATCCTTCAAGGCGAACGTAAGGTGGGTTGCCTATAATAAAATCGAAGGTCTCGAAGTCCCCAAGCAAAAAGTTCTCATTTATCAATGTGACGTTTTCTAGACCTTCAAATGACTTTCGAGCCTCGCCCAAAAGTTTAGAGTCAAATTCGATTCCGACGATGCGGGGGGCTTCAATGCCCTTACGTGTGCACCAGTTTAAGACCCCCTTAATGAAAGCACCGGCGCCGCAACCTGGATCGAGAACGCTGTCGTCGCGCTTTGGATGCTTTCTTTGAAAGAGTTTTTCCACCATGAGGGCCACGATTGGTTCTGGCGTGAAAACTTGACCTCCAATTTCTTTCTTTTCGGTTCGGGCCGTTATCTTAATAGTACTCGCCATGTTGAACGATCGCCCCTTATCAATTTTCATGTCATTTATACTACTTTCTTATTCCTCTATTGCTTTCTTTTAGTTTTCCCTTGATTGAAAGCATTCCCCTTTCCAAGATTGTGATAGCCCACCTTATCCGATATCTCAATTAAAGCGCAGCAAAATTCGTGAACGAGTGGATGGCACTTGGCTGATGTTTAGATCCCTTCTCCCTTCCTTGGTCCCTCTTCCCCTCGCTCTCCCTCCTCCCGTCTCCCGACACGTCCCTTCCGTCTCCCGAAAAAAACGCCGAGAAAACGTGAAGTGGGAAAAAAACGAAACGAATGACCAATGCTGCTTGAAATTCGCTCTCCCTCCTCCCTTCGCTCTCCCTCTACCCGTCCTTGGTCCCTAAAAAAATCGCGCTGGAGGGGAGACAGTGAGGAGGAGGGAAAATGCTGGAACGATGATGCCTGACTGATCGCTCTCCCTTCTCCCGTCTCCTGTTTCCCCCCGCTAGAATACTCACGAAAGAAAGGGCTTGAGGACGGGCGTGTTTGGTTTCTCCGTGCCAAATGATAAATTTCCCTTTTCCCTCCTCCCTTCATTCGCTCCACCCGTCCCGTCCCATAGCGCGCGAAACGGCCTGGGGGAACGGCAGGGGGAAGGGACGTGAGGGCGGTGAGGGGAGGGCAGGGATAACCGCGCGAGTTCGACCTCGTTTCTCCGGATAAAAGCACTGTTGTGTAAGTTAAATCAAGCAAAGATTTCGAATTGGTTAAAAACTAACAAATTGCTCATTTGCATGGGTAAAAGCCCAACAGAAATCACAATCACGCCAATAGAAAAAGATAAAAAGTAATTCTGAATTTTTTCGGGGTTCGACGACGGAACTCGGAGGGGAAGATAAATCAAAGGTTCTTTCGTATCTTCTACCTCGTGGCAGTTTTAAGAAGTGGGGCCCATAATGGATTAATTGTGTTGTGCATGAAGTCGTCTTGGCGAACTCGTCGGAAGAAAGGGCTGAAAATTAGGACGGGTTGGAAAAAAATTCTCCTTGTAATATACCAAAGAAAGTCCATGGGTACTGAGTCTAAACGAGGAAAAAAGAGAGCAGATTTTTCCCTTGCACCGAAATTCACAAATAGTAGTTGGTTTAAGGAATTGAAAGGAATATTGAAAATTTCTGATGAAGAATTAATACACAATTTGGGATTCTTGAAAGAACAGAAGTTAGTTGAGCACAACTACTATGGGGTACTATTAACTGGAAAGGGATTCGACGTTGCAGGAAAAATTGAAGAGCAGAGAGAAACTCGTTTACACCGCGCAAGTTCGTTTTTGCTCAGTGGGGTGATAGCATTTACACTCTTAGCAGCGCTTATCCACCAGATGAACATAATTCCACCAGACTTGTTACTCTGGTTTTATGCAATCCCTGTCTTGGTTATTGGGGTTTTTTATTTTATAGTAACTTCTAGAATCTAGTAACTTCTAGAAAACCAAAAAAGTAGCGTCGAGAATAACGTAAGACATGCCCGGAAGTAAGGTTTTAAAGGTTCTTGGCGGTCAAGCCTTGGGGCTGGAGGCTTGTGGAAGATAATGGGTGGGTGGGAACCCGTTTAAAAAATGACGCGCGGGTTCTAGTGGGATAAACATGACATCAGAAGAAAAGAGAAAACTAATGAATGATGCCTTGTTGGGCGGAAGAGGTTTTACGGGTTTTGTGGGGGGGCTATTCCTGAGGACAGGGCTAGACCCATATGGCACGATCCTTGGGGCGTTGGGTGGTCTTAGTATCCCACCATATGTGATTTCAATCTTACTATTTTCCTTGTCTATCTTGTCCCTTACATACACGTTAACAATTTTGAAAAAAGTTCATGGGGTGGGTGGAATCGTGGGTATTATTGCTGTTGGATTGGCCTTCATCAGTGGTTTGATGATCTTAGACGCAACACAAGAAGCAGGTTACCTCTTAGTATTCGCAACAATCTTAGGATTATTTGCCATTAACATGTCCGGCAAGAACAACGCCATGAAAGGATGGTTTGGGCGGGCCTGACTTATTGGGGTCCAAAATCCCGCGATCTCTGGCGCCCACATGGGGGTAAGGGGCACTACAAGAGATGGTTGGGGCTGCAAAACGGAGAGATTTGAAAATTTTATGGGGGGCAGGACTTGTTGAAGAACCAAACATTGATGTTTCGGGAGGAAGGCTTAAAAAAATATACAAGCCGGCTCCCCATGCGGAAAAAGTACTCTTGATTACTGGCAGGGGGCATGTTACTAATTTCAGCAAGAGAATGTCCAAATACAACGTGATTTTTCTAGCGCCAGGGAAAAAATTAAGCTCTCTCCCGATTTCTCTAAGCTTTTTATTGGATAAATCCCGAATCTTATTGCTATTTACTAGCTCAATAATTTTGTACATGTACGCGAGTGGTGGATCCCAAGGAGGAAATAAAAAGTGTCGTGAAGAGCATCCTGTCAGAAGAATTCACGGCATGCCCCTCCGCTAATTGCGGGGAATGTGATTACGGACTGATTTGTCCGCACAAAACCAAATACCATGCATGAGATGAAGAAACAGCCCATCGAGGCAAAGCATCAATTACTGCTGCTGGAGGCTTTTCTCAGTTGCTGTCTCTGCCTTCAGGGTTTCCCCGTACCACCCGCCTCATGCGCCAATTTTTCCTCGGTTGTCCATTTGGTTGTTTTTGAGTTTCTATGTCCCCGTCCTGCCATCAAATCTATTCGAGCACCTTCAGGCCCGCACCATCGTATATCCGCTTCAACCGTTCCGACGAGAAGTCCGTGTAGTGCCTCGCCAGCACGCTTCTCGGCACCCTTCCGCAGAACGCATCGACGTAATGATTTGTGCCCCATCGTTCTTTTCATATTTAAAACTGGTGGGGAAAGAAGGTTCAGTGTTCTCTTTTTTTCCAGATGAATGCTCCACCGAGCGGGGCCCCTAAGCGGTGAGCCTCTGAATTTTCATATTTTTTCATAAGTCTAAGCAAATCTTTCCCAGTAGCCTGAGTTTGTTTTCTTATGTTTAAGTAAAGGATGGTATGACCTTCACACATGCTTCCTGAGAAAACCATGCTCTCGGCTTCTTCCTCGTTCATGCTATTAATTTCACTCATGGAAAGAGCGCAAATATCGCACGGGCCTAGTTTCTCTTCCCCTTTTGTTTGAAAAGCCCTAATAATCCGTAGGTAAACAATCCATTCCAGTTTTTGTTTTTTAATCCTATGTTTTTCAGTAGCATGAGTAATTAGGGTTTTCGCGGCCCCTACGCCTGGAATCGAACTCGAAATCAAAGCGCGGACAGCATCCGAAGCGAGATCAAAACCTAGATCCATTTTTAAATCTCTTAGAAGACCGTTCTTTATTTCTAACATGTTTTGTTCGGCGCGCGATATAGTTCTTTTTATACTTTCTCTCTCTGCTTCTCGCAGCAAATAACCTCGGAATTCCTTTACTTTCAGAGTGACAAAATCATTTAGATATGACGATTTTTTGATTGCATCTAAAAAAACTGCAATATTTTCTTTATCAATCTGAAAGCGAGGGGCATATTCTCTAATAAGAAAACTGCTCACGAACACGTGCTTAATACCTGCTTTTAATTTTTCGGTATCCAAATCGCTGATTTTCTTTGAAAGTTGTATGGCCTCTTCCACCAGCCATGGAGGAATAAGTAAGATCCCATTTTTCTTTTGCGCATATCTAAGATGAGATAATAACGATTGAACACCCAATGTTTGAAATAAGGGGACCACATAATTTTTTTCTTTAATCCTCCTGATAAGCCACATATTCAGCACATTGTCTTCAAACAATTTTAGGTCATCTTCAAACCATTCTTTATATTTACCTGAATTTTTTCTAATAATTTGGGTTGTGTCAATGTAGTTTACTAGATTGCGCTTTTCTAGTTTCTTTAAAACATTTTTAAGAACATTATTTCCCACAATCTCCGCAGTTTGAGTCATTAAAAGTTTATCTATGTAAATTTTTTCGTAAACTGCTAAACGTTTAAAAATCATAAATTTATTTTGTGGGTGAAAAAGCGACCGAAGGTTCGAAGGATCAATTATCAAGTTAGTAAATTTGTTCATTTCATCACGGTGCGTTTTTCAAATTCATATTAAGTTCTGCTTTTAAAAACACTTATGTGGGCGCGGCGCTGACCCATAAATCGCGGATTATTCAGGTTCTTTTGAATACCATCGAACGAGCAAGCCCTCTGGCTCTTGAATATTGGTTTTAGGTGCCTTAGCTAAATCAATCCTGGGGAACCATGGGACAAGAAAAGTTAGGAGGTACCGATATTGCGATGGCTGGGCTGGCGATTTTCGCGCTGAGCTTACTTGTCGTGTCGCTCGTTTTCGAGCCGACCCCCGAACAAGAGGGGCTTTTTGGATGGATTGACCTTGGGGTATGCGCGATCTTCATAACCGAGTTCGGTCTCAGGTTCCATAAGGCGCCATCCAAAAGGGGCTGCCTACGCGATAGCTGGGCAGACATCTTGGGTTCGATTCCAGCCCTTGTAATGGAGATGAGCATAATCCGCGCGTTTAGGCTGTTCAGGGTAGCGAGGGTTGCCAGAATTGCGAGAGTTGCTAGGGTTGCGAAAGTGACGAGAGTTGTAAAGGTTACAAAGGCAGCGAAGGTCACCAAAGCGGCGAAAGCACTTAAGCTAGCACGGAAGATGCCAAAGCTGAGGAAGACGGTGAAGAAATTCCGACGACGAAGGGGCGAGAGGAGGGATCGCGCATGAAGTTATGTCGACGAACCCGTTGGAAACCAAAACAAAAGTTGCGTAAAGAGGACATTCAGTTTTTGTTGGCTGAATATCGTATTGAGAAAAGCAGATGTTACGTTTCAATATCTTGGTCCGCGGTGTTCTTCTCAATTTTTGCCGTGACTTTTATAGCAATTATAGCAAATCCAGCCTATAATATACTCCGAATCATTGCGACAGTAGGTATGGCGGGGGGGATTCTCTCCGCTTTTAATGGAGACTTGCATAGGTATAAGGCATCACAAATAGGTGAAGTTCTCGAAATTAAAAAACGTTTGGAAAGATACGGCGTGGACTGATGACTCGTTTTCAGGCCCCGAAACGGGCTTGAACGCACCTAGGGGGCTGAGATTGTGAAAAAGTCGGGTAATAGTGAGGTTTGTAGTTTAGTGTGAAGAAAATTTATTGGTTAGGTAAGAAGCAAAAGATTTGATTAACAAATCAATAACCTTATCTGTCGATTTATGGAAGGTGATAGAATAATTCCTATCCTCCTTCCTAACGTATACTCTGAACCCCGTCATCATGGTTGGGGGCTTTTCTCCATGTTTTAAGGAAACTGCTCCATCAGCTTCTGGGAGTATAGTGTTGGTGTCTAGGTGAATCGTATTGTGCCTAGTGTGGGTAAGTACCCAAACGAAATCTTTAGATTCACCGTTATACACTTTAAAAGAACTGTCCAGCTCTCGCACTATTTTTTTATCAACCAATCTAAAGAAATCCCTAACTTTGTTTTCAATATCTTTCTTTGATGGCTCCCATTTCTCACATATCGGCGTGAACAGTGAAACGCGAATTGCATTGGTATACTCAACAAGTTTTTCATCTGCATTTAAGCTCTTGATAAAAGCAAGTCGCATGATAGATTTACTCAAGAGTTGCTTTTGCTTATCGCTCAAATTCTCAACAAGATTTTTAGATGGTTCACTAGGCAATTTCAAGGAGTAGAACTTATCATGGATACTGGACAGGAGAGATTTACACATACTTCTCGACCTCTAATTTCTAGCCCCCAGTCAATTTTTTATTTGTTCAAGTCTACCTTAAACATTTTGGTTATACGTTCAATTTCCCGGGGGATTCAGCAAAAACTACTGGCTATATTTTGTTCCAAGAGCAAATATTCTTCCTCTAAAGAGACCATGCGTACATATAATCAGAAACCCGATCTCTTGTTTAGGTAAGACACTTAAACATACTGAAAAAATCTTACACGTTTGGCATGAACCATCCAAAACTCGGGCCATGAGGGTTCTCGATTTTGGAGATGGTTGGTGTGGCATATACTTTTGATTGCCTTGCTGAGAGTACATATGCTTGTTTTCTTGTTATCCTCTGCGCATATTCCAACGCGCGTCGGTGAATTGCTCGCCCCGGGTATGTGGGGTTCGAAGTCTAAAGTGGGTTCCGACGAGCAGGAAAAAACTGGGAGTCCCAAAACTTCACTAGTGGGCTATGCTAGGGGTTAGGGTAGGGTGGCGCTATTAGGAAGCCGCGGATCCCCTCCCACTTTCGTCGAGGTGAAATGTGCCGCGCCTGTGATCGCCCGAAAGCGCGGTGGTATGTGGCGCTTGGAACGGCCGACCAGCGTGGGGTGGAGTGCCCATGAGACGGATGAGTCATCGGTCGGGATCGTCCTGTTTCCCGATCACCCAGGCCCGAACGCCGAAATTAGGGAAAGATTACACCCCCGTGACCCGATTAATGCACATTTTTTCTTTGAGAATAGAGCAATCCCGAACCCAATATTACCTTGGGCGCTTGTTTTAAGCAGTTAAATTAGTCCCACTCCTCTTTTTTGAAAATTCCCAATTTTTTCTCTACCTCGCCTTTCAATTCTTGAGTTTTGGCAACGAGATCCCGTAACTCCCTTTTAAAATCCCCATCCCTAAAAAAGGGATCATCCTTAATTTTTGAAGCAAAATCCTTTATAAAATCGTCGAAAGGATATCTCGTTTCAAAATGTTTTTCTAATTCACCATACTCTTTTTCCAGCAAAGGCGCATCATGTATAAACCCAAAAAATCCTCCACTGTCCTCTTTTTTAAGAACGAGTTTAGCAAACCCGTCCCAAAAAAACGCTTCATCTAAGAAAGGTGTGCTTCTTTGAACCTCATCCTTATGCTCTTCTTTTAATCTTTGTAAAATCTCTTTTTTCATTGGTTCTTTTATCCTATTTATCGCTACTCTGAGGTAAATATTGAAATTATGTAACTCTATGAAGAGGGTCAAAAGTCTGTCTTTAAGTTTTGGTTCAATAAAATGCACTAAATGTTTTTCTCTCATCCTGCTCCATTCAGGGTAAGATGGGTCCTTTGTCAATTTATAAAGATTTGCTTCAATGTCGCTTAACTGATCTAAAAGAGGCGCGTAAATTTCTTCTGCTCTCTTCTTTCTCCACTCTCGTTCTTGAAGGTTTCTTTGTACCGCAAAAGTGATTATACCACCGACGACGACACCCAGTATACCTATCAGAAATATTGTAACTAGGTCCTCTGCCATTTTCCCACACCACTAAAAATGAATAGGCTTATGACCAAATTAAATTAGGGTGTCGGATACAAAAGAACGAGAAAGCCAAACCACCCGGACCGGCAACCTAACCCGCTGCGGTAGGGAGTTTGGGCGCAGGTCGTGATTTGGGGCATAAAGATATTTGGTGCTATTTAGTGCAGCACTAAAAACTTAAATAGGCACATGAGCCGGTTCAATCGGCGATAAAAATGGAAAACAAAAAAAGAATCGAGAAGGCTGTAAGGTGCGCCAAGAGGGCAGCACCCGCGGGTGTTGCGGGGACGGTCACAGGCGGACCGTTCTACGGGTTCATCAACGTCGCACGTGATTTCGTCACGTGTATTGCTGAGCGAGATCGTGAGGTGACTAGGGTGGACCGCGTAACTTGCATGAAACTCGGTGGCGAGCCCACTCCAGATGGCAAGTGTATGCTCCTCGATGGGGAAAAGAAGTATTTGGCATATTTAAAGCCAGCATAGACAATTTACTTTCCAATCTGCAGTAGAAAGTCGGGCGCGGGCGCTTGATTCACGTCTGTGACGCGGTTTAGAACATACTTTCATAAACACAAGCAAGAGAATAAAGACCGGGTAGTGGTGGCGGGAGAATGACTGGCGAAAAGAGCGAGGAACACAAGGCGGAAAGAGACAATTTGGGTCGGGATATTAAAATACTTGACGAGTTTGAATTTGCTGATTATTTGATGAAAGATGTTCTTGGTTATTTTCAATATGTTAATGCATCTGTTCAAAGTGCATCTCCTGAAGATAAAATCTCAAGACTTCCTGAAAAAGTTCTTCCTTTTACCCGCGGTTGGGTTATAACATATTCTCCGAAAATTCTCGTTAAACAAATGGATGAAAAATTTCAATTCTACCATACACGTTCTTCTCTAATAGTGTTGGTTGCCATATTCGAAGTTGCGCTACGATCATTTGCGGCACATTTGAACGAAAATGAACATGATTCGATATTTAAAGGTATAAACCCAGAACTCGGCGGATACAAAACTCTTTTGGAAAGGGCTTTTGATTTTGTTATCCCTAATAAAGAATCCATCTACAGTGGGGGCTATAAGGAAGCGATAAACAGATTGCCGGAGGTATGTCTTGATGTCGACGAGGCTAGAAGATTGCGAAATCTTTTCATGCATCACCGCGGGCTCTTTCACGAATCCTATGAAAAACAAGCGATACCAATTAATGGAAATATAAAACTTCATCCACAGTATTTGAAATTTCGCAAAAATCCTGAACAGAAAGTACCGGTTCTTTTGACGCACGAGGAGTATATTTCATATAGTTGCTCTCATAATGAATTGTTGCACGAGTTGCACGACTTGATTCAAAGGAAATATTTTGGCCTTACAGACAGCGGGTACTATTATCCTCGGGAGCAGCCAAGGCTAAAGCCGAAAATCGCCGAATTGGATCGTATTTTTACTGGCAAGTAACTGTACGTGGGGTAGGGCGCTTAAAGTTTAAATAAAAACAAAGCAACCTTAGAACATGTTAGTGAACTGCAAAGTAGGCTACAAAGGTTGCCGCCTGTCCTACCTTACAAAAATAAACATATTGAAGCTTACAAAAAAATCTTAAATGAACAAATTGACGCCAGCTTAAACTTGAAACTTCTTGAGGGTCTATGGATTAGGTTGCTTGCCAAATGATGAATTTCCCTTTTCCCTCTTCCCTTCATTCACTCCACCCGTCCCGTCCCATAGCGCGCGAAACGGCTCGGGGGGAAACGGCGATGCCCCGGGCGAGCCCCTGGAGCCAGTTTTGCAGCACAAAACTTGGGCGGGTGAGTAAACTAAACATTCTTAAAATGCAGTTTCCCATCAACAAACGCTTCTACAACCGGGCCGCGCCATGCCAATGAAGGATATCTAACTGTTATTTCGAGTTCGTGTTTTTCCTTGTTTCCGATTGTGGCACGATATTTATCAGTCAACTTGACCCACTTGAGTTTTTTAACCACAGCTTTCCCGTCTATTGTTATGGCGAAAGGGCGTGTTTGAAAAAACCAACTTCGGCCCGTGTCCACCTCGACCTCATGCTTTTCTTTCTCACCCACAACGAATTTACAAATCACCATTTTCTATCCCCGAAATAATATGGGATTCCAAATATTCAGGCCTGCTTTGGATCGAACGCGCGGCGCACGAGTTTGGTGAGGGCATCTTTTCCCCCGTGATCGTGAAAAACTTTAACCCCAAGACTTTCCTTCAAGACTCCAATAAGGTTTTCACCCAGCTTCTTTGTGTATTTTCCATGCTCCATTCTATTATCCTCTTTTATCGATCAGAAACATAGTCCTATATTACTTCCTCTATCTCTACCCAGTACTCGTCAACTTTCCCTAATGCTTCATGGTAATGGATTTCTACTATTTGCTTATCATCAACATACGCTATTTTGTTCAAAGCATCAGCTATACCGCCGATTATGTTGGCTGCGTCAGACCTCCCTTTATGCCTGTGATATTCAACTTTTAGGTGTACTTTTCCCCTCATCTGATTTTCGAATAGCTTTTCTGCTTCAGTTTTCAAAGCTTCAGCTCTTTTCTTCTGATTTTCCTTTTCATGTATGTCGGCTGGGGCCTGTTTGTAAGGCGGAATATCCACAATGTGCAACTTTTTCATTACCAGTTTAATCGCTTTCCTTTCAACTTCTTTGCTCGAAGCCATTTTTGCCTCTCCACATTTTTACAACAGCCTGTTTAGAACTGCTAGGTAAACTTACTAAATTTAACCCTCATCCTCTTCCTTGAGGTCCGCCAGCCTGAGTCCCGACGAATGACCAATGCTGCTTAGAGGTTCCCCGGTCCCTCTTCCCTTCGCTCTCCCTCCTCCCGTCTCCCGACACGTCCCTTTTGTCTCCCGAAAAAAACGCGCGAAAAAACAACTGCGGGGAAGCGAGGGGAGACGGTGAGCACCTCGCCCGAGAAACTGCCCGTTCCCTCGTCCCTTCCCGTCCCGGACCCCTCGCCGCTGGACGGGTGGTGAAGGGACGGGAGGCGAGCGTGGGGGCCGTCCCTTTTCCCTTCCCGTTCCCGAAGCGTGGCGTTCCCGAAGCGCGGCGTGGGCTTGGCGGTTCCCTTCTCGCCGGACGGGACATGACCCGTTCCCTCTTCTCTTCCCGTCCCTCCCCTTCAGAGCAGAAAAAAGACGGGGAGGGGAGTTGTGGCGCCAGTGCTTCGGTCGACACCGCCGCTTGCACCTGAAGTTAAACCTCGCCCAAAAAGCTAGGCGGGGACGCGCGCGTAAAGAAAGCCGCGCGCAGATAACAAAAAAGAATGAAAACACTCACAAGTTAACCGTCGTTGTAACCGCCAGCGTCAGCGTCTCTGTCTCTGACGAATGTCCAACGAGCAAGAGCAGTCGTGATAGACTATGAGCGAGAAACAAGTCTACCGCGAACGAGCAAAGCCGAGGAATTTTTCTTCAAATGAAAATTGGAAAAATTCCGAGGCGTATGCGAGCGGGCAAAAAACGAGCCATGAAAATACAGTGGAAAATTGACATACATAGAGATCTACTATATAGGGTGATGGGGCCGAAAAATAATCGGTAGCACGTTCAGTAATGCTGTCCGAACTACTGAATAGCAAGATATGCCCTTCTATTTTGGAAAAGAAGCCCTCTGGTTCCGTCTTACTGAGTAATGAAAATGGGCAAAAGACGAGTTTATTAGGGTAGCGGGTAATGAAAATCGCACTACCGAGTAATTTCATCCACAAAGCGGTGGAACCGCCTATAATTCTCCATCATCTTTTGCCTGTCGCCCTCCGAGAGATCCCCCCTCCTGAGCCAATCTGGAGTGGTCACCTTGCACTCCTCGGTCAGCCCATCCGCGCGGAAGATGTGGAAGAAGTTCCTGTTGTTCTCCTTGTTCCGGACGTGGACAACTAGAGGAACTTTGCGCGTTCTCGCCAGCTTCAACTCCGGGCGTATCCTTTCCTCGTTCACCGTCCAGTTCTGGTTAGTTATTCGCCAATTCTTTGCGGCCACGACGCACTTTATCCTCCCGCCTAAGCGAAGGATGTGGTCGGGTTCCCCGAGCCCCTCCTTGTTCTCCACATCGAACCCGAAGTTCCTGAATAGCTGGGCGGACCACCCCTGACACTCCAACCCCTCGACCCTCACCCTCTCCCCTACGATCGACGCTTTTTTTGGTAGCTCAGCAATTTGATCCGCAAGGTTCTGTAAACGATTATTAAGTTCTCTAAAAAGCTGTAGGATCTCTTGGTGTCCGGTTCTCTGCTCATTTTTTTGACGGTTGGTCTTCTTTTTTAGTTCCTCCAGACACTCCCACATCCTCCCTATATATTCCTCCGCATTCTTCCAAAGTTTTGCAACCGCTCTGCACTCGGCATCCATTTTCTCTTCTGTAGTCTTGCCAAGTTTTCGCCATAGGAGTGAAAAAATGGTAAAAAAGAGAGCAAACCACCCCAACTCAACTCCCAGCACTACTTGGAGCGATGGCACGACCCATGTCTTGATAAGCGGCGCGATCACCTTCGTCGTGATGAGATGGGCCCCGATGTAGAGCGAGAATGAGCCCACCCATGCGCCTAATAGCTCGGTAAGTAGATCACCCCAGCCGGTGAGGGGCCTTCTCTGGACATCGCGCAAAAGGAGAAGCGTCCAAGTAACTGCGGCGATTAACGGAATCCACCATTCCATCTTAATCACCCCCGCCACCCGAATTCACCTTGTTCTTTTCGAGGATTCTTACGGCAATGGGCTGGCTAGCCAGATCTGTACGCAAAATGGCCACGGTGTCCCCTGCAGCGTTTTTCAGACGTGTACGGATAGTATTCGCCTCAAGACTATCAGCTGGAAATGTCAGAGAACCGATGTTCAACTCAACGGTGAGCAAGCCGCAACTCTCATCGACGGCCGAGATCTTCCCGACCGCCTCCTCCCATTTTCCCAGGCCTTGAACACCGTGGTTTTTAACGCTTTTTCTTGGCAGGGCAGGGTATACCATGCACAGCACCAGTACTTTTTTATACCGTAGCCCATAAATACTTTGCATGGGGTGCCCTGCTATGTTAACCGAACCAAAGAAGAAAATTCTTCTTGAATGCTCAAAGAAGAAAATGAGATGGATTGAGCTAAAGAGTGCGCTCTCAGTTACGGATAAAACATTGAACAAACATTTAAATGAACTCGTTGACTCGAAATTCTTGGAGAAAAGTGATGAAGGATACAGAACAACTCTCTTGGGGCTCCAAGTACTCAGCTCAGTTTCCGAGTCACCTTTAAGAGCAGCCGTAAACAAAAGGGTAGAAGCGGAACTTAGGCGTCTCGGTCTTGTGAGTCATTTCATGAGCAAATCAAAGACTCATAGGCTTTTACTCGGCTTTACCGCAGCTTTTCTCGGCTCGAAGCACGCATACATCGCGGATGAGAAAGTACGTGAGAGGGTTGAGCGGCTTAGAACGAGCCTAGCCGAAAACATTTGCATTGACCTCTCACCTGAGCCAACAGATAAAGAGGACCTAGCAAGTTTCTCGGAGAACATTTGGAGAGCTTTGAAGGTGCTGGCAGAGAGCCCGGAGTTTAGGAAGAAAATAGTCCAGGACGGCAAACTCCGAGTTGCAATCACCTTTGACGTGAAAAAAATAAAAGAGGATCCAAAGGTCTTGGACTCGGCATTGTTTTGGTCCTTCCGCTGAACCTTTATAGAAATCAAGCTACGCCGAGCTGCGGGATGCAGGCTAAGTACGCTTTTCTCAGCTCAGCGCGGTCTATGTGGTCGTATATGTCTATAGCCTCCTTCCGCCTGTCCCCTCTGAGTTCTTGGATGAACTCGCGGGACATCCCATTTTTTCGCAACCACGTCGTGAACCAGTGCCTGAAGCAGTGCGGAGTGAGATGATCTTCGAGCTTGGGCGACTTGGAATCGTGAAGCCCGACCCTTTGAGCGTGCTTGCATACGAGCGAGTAAACTCCATTTCGCTTCAGCCGAACCCATCCAGCCCCGACGAAGAGCGCCTCGGTTTTCGGTTTGAGCTCACCCCTCACCTTCAGCCAGCGCTTTAATGCCCTCGCGCACTCGTCGTCGAAAAATACGATCCTGTTGCTTCTTTTCCGCTTGGGCTTGAGGATTATCGATTGTTTGGCCCAGTCTATGTCGTCCACATCCATGGATATGAGTTCACCCCTCCGCACGCCTGTTTTAGCAAGCAAGAGGATTATCGCCTTATCCCTGGGATCCAGCACGGAGTTCACGAGCTTCGCCATCTCCCCCACCGAAATCAGCTTCCTCTGCGGGTCATCCAGCCCTCCCTTGTAACCCTTTAGGAACCGCTTTCGGACCGGGGAGATGGGGTTGGTCTGCACGAGGCCCTCGAAGCAGAGATAACCGTAGAACGCTGACAGGGCTGATAGCTCGTTCTTCAACGTCTTCGACTCCACCCCCCCGGCCCGCCTGTGTCGAATGAAATTCCTCAGCACGTACTTGTCGACATCGAGGGGGGAGATGCCCTGACTCTCGACGAATCTCGAGAAGAGCTTCAGCACGTGTACGTAGTGCCTCGTTGTCTCCCCGGTGAGCCCCCGGTCCGTGCAGTCCTGTTCGAATCCCCCGATCAGCTCCTGAGTGCCGGGAACCCGATGTTGCCCAGAATACTGGGATAAAGTCAGCCCGTCCATTTCCATCCCCTCGCGGTGGCTTTTACCAATCCGTATGCCTCGAGGCCCTCAAGCTGCCTGCTCACGGCCTTGACCAAATCGGCTTCGCTGGGCTCGATCCCTAGCCTCTCCAGTATCTCATCGCTGCCGACGACCTTTCCCTGCCTCAACACGTTCACCAATTTCCGGTCGTATCTCCTCACCCCTTGAAATCCTTCCTCGAGAAATGGTTGAGCCCTGTAGCGCCTGAGTTCGGAGTCCAGCCTCTCGTAAGCGCGTCTCAGAATCTCGTTCTCCTGCTCACGCGCCGCCAAAGTTGCCCCGAGTTCCTTCAATTGCTTTATGAGCTCGGCGCGCTTTGGGTATCCCTCTTCCCCTTCCCCGTGGAGCGAGTCCTCAACGCGCTCGATGACGAACTTCGATATAGATGCGTGAGATCGCTTGGCCAGCTGCTTCCACCGCTCGGCCGTTTCCTCTGAGGGCAGGTAGACGTACACGGCCCTTTTCTTTATCGTCTCGGTTTTTCCCATTCAAACCCAAATTTAGATAGATTTTGGCCCATAAATAGCTTACTGGTAAAATGGTGCGGGGGACGGGATTTGAACCCGCGAACCCCTACGGGACCAGCCCCTCAAGCTGGCACCTTTAGTCGGTCGTTAGACCTTTGACCTGACTCGGCCACCCCCGCGCCAAGCAAAATTATGTGCTGTGTAGATTTTAATCTTCTTAGAGTTTCTTCACTTGCTTTGAAAATTCATTGGCCTTGCCCTCGAGGATCCCAATTGCCTTAAGGAGAATCTGTTCGGGGGGCATGCTTCCCGTCGACTCGATGTGGAAGATGAACTTCGTGGGATCGCTTCCTATTCGGATTGCTTTGGGCGGGCAAGCCTCGGCGCAGGCTTTGCACATCGTGCATAGCATTATATCGCTGATTTTCGGTTTTTTTCCGGCGAGCTCGATGATGTTCACCGGGCAGGCTTTGACACAGGCACCGCAACCGTCGCACGCTTTTTCGTCAAGCTCGAACACTGGCATGTACTTGTACGCGGCCACCCCAGGTTGCCATCTCGCGTGCTCCTTGCCAAATCCCAAGCGCGCGATGGCAGTCAACTCGAGGTGCTGTCCCTTCTCGAGCTTGATAATCGGGACCGAGCCGCTCACCGGCACGACCTCTTCATCGGTCGACTTCAGATCGCCACTGAGTGTGGTCACGGGCCCCTCGCGCTTGAGCGTCAGGCCCACGCTGCACTTCGGGCAGCTCCCTTCCCGACAGCCGCACTCACCGGGTAGGTTGTAGCCTTTCAGGGGCGTGCGAAGGGGGACTAACGCGAGTCGGTGTGCGAGAATCTCGTCGTACATTGCCGAATCATTGACGTTGAACTCGACTTCGTCGATTGCCATCACCGGTACTTCGCGCAGCGCGGTCCGACGGAGGGCATTCGCGAAGGCTGGGTTAGCGCCAGAGAGCACGAATTCCATCTCGTTACCTTTGAGCTTTCGGATTTTGAGTTCCATTTTTTCACCTCATACTCGGCGGCCTCTTCTCCCCCCAGGTCGTCTACATCCATCGTGCGGCGTCGGCGTGGTGTCCTCAATTCTCCCAATCCTTAAACCCGCCCGCGCTAGTGCTCGAATTGCAGCCTGCGCTCCGGGGCCAGGGCTCCTCGAACCGCCCCCGCCCGGCGCACGCACTTTGATGTGAATGCCCGTGAAGCCCTTCTCCATCGCCTCCTCAGCCGCGCGCATCGCAGCCTGCATCGCCGCGTAGGGTGAGGACTCCTCTCGATCGGCCTTGACCACCATGCCTCCCGACCAGCGGGCCACGGTCTCGGCCCCGGTGAGATCGGTGATGTGGATGATAGTGTTGTTGAACGATGAGTAAATATGAGCGACTCCCCACTTCTCGTCTGTCATGCTGTTTCCTCCTTAGGTTGCGCTTCGGCCCCACCCTCAGCCTCCTCGGGTCGGGTTTCCACCTTCTCCTCAATAATGGTTTCGGCCGCTGGGGCTTCGGGCTGTGGTTGAACCTTAAAAGACGAACCCTCTACGTACCCAATTACACCCTCCTCCTCAAGAGGTACCAAGTAGCTCGGCACGCTGACTTGTTTGCCTGCGATAGCTATATGGCCATGAAGCACAAGCTGTCGGGCCTGCTGCGGCGTCCGAGCCAGACCCTTGCGATGGATGAGCGTTTGGAGGCGGCGATCAAGCAGGTTCTCGATGTTCAAGCCGAGCACGTCATCAAGCGTCGCATCCTCGCCTACAAGTCCAAGACGGCGGAGACGCATTAGAAGTTGTTTGGTCTCGAGTTCCGTTTGAGGGCCCGATACGGCGAGCAGGTGCCGGGCTTGCCGCCTGAAGTTTCGAAGTAGGGTCTGGATCCGCCATATCTCCTCCTTTCGACGGAGCCCGTATTGGCGGAGGAGTTTGTCCTCGGCGTCCGACCGCTCTTTTTCCCAAGGGTGTAGGGGCCTGAGATATTTCTTTCGCTGGCGCTTCATTCTTTCTTCTCTCCTTCTTTCTTCTCTCCTTCTTTCTTCTCCTCTTCTTTCGTTACCCCTTCTTTCTTCTCCCGCCTGCCCTTCCCGGCTTTCGCGGCTTCCTCGCGTATGCGAATTTCCTTGCGCTTCACCCCCACGACTAGGCCCTTGCGACCAGTGGTGCGCGTTCGCTGCCCTCGCACGGACAGACCAAGCTCATGCCTAATGCCTCGACGACTTCGAACTCTACGCTCGCGCCCGATGTCGGCGCGCATCGCCATCGCCACGTCCGCACTCAAGAGGTGGAGGTCCTTGCCAGTATCGTAATCCTTTCTCCGGTTGAACATCCAGCTCGGGATCCCGTGCTCGGCCGGATTTTTTAAGACTTGCTCGAGGCGTCCTACCTGCTCTTTGTTCAAGTTGCCAAGCTTCGTGAATGGGTCGATATCTGCGACATAAGCGACAGCTCGGGCAGAGGTCGAACTCACGCCCTTCAGGTCAGCTAGCGCTAGCTGGACCTGCTTCCCGCCAGTCAGGTCCTTCCCCGCGAGCCGCACGATGTGCTTGAATTCTTCTGGCATTCGAATCGCCAACTAGGTCTTTCTTAAATTCATCGAGGAACTTATTAAGATGTTCGAAAGGTGGCGCCGGGGAGGGGATTCGAACCCCTGCGGCCCAAAGGACCACAGGTTCTCCAAACCCAGAACTTATCGCCCTTAGACGTGGACGGGTTGCTCGCCTCCTTTAAACAGTTCTGCGAAGTTGACCTACAATTACGTGAGAATACGGTTAAGGGGCACGCGCAGAAAATTAGGCGCTTCTTTAAATCAGTTAAGAAAGCCCCTAGCGGGATCACGGATGTCGACATCCGAAATTATCTCGCAGGATTTAAGGAGAAGCGCGAGCGAACGCGGGCGAACCTGATAATCGCATTGCGCCGGTTCTTCAGGGACTTCATGCGCATGGGCGAGGTCGTGGAAAGTTTCAGGCTGCCCCACACGCCGTTCAAACTCAAGACAGTCCCCACAAAAGAGGACGTCCAAAAATTCTATACCGCACTCAAGTCGTCCAGAGAAAGAGCGATTTTCTTGATGTATGCCACAACCGGGTTGCGAAAGCATGAGTTAATCTCCCTTGCGCTAAAGGAAATCGACCTTGAAAGGCGCACGGTCTTGCCGAAAGGCGATGGCAGCCGGACCAAACGAACATGGGCGACATTTTTCAACGAAGAGGCCAAGCACGCGCTGAAAGAATACCTCAACGGGCGCGGGGAACTAACGCTGGATTCTAAACTGTTCTCGGAGAAGGCGGTCCGGAAGACGTTCAAGGGAAGGAGCGAACAGGAGTTCACATCACGCCCCAAATCTTGAGAGATTGGTTCTGCTCCGAGATGGGCGAGTTGGGAGTTGCCGACCGATACGTGGATGCTTTCTGCGGAAGGGTTCCGAGGAGCGTGCTGGCAAGGCACTACACAGACTTCAGCTCGGAGCGGTTGAAGCGGATCTACGATAAGGCGGGGTTGAAGGTTCTCGTGTAAAGGCGCGCGAAAATCGATGAGATTGTGAAGCCAAGGTGATGAACTAACTAATGGTAAAGTCTTTTATCTTCTCAGAACATGTTCCAATGGTGAAATCTATGATGCGAAAGAAGAAAAATCCGAAAAAGAAAAAGCGTTGCTAATCCGCTTGGTTTTTGGCGCGTTTTTGCCGTCGAGTTCCGAGGTCGGTCTTAGCACGGCACTACACGGATTTCAGCCCCGAACGATTGAAGCGGATATACGACAACGCGAACCTGCGGGTGCTTTCAAATTTTAAAACTTAAGACGTGCCCTATATCAACATGCAAACGCCTACGCCACTAAGTATTTTAGTTTGTATGTTTTTTTGCAAAATTTTTCCTTTATCTAAAAGTGCGAGAACTTCAAACAAATCTATGGTTGTTATAAGACTCACACCGTGTTTCTCGGCTGCTTTGACAGCATCTGTGGTGAAGGCGTCTCCTCGTTCTTTTGGAACTTTTTCGCAAAAATGATTGGCAGTTAAAATCCCTTTTATTTTCCTTTTGTCTATTTCACAGTCTTTTAGAAAATGAAGTTTCGAGGCCCGCTATCCAAAAAGAATGTCATAATATTTCAAGCATTCTTAGGGCCCCAAGTAGGATAACGATCCCGCCAATGGGGCCGGAGATACGTATCCCTCCAGGGATGGCGATTCCGATTTTCGGGCCGGCCCCAATTGCAGCGCCGATGATAATCAACAGTAGACCTATTTCCGTTTTTATCCCAATTTAAAAAAACACGTTAGTCAATATTTAATTTACCGAGAACGACAAGGTTTATAAGGTTATACGTATATATCCGTAGGGGCTGATGACATGGGCAAAAAAGGGAAAGTGACCTTGTATATCGATAATCAAGTAGTGCGCGCCGCAAAAGAGGCCGGGCTAAACCTTTCAAAAATCTCCGAGAACGCCCTCAAAGAGGCGATCGCTCGGTTAAAGGGAAAGCGGGGGGCGGAGTGAAACCATGCTGAGTAAGTCCGAACTCAAATTTTTGACGGAAGGTGGAACCGGCAACCCCGATTATGACCGCGTGATGAAGCACCGCATCCGGGCCAAACTGCTGAAGTTCGAGCACGAAGTTCCGGTGCTCAAGCGCAACGACTGGTCGAGGCGATGGCTGCTCCAAGTTCTCTCAAGCGTTACGGAAAACTGTAACGGTGCAACGGAATTCCGTAACGCGGGTGAAAACGGAAACTCTCCCAATAACGCCCCTTCCGTTCGAAAGGTGGCGCCGGGGAGGGGATTCGAACCCCTGAGGCCCAAAGGACCACAGGTTCTCCAAACCTGCGCCTTACCTGGCTAGGCTACCCCGGCTGTCAATCTATCTATAATCTCGGCTCTATAATCACTTTCTCGCTGGGCCGGGGGGTCGAATAGGAACTTGCGAAATTTTTTAATTTGGTTATTTCCATTTCCGCGGGTAAGTGTCCGGCGACATCACCACGCGTTCAGGCTTCGCGACGATCCCGTGCTCGGCCTCATAGATCTGCTTCGAGGTCATCGTGGCACGAGCTAGCGCGACGACTTCGCCCTTAAGCGTCATCAGCGCCAGGAGGTTGTCCTGAGAGATTCCAGTGTCGACTTGGAGCACACCGGGTGCCGCGAGGCTGGCGCCGTGGCAAAGTGCATCGACGGCCCCATCTCTAACGACTAGCTTGGGCAGGTGTTCAACTGCGGCCTCCACGGGTAAAATGACTTTGCGCAGGTGCTTTTCATCACCATCCTCGCTCCAGAAGGCATAGGCGTCGGCGAGGTCTTGTAGTTTGACCAGAGTGTCGTCCTCGCGGAAAGGTCCCGTCCGCGTCCGGCGAAGCTCTCGCATGTGGGCACCGCAACCCAAGGTTTCCCCGACATCAAACATGAGCTTTCGCATGTAGGTACCCGCCGCGCACCCCACGCGCATGAGCACGTCCCTGCCCTCCCGCTCCAAGAGCTCGATGTAGTAAATTTTCCTCGTCCGTAGCACCCGCTTGACGGCTGCCCGTAAGGGAGGACGCTGGTATATCTCGCCCTCGAACTCGTGCAACACCTGCTCGAGCTTATGGTCAGGCACGTCACCGTGGAGGTGCATCACGCAAATGTACTCTTTTCCCGCTGGCAACAACGTCTGGACGATTTTCGTCGCATCCTCGAGTGCTGTCGGCAGCACGCCGCTTACCTTAGGGTCGAGCGTTCCCCCGTGCCCCGCGCGGCGAATCTCGAGCACGCGCTTCACCCAAGCGACGATTTCATGCGAGGTTGGCCCGATGGGTTTGTCGAGGTTGATGATTCCCAAGCGCAAGTGTTCACGAATTGGGCGCTTGTTAGGCTCACAGCCATGACTGGGATCGGTCATATCTTGAGCCCGGACTAGAACTTCACGTTTGACATCGGAGGGTAGCTTGCCCACTTAAAACACCTATTACTGAACGCTAGGCTGTGTCTTCCTTAGGCTCAGAAGGTTTATCTGATGGCTTTTCTGTTTTTACCAAGCCCGCTGCTTCAAGCGTGCGTTTGACATCCTCGTCCGAGGCCCCCTTCGCAATTTCAACTTTTTGCTCAAGGGACTCGAGATGTGCAATGTTGCATCGGCGCCGTTTGACCCAGGGGCCACTCACCACCACGTAGACATTGTCGAGCACATCCACGATGACGCACTGTTTGCCCGCCTCATGCCCAGCGAGTTTCACACAAACCCGACCTACTTCCATCACCATCTCACGACCTCTTTCGAATGAACTGCTTTATCGCGAGCTCCAAAATCCGTACCGTCTCCTTAGCAGTGAAACGTTCAGTGTTCAGCACGATGTCGAATGAGGAATGATCGTTGACATCTATACTATAAAATTGTTTGAAACGCTTGGTCTCGCTCCGCTCCCGCTTGCGAGTTTCGTTAAGCACTTCTTTGTACTTCCGCCTCTCCCGACGAGCAATCCGCCGAACCCTTTCCTCGAGCGGGGCGGTGAGCAAGACTTTCAGATCCGCCTGTTTAGCCATCCACCCCGCGAGGCGGGCGTCGATAAGCACATTTTTGCCCTTCGCAGCCGTTGTAGTTCGTCGGTCGATTTGGTGATCTATGCTGGGGCGGCGTTCGGCATAACGGGAAAATTCGTCGAGCGTCATCCCCCGTTCTTTGGCGAGCTGTCTGAAAACGGCCCCCGCGCAGACATAGCGGAGTTTGAATTTTTTCACCAGCGCCCGCGCGGCAGTCGTCTTTCCCGCCCCGTGCAAACCGCTTATAGCAACGACTACCATTCTTTCACTCTCGAGCAGCTTTTTTAATCACCTGACGTGCACATGCTGGGCAGAAATAACCACCATAGGGGCGATTCGGCATGCGGGAGCTGCGAGGGAGAGACCGCAACTCGCTCAACCTAACTCGGGGAACGCCTCCCAGCGGGCGCCCACAGGAGGCGCATCTCGCCACCCCCGCTCGTTCTTCTTTGTAGTGTACGGTGGTTCGCCCTCCGGGAGTGCGGACGAAATGCTGTTTGTATCTTGCAGAGCGGTACCTTCGCGCGGGCATATTAATCACGGATAAGCAATTTTCGCCAGATCTGGGAGGACCCGAAGTAGGTGAGAAGGTACCAACTCAGAAAGCCGCAGGAGACCCAGGTGCCGAAGAAGGGGAGGTCCAGACGGAAGGGAAGCCAAGCCACTACCCACCCGCCGTATATGCCCATTAGGATGAACCAGAAAATGAAATAGGGCACAATGTAGAAAAGCGTGGGTTTGAAATTTTCCTTCATCATCTGTCCCTGAAGCGCCATAATTCGCTTTTGATCCTGCTGCAGATTGTGCACGCTCTTCATGTCTTGCTTGCGCTGAGCTTCGCGGAGTTCCTTCTGGAATGCAGACACCTCTGCCTTGATTTCTCTCATGCGCTCCCAGTTCACGACACGTCGGGTTACCAAGGTGATAAGGAGGGAAACAAATATCCCGATTCCGAGGACGACGAATAGCGCGTATTCGTAGATGGAAGATAGCCCAATCCCGAGCTCGCTCGCCATTAGTGAGATGTCCGAGCGTAGAACCCGAATATTTTCCTCCGTTGCCGATTGCTGCAAAGAGTTGAAAGCTTGGGTTATTCGGTTGTCTATCTCTATGAGTTTCGGACTACCGCCAAAGTTATCGTTCTCGTATGGGCCCACAAGACTATTGTAGAGCGTTCGTGCTTGGCTCAAACTTCCCGATGCACTACCTCCTTGCCTGAGGGATATGATGGAGCTGTCTACGGTCTGTAACAGTCCCTTGTACGTCTCATGCTCATCTTCCGCCTCCTCCGCACCAACTGTCATGGCAAAGCTTGCCAGCAGGAAGGCGGCGATTAGCGAGCAAACGAGTACGCGGCGCATGGGTTCACCTGAGTACCTCGACCATTTCCTTCACAGCTTCACTGAGTTTTTCATCCCTATTATGGATTATCCTTACCGTCGCGCCCGTGAGCGCCGCATAGGCCGTCGCCGTAGCGCGGTTTAATAGTTGGTGCTCCACGACTTCATCCAAGAGTTCTTTGTCTCGTCTACGCGTGGTGTCCTTGGCCCGCCGCCGCGCGACCTCTTCAGGGGTCGCCTCAACTATCACGATTGATTCAGGATTGAGCTCCTCGATCACCCATCGGGGGAGGCCTGGATAATAGCCCTCAGGTTTTTTGATTAAACAGTGTGTGTCTACAAGCACAAATTTTCGCTGGGCCGCGCGCGCAATCCGCTTTCCGGCCTCACGCTGGATTTCACGATATGTGCCTGTCGGGACCTTCCGCATCTCGTCGCGGTCGGTCACCCCTTCGCGCTCACGCATGAGTTCGAGCATCACGTCACCGTAGTTCATAAACTCGTACTCGACATCCTGAGCTTTGAGCTGCTTTAGCGCCTCTTGGACAACGGTGCTCTTTCCAGCACCTGGCACGCCCGTAACCACGACTACCCTACCCACCAAATAACCTCCTCATCGCCGGGAACATCTCTGTCATACGTTCCTTCGCTATCTCTTGGTAAAGACTATACATAATGCCCACGGTCAGCAAGATACCCGTGCCGCTGCCCAAGGCGCCCATGAAGTCTGCAACTGCGGAAATCGCCCCGACGAATGCCCCTCCGAGTAATGCGGCCGTTATAATATAGCGGCTCAATACCCATTCCATCACTCTTATATCACGGCGAAAGCCAGGGATGAGCATTCCAGATCGATCGAGCTGCCGCGCCACATCGCGAGGTCCCATCCCCGTCATGTTTGCCCAGAGCCAAGCGAAACCCATGCATAGCAAGACTAAGACCAATATGTAAATCCCAGCCCGGAGAGGGTCGGCCATCACGTCAAAGATGCCGTTCGGGGCGCTGAGGTAATAGGAAACTCCTTGGAGTGGCGAGAAAATCCCCCCCAATATCCTGACGTTCGCGAATACCACCATCGCGAGAATCACAGGGATGACCGAGGTGTAAAGGAACTTTATCGGGTAGCGTCCCCGAATGCCCCCGAAGCGACCGTATGCGAGAGGAATCTCGATGCGCATACTCTCGGCGTACACGACGATGAAGAAGACGATGATGGTGGCGAAAACACCCATCATGTTTGGCATCCCCGGCCTGAAAAATGCATCAGAAATGTTGCCTCCGCCGAGCACGGTCCCGAAGAAATTGGGAAGCGCTCCAGTGAATTGGCCACCAACTTGGAGTGGATTGAAGGCCTGCCAAAAAATCGTTCCCGCTACGCCTGCCATGATGAAGATGCTGATTCCGCTCCCAAACCCATATTTCGAAACCACTTCATCGAGGTAGACCACGATGAGTACCCCTATCGTGAGCTGAACGATTAGGAAGATACCCGCGCCTGAGCCAAAGGCGACCCCGTACCACCCCGACATCACGAGCATAGATGCTTGGAAGATGCCCATGAGTATGGCCCCCAATTTCTGAATGCCAGTGAAGAGGGCGCGATCCTCTGTCTTGCTCAGGTCAAGCCCGATTATCTTGCTCCCAACCAGTAGCTGCATGATGATGCCCGCGGTGACGATCGGCCCGATACCAAGCTCCATCAAGCTTCCCGCATGGCTGGCGAGTATGAATCGTAGCTGCCCAAAGAATGCCGTTTGCCCTGCTCCGGCAGCCATTCCATAAAGCGAAACTTGGGTTAAAACGAAGAAGCCGATGAGGGCTATCCCCGTCCACATGAACTTTTCCTTAAAGGAAACGTGCCGTTTTGGAACCGAGACCTCAGGAAGTCTTCGTACGAGACTCTCGAGGGCGTAAAGTTTGGACCGCGGCTGCTCAGCTTGTTCCATCGCCTTCACCCGCTATTGCCTTGCCGCCCGCTTCCTCGAGTTTTCGCTTCGCCGACCCAACAAATTCCTTCGCGACGACCTCAATAGGACGGGTGACATGCCCTCCACCGAGCACCCTCTCAAAACCAAGCTTCCCGATGTCAATCACGATTCGCTCTTCCTCGCGTTTGGCGATGCCCTGCTGCAGAAATTCATCGAGGCGCTCGTCGAGTTCACCGACATTGATTGCGTTGATTTCCCTCTTCAGTTCTGGCGGGCGTGTGAACCCATGCTTGCCGAAATGTTTGGGCATGTACCTGAGCATGTAGGACCACTTCTGCTTGTGGCCGCCGCTGAGCCCCGTTCCACCTTTTTCCCCGCTCCCCCGGCCACGCTTCGAGCATCCTCTTCCGTAAGTTCTTCTGCCTCGTTGCCTTCGTACTTTTCTTCGCTTTCGCACCACCATTTAAAACACCTAAATCATTTTGAGGATGAGTTCGTTGATTCGCTCACCGCGGTAGCCCAGATCGCCAAAATCCTTGAATGGCCGCTTCGTAGATTTGTATCCCTTTCGCGGTGGGTGAAGTCTGAAAACTTTCTTCAATCCAGGGAGCGCTTTGAGCTCAGCCTCGCCAGCATGTACCGCAGCGGCGAACTCGCTCAATGATTGAAACGAAGTTTGAGATTTGACGAATTCATCGGCCAAGCGTTTGTCGCCGACCAGCCTACCGCGTTTTCGGATGAGTTGCTCCAATACTTTCTGCTTGACCTCTCCCCACGTAAGCACATCCTTTGCTTTCTGCAGCATCCCGCGATAGGTAGGGATATCATCGATTATGACACAATGATTGACGCGCGTTAGGCTCAACAGCTGCATTATTTCTCTTACGCCACGCCGCACGTTCACGCTACTGCGCACCCTAACCACTGCTAGCTTGGTCACCTACTTCACCAACCTTCCCGATGAAAACGTGGCCCTTATGAGATTCCCGCAGGGCTACCCTCGTGGTTTGCTTTAGGGCGTCGAAGGTAGCAAGGGCGAAGTTGAGCGTCGTGCGCGTTTGTCCGCGTGAGTGGATCCAAGCGTCCTCGATTCCGGCCATTCGGAGGATTGTCTTCGAGACCTCACCCGCTGCTAATCCCAGTCCGCGCGGGGCGGGTTTTATCGTCATGTGAACGCTACCGCTTCTCCCGGTGACCTCGAATGGGACTGAATGAGGCCGCCCGCAGGCACACTCCCAGCTCCCACACCCTCGCGCGACCTCCACGACGTTTAGCTTCGCCGTTGTTATGGCTTTTCGTATGGAGGGGCCAATCTCTCTCGCGCTCGCGTGCCCAACTCCGACAATTCCATCTCGATTTCCGACTGCTGTGATCACACGATATTTAACTCGACGCCCAGACTCGTGCATCCGCTGGACCCAGCTAACCCCCAAGATGTCCTCCTCGAGGTTTGGCACAAGTGCATCGACGATCTCAGGCTCTTTAATCGGCCTCCCTTGGCGCAAGATCTGAGATATCTCGGTTTTCTGCCCTTCCTTTACCGCTCGCCCCATGCTCGTCCGAGGCTGCCATAAGTTGATGTCGAATTTCTCTCTTATTGGTTTTTTCCGTGTTCTTCTTGATCTTCTTCGCATTCTACTCACCAAACTGCGTAACTATTGCCTGCTTGATTTCATTAAAGTGCTCCGGTAGCTGCTCTGGTGACAGCCCACGTTGGAGATAGGCGGAAAATTGCGCGTGATATGCTTTTTCATTCTTCTCTTTCAGCTTCGCAGCGTACTGGGCGATGTGCCTTCCGCCTATCCGCTCATCGCTAGGTAAAACCCCTTCACCATGAGGGATTTGTAGGCCAGCGTCGAGCGCTCCTTTGAGCACGGCGAAAACTTTAGCTTGTGAAGTTGGGTTGTACATCCCGAGATCCAAAGCACACTCCTTTGTCCCGGCTTTCAGCGCGCGGTAGCCGCAGAGCAGTCCCACGAGGTAGGCCGCAGGAGTATTTGCAGTGTGTCCCTTCCATCCGAGCTTCTCGAGTTCCTTCGAGTGTGCTGCGGCAAGGGTTAGGTCCCCGCCGGGGGTAGCGCGCACGAATTGGGCGATGACATGCTTTAGCGAAATTCTCGTTACCAGCCGCGGTTTGCCCGAGCGTAGGAACCTGAGCCTACGCCTGTAGTCGGTCTTTCCCTCCCGCTTGCGCCTGAACTGAACCTTCCATCGTGGCCCGATCTTCGACATTTTCATCCCTTCAGAAGGCCTCGTTCTCTAAGGTGGGTTTCTAGATGAGCTTTGCTCTTGAAGGCCCCACCTTTTACCATCCGGTAGAGCCTGCGATACTCGTGCCGATTGATTGTTCCTTCTCGCTTAAGTTCACTCAGCCTTGCGCGCAGTGGTCTCACGGTTCTGATCCAACTCGCCTTTTTCGGTTGCCTGGCCCTTCGCGTGCCTTTCCTGCTTCCAACGCCTCGCCGCCTGCCTTGCTTGCGCTTGGCGGCCCGTCGCCTGAACCTTCCACGGCTTATCCCCAGCTCCGGTCTCGCCTTGATCGCGCCCTGTCGG
This sequence comes from Hadesarchaea archaeon, assembly GCA_004375695.1. Taxonomy (GTDB): domain Archaea; phylum Hadarchaeota; class Hadarchaeia; order Hadarchaeales; family Hadarchaeaceae; genus DG-33. Next base: position 36,715 of record SOKQ01000014.1, on the reverse strand, counting down.
ATCAAACGCTTGACATCCTCACGCGAGATCGCTGAGGAGACATCGACTATGCGGGCTGAGTCGATCCAAACTCGGTTAACACCCACACCGAGGATGTCAGCCGCCAGTCTACGCTGCGTGTTCAACTTCACGTTTTTTGCCTCCAGGATTTAGAACTTTGATACCGAGTTCCTTGGCTTTAGCCAGGATCTGTTCTCGTTTTCGCCCACCGACGCTTGAGCCTATCCGAACCGCTTGCTTGCTCGTGTCAAGTCCCTCGAGATCGCGGGGAGCATGCACCAGAACTTCGACAAATCCGGAAGGATGAACCCCCCGTACGCTTTTCGGCGATCGATAGCCAATTGAGACAATCGTCGGTTTGCCCTTTATGCCAAGGCGCATCTTGCTGTCGCTACCTCTGGGCTTGCGCCACTTCTCACCGAGCTTTGCGAACCTAAACCACTCCTGACGCCTGAATTTATGGGTGCTTTTTTTTCTCGTCATTCTCATGCCTTCTCCACAATATAACAACCGTCTTGAAAGACGCGTGGGTCGCGGTGCCTGATGAAAGTCGCCTGTTCGATGTTAAATGCTGTCTGTCCGACTTCGTCCCTATCAATACCTTGAACAATTATTTCTTCCCCCTTTACTTCCACTTTCACGTCACCGATGATCTTGGCCACGCGGGGGGCCCGCTCGCCGAGAAAGTTTTGAATCAGGGCACGCTTTCCCTCTATCTTTACCGTGATCGGAAAATGCGAGTAAACCACGCGAAGCTTGTAAGTGAAACCAGCAGTGACGCCCTTAAACATATTAACCAGACGGGCCCGAACCATGCCAAGTGCAGCCCGAAGCTTTCGACGCGGAGATGATATTTCGATCAAAATCTTTTTCCCCTCCATTCTCAGACCGATTCCTGGGACATCGAATTTGCGTGCGAGCTTGCCCTTCGGTCCACTAACCTCGATCGCCTTGCCCGAGAGCTTAAGCTCCACACCTTCGGGCACATCTACCTCTTCTCTGATTGCAGATAGCATTCTTTGTACCCCTTGGGTTCAACTCCTTCTATTCTCAGCTTTTCTTCATTAAAAGTGTGGCGAAAACATCGTAGCGTTTCAACTGCATTTGTTAGTAAATGTACGCGATAAGCCGTCCACCCAAACCCTGCTCCATCGCCCGCTGGTGAGACATGATCCCCCTCTGCGTAGAAACTATAATCAAGCCGAACCCAGCAGCGGGCAAGTAGCGCTTCTCCCACTGCTCGTAACCGTCGCGCTTCACGGCGTATCTGGGTTTTATCACCCCGCATCCGTTTATTTTACCCTTCAGTGCGACCCTGAACTTCCCACCGCGGCCATTGTCGATGAACTCGAACTCACCTATGAATTCCTCCTCCTGCATGATGCGCAACACCTTGCTGATCAGCTTCGATGCAGGGGATACTGTCGCCTCGCGCTTTCGAGCGCGCTCGTAGTTCTCAATTTTTGATAGCGCGTTGGCTAGAGGGTCTAACAGCATCTACTCACCCATACTTTTTGAACCCCATCTTCGGCGCCAGTTCGCGGAAGCAGCGTCGGCACAACTTTAGCCCGTATTGCTGGTATACATGCCCATACCTGCCACATCGGATGCACTTATGGGCGCCCCTTCCAAACTTCCGCTTTGGCATCAGATCACCTGAACTCCAAATTTCTCGGTGATGAAATTTATTGCTTCCTCTTTAACGATACAGTGCCTTTTTGGTATCGCCTTTGGTTGGCGCCGCCTGCGCTTGATCCGATATCCGGGTCTCTGAGGCGTTACACATACATCTATCCCGAAGATGCCTATTTCTGGATCATAAGAAACTCCGGAGATATCGATGTGCTCCTTGATCCCGAAGGCGAAGTTTCCCTTGCCATCAAAACACTTCTCGCTGAGGCGGCGCTCGACTGCATCGAACAATCGCTTTAGAATTTTTGTAGCTTCCTCTCCACGTAGCGTGACTTTGCAACCTATGGGCTCGCTTTGCTTTACCTCCCACTCCCTTATCGTCCGTTTCGCCTGCGTTCGCGCTGGTTTTCGCCCTGTGATGCTCCCAAGCACCCGCTCGGCTTTCGCGAGCTTGTCGCCGCCCTCGCCGACTCCTATATTGAGGGTAACTTTCTCGATTCGAATCTCGCGCATCAGGTTCATGCGGGTGCCTCCTGCAGCGAAATGGCGGGCTTCTCCTTTCCTACGACGAATACGTAATGTTTGGGGGTTTGGAAAGTTTTGCCGGCGGCCTCGAATGTCACGATGTTTGGATGTGTGCCCTCGACCAGTTTGACATCGGTTATAGTGCCAACCTTGCTCACGTTTTTCCCATCGGTGACTAATATCGTGGCTCCCTTCTCAAACGGAAATCGCTCGAGCACCTTGAGCTCGGGTAGGGCAAGTTTTATCCCATCGCCCAACTTGAATTCATCAAAATCTCCGACGAGCGTCTTGCCGTCGTGGAAAGAGAGCTGGGCCTGTTTGCCCCGTACGATATCTTTACGCATGACCTTGCAAAGCTTCGAAGATGTTTCAGCTTGATCTATCTCGCGGAGGACTAGACGCCCGCGGTGGTCTAGAAGCACGCGATAATTTTGGTTCAGGGCTGGCAGTTGCACCACGTCCATCAGGCCAACTGGGAACTTGGGGTTTCGTCTCACTCTGCCGTCTACGAGCACTTGCCCTTCTGCGAGAATTCTATCTGCTTCTCGAGCAGTTCGGGCAAGCGAGAGGTAATCCCTTAAAAGCAGCCGAAGCGGCAGAGCGCTTTCGCGAGGATGGGGGCCGGGTGAGGGCTTCACCATCCAAGGGAAAGACTTGCGCGGAAGTTTTAGTGTTCGCGGCGCCGCGTAGCGTTTCACGTGTTTACTTTGACCCTTTTTCGCCACCTTTTGACCTCCTCTCGAGCACTTTGTCGCGCTCTTTGTCTGAGACTAGCTTTATTAACACAACGTTTGAAGGTGAGAGCAGCCTAGTGACTTGAGTTCCATCAGCCTTCGTAGTTGTTGCCCCCTGGACTTGGATGCGACGACGCTTCGTATTTACCTCGAGCACATCGCCCTCATGCTTCTTAAAATCGCCCTGTATAATCCGCACTTTGTCCCCCTTCCGCACGGGCAGGGAACGCGTTTTGTGTTTCCCCCGGAGCTCGCGGCTGAGGGATGCGGAAAGGAATCGGTGCCTCCGGTGCAAGGGCGCGGAGTAAAGCGCTAAGTGTTGTTTTCTGGGCTGTTTGCTTACCATCGTTCATACCACCGTTGAGGCTATCCCGGCTACGCGAGGCCATCGCTCGGCTGCCTCGCGGGCCATGGGTCCTTTGATCTCCGAACCCCTAGGAGCTCCCTCGGGGGTTATCAGAACTGCTGCGTTGCCCTCAAATTTTATCCGCATTCCATCTGTGCGGCGGTATTCCTTGCGCTGGCGGATGATGATTGCGCGGACGAGTTGTTTCCGAAATTCGGGAGTGCCTTTCTTGACAGAGGCGACGATGTGGTCTCCTACCCCTGCCTTGCCGATGCGCCTGTGTCGGCCGTGGTAACCGACGACGCTCACGATCTGCAGCTCCTTGGCTCCTGTGTTGTCGGCACAGCCGAGACGCGCCCCAACCGGCAACGCTCGTATGGGGGCCACCGTGGTCGCACCGATCGAAGTGCCAATACCTTTCTTTCCCATACTAAGCCCCCAGCTTCTGCACGACGGCAAATGCTTTGGTTTTGCTCAACCGTCGACACTCCATAATTTTCACCTTATCCCCAACGTGAGCGGCAATGCAGGGCGGGTTGTGAGCATGGAGCTTGGAGGTGCGGCGTTCATATCGCTCGTATTTTGGGATCACCTGCATGTGCTCCATCTCTACCGTGACCGTACGTGACATCTTATCGCTCGTCACGATGCCTTCGAAAGTCCTGCCCCGCACCGAGAGCGTGCCGTGAAATGGACACTTTGGGTCGGAACATCGCTCCTTTGGGGGTTTTATTCCCATGCCTACCATAGATTTACCTCCTCCGTTTCACCCGTTCTTCAGGTTGCCCGACGAGCTTCGCTCCGTTGACTTCGACTTCTGCTCCGTTAGGGCGGATGAACATGAATTTAGAGCTCGCCTTGGGCACGATCTTAGCCCTGCTGGCTTGCTCGATTACCAGCATGTCACGTGTCTCGTCGACGATGGTGCCACGAGTGCCGAGCAGCGTAGGGTCCGAACTATTCGTGACCCTAGCTTCAAGCCCAATGAGCTCATGCCGCAGCATATTTCGCTTAGTTATCGGCATACGCTTCACCTATCTCGTGTCGATCATTTCAGAGGAGAAGCCCATCTCCACGAGCACCTCTTTCGCTCGGGCTTTGTGACTGCCTTGAAGCTCGATGTGACCCTCTTTTGAGGTTCCGCCGCACGCGAGCTTCGATTTCAAGCTCTTTGTCAGTTCCTTGATATCAAGTTGTTTTTCATCTATGCCTTCAATGATGGTCATGATTTTGCCGTATTTTCGCCTGATTGAATAAATATTGATTCGTTGCTGTTCACGAGCGATCTCTTGGCAGACGCAAAGTTCTTTGGGCAGACCACAGACTTTGCACACTTCTGGCAGCTCTCATGCACCTCCTTTTTGTTTTTCCTTCATAATGGTGAGTATCCGAGCTATCGTACGTCGGAGTTCGTGGATACGCGCCGGGTTCTCGAGCGAGCCTCCTGCGGCGGCTGTAGCGCGCGTTCGGGCTAGTTCGGCCCGGAGCTCTCTGATCTTTGCCTTCATCTCCTCAACGCTCAAGTCTCGAATCTCACTGGATTTGAGTATCGCCACTTTTCTCGCCTTCCTCGGGTTTAACTTCTTTTGCTTCTACTTCTGCGGCTTTAGCTTCTTCCCCCTTCTCATCCGCCTTCACCGCTGGAACAGCTTCTGCTGGCTTGGGGGTTTCCTCGGCTGCAATTTTGATTTCGTCAGGCAGGGGGGCATCAGGAGGCATTATCAGCACCTTTACCCCTGCTATTCCCGGCTTCAGCTTCGCGGCCGCGTAACCGTGGCTAACCAATTTTTCCGCTGGTTCCCCCGCCTTGCTGAGGTAACCCTGATAGACGCGTTGAGTACGTGTGCGTTCTCCAGCTATCCTCCCTGAGATCGTGATTTCGGCGCCTCTGGCACCAGCGTTCATTACCCTCCGCAGCGCAGTGTGCCCGACCCGCCTCGCGCTTATCCCACGCTCGAGGGCGAACGCGATTCGCTTTGCCATAATAGGGGCGCAGAGCTCAGGCTTCCTGAGTTCGACGACTTCTACCTGCGGATTCTCCAACTCAAATTTTTGGGAGAGCTCATCAGTGAGGTGCCTTATGCTCTTTCCCTTACGCCCGATTACAATCCCGGGCCGCTCGACATAGAGTGCGACCCGCGTGCCAGTTGGGATTCGCCTGATGTCTGCCCCACCGTACCCCGCCCGCTCGAGCTCTTGCGCTAAGAACTCATCGAGCCCCACACGTTTTAAGCCGAGCTTAATGAAGGTGCGCTCCACGGGCACTAGGCTGCCTCCTTGAGGATTATCTCCACATTAGTCAGCGGCTTGTTGAAAGGGGTGGCTCGAGCGAAAGCGCGGGGCAGAAATCCAGGGATTGTGATTCCCTTGTGGGCGCTCGCGTGTACGACTTTGAGCTTCTCCGCGTCGAGCCCTTTGTACGTTGCGTTGGCTTCAGCATTACCCAAAACCCTTAAAATCGCGCTCGCCGTTTTAACCGGGAACTGTCCGCTTCCTCCTGCCCCCCGTCTGTGTGGAATCTTCTTTCGATGGCGCTTGAACGGGACGGGCTTTTTCTTATCAACAACCGCTTGCAAATATCCCTTGGCCGTAGCTAGTTTCATGCCTTTGATTGCCCTGCAGACCTCCATCGCGTGCTTGGGTGAGACCCGCATTTCTCTGCCGAAAGCTTTCGCGCATGGTTCATCCACTTTTGTAGAATAACCGAATTTAGGCATCGAATCACTTCAAAGGAATGTACAACGAGCTGCGGGTCGCGCCTAGCCCCGGCGTTCCATGGGTAACCTTCTTGCGCGTTTGTGAGAACTCGCCGAGACGGTGGCCGATCATCTCCGGCTTCACCTCGATCATGATGAACTCCTTTCCATTGTGGATAGCGAACTTCAGGCCAACCATCTCTGGTAGGATTACCATCTCTCTGCAGTGGGTTCGGATGGGGGCATCTATTTTTTCTGCTTTTCGCGCCTTTCGAATGCGTTCGATTAATTTCTTCTCTCGAGGCGTGAGACCGCGGGCGAGCGAGCGCCGCTGGCGCGCTGGTAGGAGCTTCGCGAAATCGTCGAGCGGGAGCTTCTGGAGCTCCTCAATCGAATAATTCATAAACGTAAACTTCTTCGGCATGTGTTTACCTCTTACCAGTTCTCTTTGCCGCTATTAACCCCACCTTTTGCCCGGGCGGCGCACCCCGTCCAACGGTTTTCGGTCTGCCTGCGTGCTTACCCCTGCCCCCCCCGAAGGGGTGGTCGACTACATTCATCGCGACGCCCCGCACGTGAGGGTATGGCTTCCCTCGCGCGAGCATGGCGTGATAGCGCTTTCCAGCCTTGACGAACGGTTTCTCTAGACGCCCGCCGCCAGCGACGACCCCTACGGTGGCTCGGCAACGTGGGTTGAAATCCCTAATTTCTCCTGAAGGGAGCTGGACTGTCGCACGGCCAATGTCGTGGGCAATCAGAATACCATGGGTGCCGGAGGCGCGAACAAAGCGTCCTCCATCCCCCGGTCTCGATTCGATGTTGTGAAGGGGGGTGCCCTCCGGAATCTCGGCAAGTGAAAGCGTGTTGCCCAGCTTGATAGGGGCTGAGATGCCGCACGTTATTTTATCTCCCACTTTTAACCCCTCAGGCGCGAGTACCAAACGCTCCTCTTTATCACCGTACCTTATCCTAGCCACCGGGGCGCTCCTGCCAGAATCATGCAGGATGTCGATCACGACTGCCTCAGCCTCCTTTTCGGCTGGAGGGAGCTTAACCTCACCAAGCTTTCGCCAGGACTTTGCACGGTAGGTAGGCGCCCCTTTGCCGAGCCTTTGAGCTCTTATCCGCTTTCCCATCAGATCATCCCCAGTTTCGAGGCTATCTCGTCCGCCATGAATTCAGGCGCGAGTCTCACATAGGCGCGTTTTCGCCCATCTGGGATTACCTCTATTTTCACGCTATCGACTTTCACTTCAAAAAGCAGCTCGATTGCGCGCTTCACGTCCGATCGGGTTGCGTCGTTCGCCACGATAAACATGAGCTTGTTCTCGGACTCGATTAGCTTCACGGCCTTCTCTGTGGCCTGCGGGTAGAGCACGACTTTGTGCGGGTCCTTCATACGAACAATCCTCCGGCGAGCTTTTGGATAGCCCCTTTTGTCCATACTGTAAGCCGCCCTGCAACTCCTCCAGGGGCGAGCTGTTCCGCGTTAAGAGTTCTAACTTTCACGACCTCGACGCCTGGCAAGTTCCTCGCACCGAGTTTGATGCCCTTGTCTTCGCCGATTACGATGAGTGGACCGACGGCCTGCCGGTATCGTCTGCCACGCATCTTGCCACGCCCCGCTCGCACTCGCTTACTTCTAGCGACGCGCTCTACATCCTGCCACAATCCGAGCTTTCGGAGGATTTCCTTCGTCTGGCTGGTTCTCCCAATCCCTTCAAGCTCGTCAGTTACCACGAGCGGGAACTCAGCAACGCTTTCAACGATGTGACCCCTAGAGCTGATCAACTTTTTCTCTTTGGTAGCGGCGACCGTCGAGCGAATGGCAAGCCGGCGCTCTTTTCGGTTGACACGCTCTCGGAGAACCTTTTCGACTTTCGGTGGGTGGGCCCGTCTCCCTCCGACTGTGAAGGGGGCAAAAGCCCCACGTCCAGCCGCTGGGTAACGAGTTCCCTTCACGCGACGAACTCGAGCAACGCCACGTCCTTTCCCCCATGTCTCGGCGGAAGTGCGCTTGCCCGCCATCCAGTCGGATCCCCAAGGTTGAAGCCGGGAAGTCTGGGCGGCAATCACCGCGCGTCTGATGATGTCAGGTCTGAACTGTTCATCGAAGATCGCTGGTAGCGCGATCTCCTCGGCGGGTTTACCTTCAAGAGAATATACGTGGACTTTCATCTTCATGCACCCTGCTGGGAAGCCGTGCTTATGTAAGTGATAGAGGGCGGCGAGGTCAGAGTTCCGGCGGGCAGACGCATGGGTTGTCGGAGGTGCACAAGCCTTTTCGTGGGTCCTGGTATCGATCCCGAGAGGACGATGAAATCTCCCTTGATTGGACCATACCTGAGGAAACCACCGCTTGGCGTCACCTCCTTTCCATCGCCTCCGAGCTTCAAGATGCGCTTGTTGAGCTCAGTGCGCTGGTGGTAACCCATCTGTCCTGCGGCGGGGACGGTCCACATTACCCGCGCGGGCGACCAAGGGCCAAGCGTTCCAACTTGGCGGTGCCCCTCCTTGGTCTTGCGAGGCAAAATTTTGATCCCCCAGCGCTTGACGGGCCCCTGAAATCCTTTGCCCTTGGTGATTGCGAGCACGTCGACGTATTCGCCCTCTTTAAAGACATCGACAACGCGGACCTGCTTCCCCAGCAATTCCTTGCAGTAATTCCATCGCTCCTCTATCTTGTCGCCCCCGACGCGGATTTCGATTAGGTCTGGATTTTTCTTGCGCATGTTGCTGGCGCGGGGCTGGGTACACGCGAGTACACGAACGTCGACAACTTTTTCTTCTTTGATGAGTGCTTCTGCGCGCTCGAACGCTTTCTGCTGGTCGTACTTTTTGGGCAAGTTTATCTTTTTAGCAAGATCCTTCGGCAGCTCGCTCGCCCAGATATCCGTTGCAGCGTTGAGTCCTCTGGTGGTCGAGCTGTACAGGCGAGCTGAATAAATGACAAGAGGCGGGGCTTCAATGACCGTGGCGGGGACGTTTATCTCTTGGCCCGAAGTCATGCTCTCTTTGCGGTCGTCTATCATGAAGACTTGGGTCATCCCTGCCTTGTAGCCGACAAACTCTTGGAGTTGCAAGGTAGCTTCCGCTGGCCAAGCCCGCACATGGGCGACTTGGCGTGGGGCTCGCACTCGCGGTGTATAGGCGAGCGAACCCCGCCTTGGGCGATGTTTTCGCCTTCCCATTTTATCCCCCGATGAGCGCGTTCAGCAGCGCGAGCGTGGCTACAAGCGCTTCTTCCGTTCGAACGGTGGCGGTCCCTTGGCTCGGGATCGTGTTGATCACGACGTCGAAGAGTTTATTCGCATCGACGCCTTGGCGCTCGCAAATTTCGAAGAGCCCCGCATAAGAGCCCCCGAAAGCCACCGCCACGCTGTGAGGTTTGTTACTCTCTATCGCTTGCACGGCTTCATATAAATTTTGCCCATGCCGTGAAGTCCCTGTAACATAATCTGCTTTCAGAACTTTTAAAGCCTCTGCGAGGGTTTTCGCACGAAAGACTTCGTAGCCCCAGTATTCACCTACTTTACTTCGGGGTACTAGCTCGATTGCACGTTTGCCTTCACCCAAACTTTTGCCGAGCCTTACCGTTACCCGCTGACCAACGCTGAGTTTTTCACTTGTGAAGCCACGTTCACGTATTCCAGTTTCAAGCAGGCTACCACGTTTATCTACATCTATAACGACGGCTTCACGATAATTGTCGGCAGCGGTCTTTTCATCTGCGAGCGGATGGGAAGGGGTACGCAGCGGCGGTAGCAAACCAGCATAGCGAAGCTCTCGTGTACGTGGGAATAGGAGTTTGCGCAGATATTGCGGCGTTTCCATATAATGCAAAAGTGTTGAGATAATCTTGACCTCGGAGGTTTGATTTTTTACGTGGGGGTCATCATCGTTATAAATGCAAACCTTGCCAACACGAAAAATCGCCAGCGCGCGTCCGATTGTACCGATCTTGAGGGTTTTCTGTCGAAGGTCAGGCGCATCAGCAACGAGCGAGGAAGGCAGCAGCACGAAAAACGATGTGGATGTTCTGGGCATCATCGCCTAACCCTTTACAACTCCCATAGGTTTCAAGCGGGCGACCATTCGAGCGATTCCCGCCCTATGGGACACCTCACAGACCTTATGGATATCTTTGTAGCTTTTTGGTGCTTCCTCCGCGATTACCGAAGCTTTGGCCGCTCGTACTATGATGCCCTTCGACTCGAGCTCTTTCCTCACATTTTCACCCCAGAACTGCTTGAGCGCCGCTGTGCGGCTCATACGGCGTCCTGCACCGTGAGCGGTCGAGGCAAACGTCTCCCGCATCGCCTGCTCGGTGCCCACGAGCACGTAGGAGGCAGTGCCCATGTCCCCCGGGATAAGCACCGGTTGCCCAACGCTACGGTACAGGGCGGGCACATCGGGGTGTCCGGGAGGAAACGCTCTTGTAGCACCTTTCCGATGTACACAAACTTTCTTGCGCTCTCCGTCAACTTGATGCTCCTCAAATTTAGCGATGTTATGTGCAAGCCCGTAAACGAGGTGGAGACCCAATTTTTCCACATCCTGCCCAAAGACTTGCTCGAACGATTCTCTCACCCAATGCGTGATCATCTGTCTGTTTGTGAAGCCGTAGTTTGCAGCGCACGCCATCGCTGCGAGATATGCTTGTCCCTCAGGCGAATTTATCGGCACATTGACAAGTTCTCTATCTGGGAGAGTTATGCCATATTTTCTAACGATATGTTCCATAGCTCTCAAATAGTCCGAGCAGACCTGATGGCCCAGACCTCTAGATCCGGTGTGAATCATAACCATCACTTGCCCCTCGTGGGTTATCCCAAAGGATCGAGCGACTTCTTGATCAAAAATTTTATCGACTACTTGAATCTCCAAGAAATGATTTCCACTTCCAAGGCTGCCAAGCTGGGGACGGCCGCGCTCTTTTGCACGCTGGCTTACTCTACCCGCATCAGCACCGGCAAGGCACCCTCCCTCTTCAAGTCTCTCCATGTCCTCTTTCCAACCAAAACCGTTCTCGACAGCCCACCTTACGCCGTTCTCAAGAACTTCATCAAGCTGGGGAGAGGTAAGCTTGACTTTTCCCCTGCTACCCAACCCTGAGGGCACGTTCCGGAAGAACGCGTCTACGAGTTCGCGGAGTTTCGGCTCGATGTCTTTTTTGTCGAAATTAGTCTGCAGCAACCGCACTCCACAGTTGATGTCGTATCCTACACCACCGGGGCTAATGACGCCGGTCTCAGCGTCGATAGCCGCAACCCCACCTATCGGAAATCCATATCCTTGATGTCCATCGGGAAGCGTTATCGAGTATTTGTAGATGCCCTGCAGGAACGATACATTCGTGGCTTGCTCCAGCGTCATGTCCCTGCGAATTTCATTTAGCAGCTCGGCGTCAGCGTATATCCGAACTGGAACTCGCATCCCGCGCTTGTAGTCCTGAGGGATCTCCCACCGCACATCGTCGATTTGCTTAATCTTATCCGTCCACACCATTTTTGCACCTTAAACTAACAGGTGCTTGCAGCGTTAATTACCCTTTGGTTTGAAAAACGTGCAATTTTTCAAATATCGACGACCGCTTGCACCGAGCAGCGTTCAGGTTCGCACTTGATTTCCATCATGTGGTAGGTCATCGCCTTGACTGCGGTTCTCTCGGGGTGCTTAGCCGGGTCGAAGGGTTCCCCCCAAGCTCGGGCAATGAGCTTGAAGCCACCATTGGTCCCAGAAATCTCCACCCTGAACTTTGACATCACCAAGTTTTGGGTGTCGTGAAAGTAGAGCAGTCTCTCTAACCAATCATAAAGCAGAGCCCCCTCGTCCTCAGCCTCCAGCTCGACCGTGACCTCCTCGCGCGGCTCGACCTTGCTTGTGTCGACCATCACCTCGAAGAAAGCAAGCGCCGCGTTCTCGAAGGCCTCAGCTAAGTCGTGACCGTAGGCGCGAAAGCCGATGTCCGACGGGTGTTCGACCCACTCGAAACGCTTTGTCATCACTTTGGTTCTTCAGGTAACTTAGGATAAATTTAACCGAAAGCCGCTGTTTGAGACACCCGATAAATGGCGCATAAAAGTTTTCAAGCGTGCTGCATTTTAGTGTGAAGACCTTTCCGAGACCCAAAGTAAAAACCTGCATCACGAATATTTCAAAGAAGGAAAAATCAGACGAAGTTGAGCAAGAATTTTTTACTAAAACTGATCGAATTGAATTACCCTGTTGGTTTTCGATGATTCCAAGATTGCTAAAGACATTTTTAGTGCTTTTTTTGCATCCTGCAACCTCACGATTGGCTCCTCGTGACCGAGTACAACCGATCTGATGAAATGCTCGTCCTGTGGTTTATGGCCCCATCTCTCGGGTCGAGTTATGTCAAAAGACCATTCCCGCTTTACTCCTTTTTTCTCTGTGTGGAGAATTACTCTCTCGGGGCCGTCTACCATCACAGCGTTCCCATTTTCACCAAAGATTTCCATCTTCATGGAAGGACCCACGGACGGTGCAACGTTGCCGCTGAATTCGTTAACCCACGTAACATCGTTCTCGAATTTGATCACGTTTGACACCGTGTATCCCAGGGTGCCAAGTTGTGGTAGCTCTTGCCATTTGACCGTTGCATACAGCGACACAGGTTCGGAGTTCAAAAGCCAGCGCGCCATATCCATGCAAAAAACCGTCATGGTTGGTATTGGCCCGCCTTTGTCCTTATCCCAGATCCAAGATCCGGGCGCCCATTGTCTCGCGAGACTCTCTGCGGGCACGAATTCTCTGAAGTGAACGAATAAAGGTGCCCCGATTTCGTCTTTATCGACGAGTTCTTTAGATTTTTTAAAACAGGGGGCGAATCGATAACAGTGGCCAGGCATCAATTTGACACCTCGCTCTTTTGCAAATTTCTCCATGCGGTCTATTCCTTCAGGAGTATCACTTGGAGGACATTCGATAAGGGCAGGTTTCCCGGCCCTGATAATCTCATTAGCTATGGGTTCGGCGAATCTTGATGGGATGGCACAAATGACCGCGTCGACCCCTGGGTCCTCAAGCATTTTTTCAATGTTTGTGTAATATGTTCCAATCTCGAATCCTAATTTCTTGCTGAACTCATCAAACTTCACGTGTTCCTCGGGAAATTTAGACCATGCGGCGACTATTTTGGCTTCCGGTATCCCATTTAGAGCCCTGGAATGAACCCTAGCCATGAAGCCTAAGCCTGCGAGACCTATTCCTGCTTTCACCATCAAATGTTGTTTTTAGAAATTGGATTTAAACTTACTGGGTGCACGGATTTTTTGGTGGTTTGTTCGTTGGACTCCGTGGCGCCGGGGAAGGGATTTTGGCACAGGTTTTACGGGCAAATCGATACTTTCTGCCTCCGGTCGGGATTTTTGGAGGCGTTACTCTCCTGAGATAAAACACCGAAAGACTTCCATCCTTTATGGCCTACACCAAGTAGATCCGCACCATCCACGCCGCCGTGTACCCGTCGTGCGGCTGGTAGACGAGCAGGTTCTAGAGGATGAGGATTTCCACGCTCATTTTGCCACCTCGACATTAGGCGGATTTATATTTAATATTAGAATTTAAATGAGAGGCAATATACGGGTAAAAGAAGGATGGGGATGTGATATGATAAAAGTAGAAAATCTTGAGTTCACATATCCAAAATCAAAAAAGAAAGCATTAAACGGAATTTCTTTCCAAATAAAGGAAGGAGAAATCTTTGGGTTATTAGGACCAAATGGTGCAGGGAAGACCACCACACAAAAGATAATCATAGGACTACTCAAAGGATACGGTGGAAATGTTGAATTACTAGATAAAGACCTTCAAAACTGGAAATCAGACTTATATGAGAGAATCGGTGTCTGCTTCGAATTCCCCAATCATTACCAGAAACTCACCGCCTTGGAGAACCTAGAACTGTTTGCTTCCTTTTACAGTAGGAAAACCGTTGATCCTCATGAACTGCTGAAAATGGTAGACCTAGACCAGGACGCTAATCAGAGAGTAGGCTCATTTTCCAAAGGTATGAAAATGAAACTAAATTTCATACGGGCATTGCTCAACAAACCTCAGATACTGTTTCTAGATGAACCCACCACTGGTCTTGACCCAGTCAGCTCCAGACAGGTCAAAAACATCATCCTGAAAAAGAAGAAGGAGGGCAAATCAATCTTTCTTACAACACATAATATGACTGTTGCTGACGAGCTTTGTGACAAGGTAGGATTCATAATAGATGGCAAATTAAACCTGATTGCAAGCCCAAAGGAACTTAAGATAAAACACGGCAAAAAACTCGTCAAAGTGGAATATCTCAAAGGCGATAAACTCATACGAGACAAGTTCCAACTGGCAAATCTTGGTACGAACAGCAAGTTCATAAAACTGCTAAAAGGAGGGCAAGTTCAGACCATCCACACCGCTGATGCAACTCTAGAAGAGGTATTCATCAAGGTTACAGGAAGGCAGCTGTAATGACGCAACTTAAGACAATGGTCAAATGGGAGTTCATCCTGCAATCCAGGTACAAGATAATCCATCTCTCAATAGCAAGCGTTATCCTATACTACCTAGCCCTTGTGGCAATACCATTTATAAACACAGAATACTTTCGTACAGTGTTTTTGGTTTTAGATCCAGCACTAATTGGCATCATGTTCGTTGGAGCACTAGTGCTATTTGAAAAAACTGAAAACACACTCCAAGCACTCACCGTCACACCAATGGAGACACGAAACTATTTTCTTGCTAAAATAATATCACTAACTGCGCTTTCGATCATAGCAGCTTTGCTGTTTTTATTCCTTGCTCATGGATTCGCGTTCAACTATCTTTACATGTTCCTTGGAATAATTCTTACATCCGTGTTTCTCATACTGCTTGGTTTCATCTTAGTATCAAGATGCAGTAGTCTAAATGAATATTTACTCACGATGGCGTTTTCATTTCTAATATTATTTATTCCTCCAATGCTGCACGTATCTGGATTGTATGAAAACGTTATATTCTACCTATGGCCTTCACAGGCATCCTTTTTCCTACTCAAAGGTGTGTTCAGCGAAGTCGCCTTATGGGAAACAATATATTCAGTTGTTTACTTGACCTTATGGACAACTTTATGCTATTATCTTGCAAAAAAAGCATTCTATAAACATATAATAATGGGAGGAAAGTAAAATGGCATACATCGGCAAACTACTCGTAAACGATTTAAGAAACATCTTAAGAGACAAATTTTATGTTTATGCCTTTGTTGCATATCCAATAATCTTCGTTGTGATGACTAGGTTCGTCATCCCATGGATTTCAGAGAATGTGTACTACCTTGAGCCATTCTACCCTATGTTGTTCATGATGATGGCTATTATGATACCTATGGTTTTTGGTTTCATCACTGCGTTCCTCATCATGGATGAGCGCGATGAAAACCTGCTAACGGTGTTACGTGTCATGCCTATTTCAAGGAGCGCCTACCTCATCTACAGAATGTTATTAATGACGTTGTTCTCGTTTATCTATGTCGCCATGTTTCCGGCACTAACCGGCCTTGTGGAAGTTCCATTTCTTTTGTATCTGCCGGTTGCGGTTCTGTTTGCCGTGTTCACGCCGGTGATAGCGTTGATAATAAACGTACTTGCAAGTAACAAAGTACAAGGTTTCGCCGTGATGAAAACGCTTGGAGGTGCATTCCTCCTCCCCCTCTTCGCCCTCTTCATCGCCGAAAACTGGAAGTATGTTTTCGGCCTGATTCCAAACTTCTGGACATTCATGGCCCTCGACAAAGTATTAACCATCGGCACTCATGATTACATTCATCTAGGAGTAGGATTTGCTGTGCACCTTGCATTACTAGCTGTACTCTTCCATACATTCAACAAGAAATTTTAGAAACAGATATTATACGGGTTTCTCTGAAGGAATCATAAACAATAAAATCCTCTCCCCTTTTTTTAATAAAAATAGAAGCGCCGGGGAAGGGATTTGAACCCTTGAGGCCCAAAGGGCCACACGCTCTCAAGGCGTGCGCCTTACCTGGCTTGGCTACCCCGGCACCAAAATGAGAGTATGTCTTTCACTAATTAACTATTTGAAAATTAGGTCTTGAGCTCGATCTCGATCGTGACCTCTTCAGGCACCTGGATGCGCATGATTTGCCGCATCGCTCGCTCGTCTGCCTGCATGTCAATTAAGCGCTTGTGTACGCGCAGCTCCCACCGGTCCCATGTCGCCGTTCCTTCACCATCGGGTGATTTTCTCGTGGGCACCACTATCCTGCGCGTAGGGAGCGGGATGGGCCCCGAAAGCTTGATGCCGACCCGCTCCGCTATGTCAGCAATCTGCTTGCAGACATCGTCTAGCTTCTTTGGCTCTGTGCTCGAAAGCCTTATGCGCGCCTTTTGCAATGATACCCCTCACCCTACCTAGAGGGAAGAGGATAATAAAAGAGTTGGGACTATTTCGCGGGTGTCAGGTCGACGCAGACGCCTGCGGCGATAGTCATGCCCATGTCGCGCACGGCGAAGCGACTCAGTTGTGGAAGGTCAGCAGCCTTCTCGATCACCATGGGCTTGGTAGGCGTTACCTTAATTGTCGCCATGTCTCCCTTCTTTATGAATTCTGGCTTCTCCTGAATCACTTCACCAGTCTTCGGGTCGAGCTTCTGGGTAATTTCTGATATGGTGCACGCTGTCTGCGCCGTGTGGGCGTGGAAGACAGGAGTATAGCCGGCAGCTAACGCAGTTGGATGCTGTAGAACGGCAATTCGTGCGGTGAACTCCTTAACCACGGTTGGAGGCGCCTTCGGGTGCCCCGCAACATCTCCCCGCCTTATCGCGTTCTTCTCGATTCCTCGAACGCTAAAACCTATATTGTCGCCGGGCTCTGCCTGAGGTATTGTCTCATGGTGCATCTCGATCGATTTCACCTCTGCACTTACTCCCGCGGGCTCGAAGACGAGGGTATCGCCAGCCTTCAGCACTCCCGTTTCAACCCTCCCCACAGGCACGGTTCCAACCCCAGTGATCGAGTACACGTCCTGCACGGGCAGTCGAAGCGGTTTGTCGACGGGTTTCGGGGGCACAGTAAATGCATCCAGCGAGGCATAAAAGATGGGGCCGGTGTACCACTTCATCTTGTCACTAGGTTTGGTCACATTATCCCCATGGAACGCCGAAGCGGGAACGAACGTGAATTTTTCTGGATTCTTGTAGCCAACTGTTCTCAGCAGGTCGGTAATCTCAGATTTAATCTTGTTAAACACATCCTCTTTGTATTCCACGAGATCCATCTTATTTACAATAATCACCAGTTGCCCAACACCAAGGGTAAAGGCGAGCGCCGCGTGCTCCCGTGTCTGAGGCATAATGCCATCATCAGCTGCGACCACGAGCACAGCTGCGTCAGCTTGGCTCGCTCCAGTAATCATGTTTTTAACAAAGTCCCGGTGCCCTGGGGCATCAATGACAGTGAAATAATACTTGTTCGTTTCGAACTTTTTGTGTGCGAGGTCGATTGTAAGTCCCCGCTCTCGCTCCTCCTTAAGGGAGTCCATCACCCAAGCGAACTTGAAGGTCTTACCTTTGTCGCCCATCGCCTCGAACTTTCTCAAATCTTCCTCTTTCACCAATCCCTTTTCGTAAAAGGTTCTCCCTACCAACGTGGACTTACCGTGGTCCACATGTCCGATTGTTATCAGGTTCAAGTGAGGTTTCGCCATTCATCTCTCCTCCGCTAACTAATTCCAATTTGCGTGGGTATTTTAAAAACCTTCCGCTATCTTGCTCCCCTCGCTATTCGCTCGATCTCCCCTTTGCGCGCTACGGCGAAACTCTTCATGTCGTTGTTAGCGCCCATGATGAGTTCCTCGGCAAGGCACTTCTCAATCGATTTTTTGTTTGAGAAAGAAGCTGCGAAGCTTCCGGCCGCTAGATTCTTGAGCGCGATGTCGAGCCTCCGCTGGGGGGCGGAGTCGACGGCGATGTAGTAGCTTATTCCCCCGTAGCTTATCCGGGTCGTTTCCTCGCGTGGAGCCGAATTCTGTATGGCATCGACCAAAACTTGAACAGGATTCTTATTTGTCTGCTTTTCGACAATTCCAAATGACTTACGCACAATGTTATATCCCTTGTATTTTTTGCCGCAGGCTTTGGCGCTGCGAATCGCCTTGCCTCCCAGCTTACTCACGCCCGGCCCTGAGCGCATAATCTTATTTATCAGCCGCTCGACGATCGGCACGTCTGCTTTCCCAAATTGTTTATGGGAATGTCTTCCACCACCATGCAGTACCATGCCTGGCTCCAGCCGAATGTACTGCTTCAGCCCGGGATCTTTTATCGCAATATCATCGACCGACCACTTGTCGAAGTACTTGAACGCCATCTCTAATCACCGCGCTGGCTTTTCCTTGCGCCCCTTCACGAGCTCATTCAGCGAGACGTCATTCACTTTGATCACCTTGTAGCGAACGCCAGGAATATCGCCGTACGAACCACCCTTTGCCCCCCCTATCCCCTCAATGACGACCTCGTCGTGTTCGTCGATGAACCCAATTGCACCATCCCTAGGAGCGAAGGCGGTGACTTGGCGGCTATTCTTGATGAGCTGAACGCGAACGCATTTCCTGATTGCAGAGTTTGGCTGTTTGGCTTCGACCCCAACCTTTTCGAGGACGATTCCCTTACCCTGCGGAGACCCTTCGAGGGGGTCAGCTTTTTCGTCCAGCCTGAGCACCCGCCGCTGGTATTGGGCGCTCTTCCATCTAAACTGCTGCCGTTTGGAACCCATCTTCCGAGCTGCAAATTCTCCTCTGGAACCTTTGCTCACATTACCCACCTAAAAGAATACTTCCCTTTCAACCTTAAAAATCAAACAAGTGAGATGTCTTGAATCCCGTGATGGCGGAGGGCAAGTTTCTTTGCGCACTGGATCTTCCTGCCTCCTCGACCGATGGCTATTCCTCGGTCTTGTTCCTCAACGTCTATCAACGCAATTTTCTTGCCTTCACGTTCGACGATGTTGACCCCCTTGACCCTTGCGGGCATCAGGATATTTTTCACGAACTTTACCGGGTCTGCAGAGTACTCGACAACCTCGACGCTTTTTCCGATCATCCGTTTTGTCTTCCGGATATTGTTTCCACCCTTCCCTATGACAAAGCCGATATCCCCCGTCTTCACGACGAAGGTGAGTCTGGCCCCGTTTTCGTGGATTATACAATCTTGGACCCTCGCTCCCGTCAAGCCTTCGAAGAGGGCAATGTAGCGCATTTCATCGACACCGAGTTTGATGTTCATTTCGTTTCCCCCAAGCTAAGAATGTTAGAACTTCCCGGCTCTAGTAGCGCAAGCACGCTCACCAAAAATGGCTTGCCGCAGGCGAGCCCCAACTCCGCGCTGTCCCCGGCGAAAATGTGAACGGGAATATTTGCCAACCCTGCATAATGTTTGATATCCTCCAAAACTTCCGATTGGCAGTTCGATGCAGTGATTACCAATTTTGCCTGCCCGAGCTTGAGGGCCTTCCGAGATTTATCTGTGCCCAAGATAACCTTGCCGGTGTCAACCGCTTGACGTATCGCCTTACTTACGTCCACTTTCCCCTTCCCTCCGCATCGCTAGCTCCACTGAACCCGTACCTAACGGAATTGGCTGCCCCGCGATGACATTTTCGATTATGCCGTTGAGCCTGTCGCTCTCGCCGTGGACGCACGCTTCTAAAAGATGCTTGGTCGTGATTTCGAATGAGGCCCGCGCGAGCACACTGGCCTTTCCACCGCTGACTCCGTGCCTGCCCATCTGTTTCACCGTGCCCGATGCGGTCATCATATCGGCGGCCAGCATGATGTGCCGCACATCCACGTCGAGTCCTTGCTCATCAAGCGTTTTTCTCGCCTCATTAATTATAGCGTTGCGTGCCGCCTCCACGCCCAGAACCGCCTCGATTTCGTGGACGTTATTGGTCGAGGTCCTTGTCTGGTCCACCTCTGGCATTGCCACGATTTCAGAGAGGTTGGAGCCCTCAGTATAAACGACGTATTCGTTGCCCTCCATCTTCACGACCACTCGGTTGATTCCCTTAACGCCGTGGAGTGGCAGTGCCCTTATTTTCGAAGCGAGCTTACGCAACTCAGACAAGCTCTGGGTTGTCGGTTTTATACGCAGTTTATAGCCATCGATCGATGCATCTACCTTCAGCGCTCCCTTGATTGTGGAGACCACCTTTGAAGGAGTTAGCTCCCTTCGCTGCATACGGGAACGGTCAAGGGTGAGGACGAAAACTATGTTAATGAGGTCCATCTCAGTCTGTAGGACGATATCCTCAACCGTGGTCATCTCGATCTTTTGAGCGAATTCGCGTGCTTTCCCCTTACTCTTGGCGTACTTCTCTTTCAGGTAAATTGTCATCAGGGCGGCTGAGGGAACCCGTCTCGCATCGACGATTTCAATCAATCTGGGGAGTCCCAACGTCACGTTCAACTCGGCTACTCCCGCATAGTGGAAGGTCCGTAATGTCATCTGGGTGCCAGGCTCGCCAATCGATTGTGCAGCTACCGTGCCGACGGCCTCCCCGGGCTCGACCATGGCATCTACATATGCCTGCTTGACGCCTTCGATTACTTCGCCGAGTTGTTCGCGTGTTACCGCTTGCTCTTTACCCACGCGCAGTAAGCTCCCCTCTAGCTCTTTAACCACTGCTTCGGGAACTACACCAGCCAGCTTGCGAACTTCAGTCTTTATTGTATCAGGAGAGACGCCTACCATGCACTACCTCCCAATAACTCGCTCGATTATTTTGTTAACGTTAACGGCTTTTCCATTGTCACTGCGCGCCGGGTCTACGCCGTCCTCGCCGTACACGAATTGTACTACCGCACTACGATCATCGCGTACTGTTCCATCGTTCTCGACGCGGAGATCTTGTAGGGCATTGATTAGGCGACGCTGCATGTAGCCGCTCTGCGCGGTTCGAACTGCAGTGTCGACCAAGCCCTCCCTTCCACCCATGGCGTGGAAGTAAAACTCAAGCGGCTTGAGGCCATCCTTGTAGCTGGAACTTACGAATCCGCGGGCTTTCGCGCTTAGGCTCCCGAACTTGAAGTGCGGCAGGGTGCGCCCCCTGTAGCCTCGGCTCAGGCGTTCGCCCCGAACGGACTGCTGCCCAACGCAAGCCGCCATCTGCGTGAGGTTAAGCATGCTGCCACGCGCACCGGTTCTAGCCATGATGACGGCGGGATTGTCAAGACCCAAATATTTCTCAGCTATCTCTCCCGCTCGGTCTCTGCTCTCTGCGAGCACCTCCATTATGCGCATCTCGAGTGTTTCTCGGAGGGATCGCCCAGGAAATGGTTCAAGCTCTCCAGCATTGTAAACCTCAATCAGTTTGTTCACTTTTTCTCGCGCATCATCGAGCACCTCGTTTATCCGCTCTTTCGCCTCGGGCGGGATGTCTTCGTCATCGATGCTCGTTGTGAACCCAAACATGACTGCGGCAGCGATCGAGAGCTTCGTTACCCGATCCAAAAATTCCCGGGCAGTCGTCGTACCATAATCTTTGACAATCCTGTCCAACACCTCACATCGGTCAAGCGCCTTGTAGCTCCGTGCGTCAATAACCCCGCGGAGCAACTGCCCGTCCCGTATGATCACGTACGCATCTATTTCGCACTCCTCTTTCTTGCAGCGGGCACAGTTCTCACATATCTTGGCCTTGAATGTCAAATTAAGCCCCTTAGGAAGAAGTATGCTGAAGACTTGTTTACCAGCCCAATACTCGATGCCTTTTTCTTTGACTGCTGGCTTAGGCAGACTGGCGAACACCCTCGCAGCCGCCAAGAGCTGTTGGCTTTGTTCTCTCGTCAGCAGCGTGCCTTTGCGCGTGAGCAGGTATGCGCCCGTTATATGGTCTTGGATGCCTCCTATGATTGGGCACCCAAATCTTGGCGAGAGAATCTGTTCCTGAACCCTCATCAGAATGCGGGCCTCGGCCTGGGCCTCCTCGCGTTGGGGGACATGCACGTTCATCTCATCGCCATCGAAGTCGGCATTGTAGGGCGGGCAAACGCTTAGGTTGAGCCTGAACGTGCGTCCGGGTAGGACCTTAACCTCGTGGGCCATTATCGACATGCGGTGGAGGGATGGCTGGCGGTTAAAGAGCACGATGTCGTCGTTCATCAGATGCCGCTCGACGGTGAATCCCGGCTCGAGGGTCTTCGCTAGTTCTTCACAGTCAGCATAGCGCAGGTCGTAGCGTTTGCCATCAGGGCTCACCACACAGTTAGCACCAGGGTAAATGTCGGGCCCCCGGCGGATTAGGTCACGGAGATCCTCAATATTATGCTCGGTCGCACGAACGGGTATGCTCAGAATCCTCGCGATATATTCAGGCACACCTATCTCGTTGATGCTGATGTTCGGATCCGGGGAGACGACCGTGCGTGCGGAGAAGTCGACACGCTTGCCCGAGAGGTTCCCACGGAAGCGCCCTTCTTTCCCGCGCAGGCGCTGGGCAAGCGTGCGCAGAACGCGACCCGATCTGTGCCGCGCGGGGGGAATACCAGAAACCCCATTGTCAAAATATGTCGTGACGTGATACTGCAACAGCTCCCAGAGATCCTCGACGATTAGGTGGGGGGCCCCGGCTTCGATATTTTCACTCAAGCGCTGGTTGATTCTTATGATATCCACTATCTTGTGGGTGAGATCGTCTTCAGATCGTGCCCCAGACTCAAGTGTTATGCTCGGTCTGACTGTTACAGAGGGGATAGGCAAAGCCGTTAAGATCATCCACTCTGGCTTCATTTTTGGGTTTATTCCTAATAGTATCGCGTCCTCGTTCGTTATGCGCTCGATTCTCTCCCGTATATCGCTAGGCGTGAGGCGGTTTTTATCTTCGACAAATCCGGTAGGTTTTTCAAACTTCAGCGATCCCTGTGTTTCTTCACAGTAGGGGCACTTCTCTGTGGTTGAGGCGCTCTTGACGATTTCAGTTGTCATCCCCCACCATTTCTGTCCAGTTTCTCTCATCTCCGTGATTTGCTTGAGATATCCCTCAAGTTTTTGCTTCGATAGCAGTATTCTGCCACATTTTCTGCACGTCGCGCGAAGACAGTTGTAGGTTGTGTCCACGTAACCCACATGGATGACAGGACGCGCCAGCTCGACGTGACCGAAGTGGCCTGGGCAATCGCCTGCCCGCGCGCCACAGGTTCTGCACCTCAGGCCCGGGTCAATCACGCCGAGGCGGGAGTCCATGAGTCCTCTCTCTATGGGGTAACCGTCTTCATCATAGGTGTCAGCAGTGACAACTTTCGTCACCGAAATTTTGCGTATCTCCTCTGGCGACATCAAGCCGAAGTCCATGCGGTCGATTAATTTGGGGATGTGCATCATGATCATCACCTAAGCCTTATCCTTCAGCCGCAAGCGCGGTGACATGCACATCGACTTAAGCTCGTCGATGAGTAACTTGAATGCGTAGGATATCTCCACCCCGTAAATCTCCGAGTCCTCATCACAAACTGGACAGTACGTACGATCTCGCTTCCGGTCATAAATGGCAAAGCTTCCGCATTTGCCGCATATCAGGCTGGTGTACTTATCCGAAGCGTCCAAGAGGCGCTCTTTCAGCATCATCGCTGCACCATGACCAATTAAGCAGTCGCGTTCCATTTCGCCGAAGCGTAGTCCCCCTTCGCGCGCCCTGCCCTCGGTTGGCTGATGAGTCAAAACCTGTACCGGCCCTCTAGAGCGAGCATGGATTTTGTCCGCCACCATATGGTGAAGCTTTTGGTAATAACAGACGCCAACGAAGATGTCCGTGGGGATCATTTCGCCAGTGACTCCGTTATACATGACCTCCTTACCTGTGTGCTTAAACCCGTAAGCGTAAAGCATTTCGCGTATTTGCTTTTCTGGCATTCCCCCGAATGGCGTGCCATCAATTCGTTGCCCAGCAATCGCCCCGGCTTTGCCGGCGATCATCTCCAGCAACTGTCCTATCGACATGCGTGAGGGGATGGCATGCGGGTTGATCAGGATATCAGGAACTATCCCACTTTCGGTGAATGGCATGTCCGCGCTGTCGAGGATGATTCCTACGACGCCTTTCTGACCGTGCCTAGAAGCAAGCTTGTCCCCAATCTCTGGTATGCGCAGATCCCTGGCCCGCGCCTTCACGAGTTTGTTTCCCTCAGATGTCGTGGTTACGAGAATCATGTCAACTATCCCTTTCTCGCTGTGTCTGACCCTTATCGAACTTTCCCGACGTCCATGCTCGGCTGCAATGCCGAACTCGTCTATCTCTTCTAAGAATCTCGGTGGGCTTGTTCGTCCAATTAAGACATCCTCTCCCCGAACTTCGGATTCAACCTCGGTTATCCCATCGTCCCCGAGGTTCCGGTAGAGGCTCGCGTCAGCATATCCTCGAATCTCCTCGCTTGGAATCTCGAACTTGTCCTCTTGTCCCCCAAGGTACCTGCTTTCCTCGGCCTCGTAAGCCCTGTAAAACGTCGTTCGCCCAAAGCCACGATCAATGGAATCTTTGTTGACGATGAGAGCATCTTCCATGTTGTAGCCGCCGTAGGTCGCGATTGCCACCACAACGTTCTGCCCAGCAGCCCTGCGGTCGAAGCCAACCGCGTCCATCACCTTGGTCCAGATAAGTGGGACTTGTGGGTAGTGTAAAAAGTGACTCCGCGTATCCACGCGGTTGTGAATATTGGTTACCCCAACCCCGAGCGCCTGTTTGGCCATGTTCGCGCCGTAAGTATTTCGCGGTGATTGATTGTGTTCGGCATATGGAATGAGAGCTGCGCTTATCCCCAAGATTGCTAACTGGTGAAGCTCCAAGTGGGTGTGTTTGAGCGTCAGATTCTGTTGCGAGATCGCGATGAAAGAATTTTCCTCCTCCTCGGCGTCTAAGTACTCAATTATGCCCTTCCGAATTAGGTCGCGCCAAGTGACTTCACCAGCCTTGGCCTTCTCGATATGCTCATCGGTCAGAAGGGATTTCCCACCCTCGGCAACGATCACTGGTCTGCGCACCCGGCCAGCGTCCGTGTTTATCCGCACCTCGTTTGTATCCTCCCTGTATGCTATGTTGATTTGCTCATCGATGCTTCCCTTACGACGATGACGCCTTAGTTTTTCCACAAGCATTTGCCCATTTTCGGCTATGCCGGTTAATCGCCCGTTGATATAAACAACACTCTTGCCCTTGTGCTCGCTACCCTTCTGGATCTTTATAACTCCAAGCTTGTACAAGAGTCGCTCGACCTTCCCCTCTTCAGTCCCAGTTGAGATATCGGCCATCAGCGCGAGATTTTTCACAAGCCCACAGTTCGGGCCCTCTGGGGTCTCGCACGGACAAAGCTTCCCCCAGTGCGTCGGGTGGAGGTCACGTGCCTCGAAGTGAGGCTGGCTCCTGCTCAGGGGAGAGACGACGCGACGCAGGTGTGAGATGGCGGCAATGTAGTTCGTCCGATCTAAGAGCTGGCTCACCCCGGATCGTCCACCCGGCCAGTTGCCAGTTGCCAAAGCGTGCCGGATTCGTTCGGTCAGCACGTCCGCGCGCGCCGCAGTCTTGACGCTGAGCTCCCTGCCTCTCGCATTTGCCCGCTCGAGCTGATATTTGGTGTCCCGGGTGAGGTTGAGGAAAGCTAGCCTGAACACGTTCTCGAGCAAATCACCCGCCAGCTTCAGACGTTTGTTCGCATAGTGATCCTTGTCGTTTACATCTCTTCGACCGAGTGCAAGTTCTATCACCTGTTCGGTCATCCTGCCCAGATAGTACACCTTGCCGATGCGGTCGTTCGGGCGGGAGCCTATGTGTGGTAAAAGATACCTGTCCAACACCTCTTGGGCTCGTTGCAGCCGGTATTCCTTGGTCTGCCCGATTGCTACCCTCTTTCCTATTAAGTCGAGTGCATCCTCGCGCGTTTTTACCTCAACCGCTTCTTGTAGATTCTCGAATAGTTCACGAATGATTTCTTGATCATCAGAAACAGCTTCGACGATTTCGCGATCGCTCTCGAGTCCCAAGGCGCGCATCAAAACCACGAGCGGCACTTGCCCCGGAACAGCTGGAAACGAGGCGCGTAAGAGGCCATCGCGCTTCCGCTCGACCACGACGAGTGCCCGAAAACCGCGCTGGGTCGAGAAGACCTTCGCCACCGCGGTGCCCATGCGCTCATCTCGCTCTATCAAAATCGAGTTCGACGCAAGGTCCTCTTGGGTGACGATCACGCGCTCCGAACCATTGACGATGAAATAACCCCCAGGATCTAGAGGGTCCTCGCCGGCAGCTATCAGTTCATCCTCGCTATTTTCACTCAGCTTGCAGAGCTTTGACTTGAGCATTACCGGCAGCTCACCGATATACACTTCGTCTGGGGGCTGTTCTTTTCCCCGCTTGAGAATGCGCATCTCAAGATAAATCGGTGTGGTGTAGCTGAGGTTTCGCAGTCTCGCCTCGCTCGGAAATATTTCTGGACGGGATCCATCGGCTTCCTTCACCGAGGGTTTACCTAATCTTACCTGACCAAACTTGACGTCGATGCCCGCGATATCGAGATTTACGCCAGCTATTCCGTCGATGACATGCTGGATCCCACGTTCGATGAAGGCGTTGTAGGAGTCGAGGTGCTGCCTCACAAGCCCTTTTTCCTTGAAGAAAGCCTCAACCAACGGCCAAGTGTCCTGCATGCGCACCACCTACTTGATCACATACCTGTACGCGACTGCTTTCCCCGCTGTGAGACTGTTACGGGTGATTTGGAGGATGTCGCCTGGCTTGGCCCCTATGGCTTTAGCTGCGGAATCGGAACTTTTGATGAACGGAAGCTGGTGAGGAGAAATCTTGTAGCGCGCAAGGACCTCTTGCGTTTTCTCCTTCGACAATATCTCATGTTTTGGCACGAGCGCATGCTGCTCAACATCAAATTTAGCTGACATACTCTCCCCGCACACCGCTCCACAACGGGCCCGGAGGGATTCGAACCCTCGACACCCGGCTTAAAAGGCCGGTGCGCTAGCCAGACTGCGCTACGGGCCCAAGAAAGCGGCTTAACCTCTCCTTTTATGTTTTTCGCTATTTAAAATCATCGGAAGTGCATTTAAGACTTTCTAAATGAGGGTACTGTTAACTTATTTGACCTGAAGTTTAGAGATTGCTCCACGATTACTTTCAAAATCCGCAAGGATAAACTTGAACCTAAATGATGAATGGTACAGTCTGATAGGACTAGCGACAAGGCATAAAATAAGAAACGAAATTAACGATTAAAAGGAGCCCGTTATGCGATGTGAACTGGCATCCTCTAGACTAAATGTTCAATCAGTATTTTTATTCCGATACTAATTAAAATGAGACCTCCCACGATTTCTATTTTATTCTTAAAAAGGTGTCCAAATTTATTACCAGCAAAAACGCCGAGAAACGATAACAGAAATGTTACGGTTCCAATTACTATTATTGAAACCACAATAAAAATTTTTTAAAACGCAAAGCTTACCCCAACTACCAAAGCGTCAATACTTGTAGCAACGGAGAATATCAACAAGACATGAACATTCAGCGGGTTGGTTTCTTTTTTGCTTGATTCTGATTTAATTGACTCATAAATCATTTTACAACCAACCAGACTCAGAAGCCCAAAAGCTATCCAATGATCAGAACCTGCAATAAAATCTTTCAGGCTAGACCCCGCTAACCACCCCATTAACAGCATGACCGCCTGAAATAATCCAAAAAACATTGATCTTTAGGGAATTATTGATTTTTGGGTATTTTATTATTGTTCCGCTTGTGATGGATACGGCAAAAGCATCCATTGCCAATCCAAACGCTATTACAAATATTGTAATCATGTCCATTTGATATCGCTTTGTACAGCCGGTTTATCTCGCCTAACATACCCCGCTTTTTTGTGTGTTAAGGCATTGTGTCTGGGCCAAATAAGTTAACAATAACTTATTGAGACGCCCTGGCCGGGATTTGAACCCGAGGCGCAGGCTCGACAGGCCTGCATGTTAGACCGGTCTACACCACCAGGGCCCAAATAAAACTGGGTCGTGCCAATAATAAGTTTATTCAGGTGGACTGGCAGCGTCTCGGAGTTCCCATTGGCTCTCGCACAAGAGTACAGTCCGAATCGCTGGCAGGCTTAACTTCCGGGGTCTGACGAGACCGGGTGTTGCCCCGCCGCTATGACCGCCAGTCCGATTAATTCTTGATTTTCAGGTTAAAAAGGTGAGTGGTCCCGCGGGCCGGATTTGAACCGGCGACATATCCCGGGATCGCCTTTTAGACGATCCTGTCGGTTTCGGCTTGGGTCTACAGCCGACCACTCTACCAAACTGAGTTACCGCGGGGCCAAGTAAAAATTAGGATTTTTGAACTCTTAAGGTTTCACTCGAGAAACTCGTGCAATCTGCGGATAGCACTTAACTTCTCCTTTCGATCAACCTTTACCCCTTGGACAGCACTTTCGAGGATTTCGATTGTTTTTTGGTAGGTTCTTCTATCCACAGGATACGGGATTCCATCTTTTCCCCCGTGCGCGAAAGAAAAGCGTGCCGGGTCTTCCCATGAAGGCGGTTCCCCGTAAATCAAGTCAGAAACAAGGGCGAGGGCTCGCACAGCCTTTGGCCCGATCCCCCTGATCGCAACCAGCTTCTCGTAGCTTTCGGGCTGAAACTCATAGGCTTTGCGAAGCGCCGTCATCGTCCGCTCGGTGAGCTCTGAAATAGTGTGCTGAGTCGGCATGATGAGGGTGCGCACTTGGGGCGAGCGCTCGAGGTATTCATCGAGTGACCGCTGTTCTGCTTCTCGGACATAACTCCCCAACCGCTTCGGATCGTCACGCACGAGGTCTAAACTAGATTTTCTCGCTTCACCGCTCTCGCGCGCGGTCATGTCGAGAACCACTTCCTCCCGGCGATCGCCTACAATACCCGAGTGCGGCTCCTCAACGAAACTGTGGACGCCCTCCGAAAGCCAGTGGTAGCGCCTAGCCAGCCGCTCATGCATTCCCTGCTGCACCACGGCCCAATCCCCATCTTCGCTGAGCACGAAAACGTGGTGATAAAGCTGGTACCCATCCTGCACGCAAGCGTTGTCAATCTTCGCGGCCATCTTGCTCGCGTACCTGAGAGATTCAACTTTTTGGGAGGAGAGGGAGAAAATATCCGCGAGTTTTTGAATTTCGTTCGGCGTTCGCTTCGAAACCTTACCTTTTCCTCCACAAACAGCGACGCCGAGCCCCTCGGGTTTTATCGCCTCCTTCAGCGCACCACATACGGTAGTGGTCAATCCCGATGAATGCCAGTCAAACCCAAGTGTACACCCCAGAGCTTGAAAAAAGAAAGGATCGCTCATTCTCCTGATAAATTCCTGCCTCCCGTATTCGTGCACGATTATCTCGGCTATTGCCCCGCCCAAACGCTTCATCCGACTAAACAACCAAGGTGGACATCGACCACCGTGCAGGGACAGCTCAGCAACACCAACTCGCTTCATCGAGTTTATTTCTATTTTTCAAGAGATTAAACCTAGCTCCAGCTCGCCTTGTAAAATTGGATTAACAGCGGAAGAAGACATCGCAACTAGTCATTTCGTGGCGTAGTAGCCTGCGGTCTTCTGTCGCGTCACGCGTTTCGCATACCCCTTTGCGATGAGATCCATCAGCGCGTTGTTCGTCATGCCCTTTGGTAGGCGAGTCACGCGCACAACGTCGTCTGTGGTCCTCAGCGCATCTGGATTCGTGGCGCCGAGCTTTTTAAGTGCTTCGTGTACTTTTTGGCTAAGGGGTGTGAGCTCTGCCATCGGTTCACCTCGATTTCTGCTTCCTCATGCCAGCGGAGGGCTTAAAACTCTTGCTGTTCAGTTCCAACCTCATGTCCAGCGCGGGAGCCCGCATGGTGATGTAACTCGATGATATCACATCCACACCGGTCGCCACGTAGCTCTCCACGTTTGAGGGATTGATTCCCCCTGAAGCTTCAAGTGTGACCCGATTCCGCAGCCCTCCTCGCTTAAGTATCTTTATCGCGCGTATGATGTTTGCCGGCTTCATGTTGTCGAGCATTACCACATCCGCACCTGCACGGGCTGCTTCATATGCGTCATCCGGCTTGCTTACTTCAACTTCCACCTTCTTCACCGGGCTGCCTTCACGCGCTTGGAGGACTGCTTTACTCACCGAACCGACTAGCCTGAGGTGATTGCCCTTGATCAGGATGTGGTCGCTGAGTTTGTATCGGTGGGGCTCTCCACCAGCAACCTGAACCGCGCGTTTGTCGAAGTAGGTAAATAGGGGGGCAGTTTTTCGCGTAGCCGCTATCACAACATTGGGGTTTTTCGTCCTAGCTTGATTGATGAGCCCTTGCGTCGCCGTTGCGATGCCGCTCATGCGCATCAGCAAATTAAGCGCCACTCGCTCGGCCGCGAAGATGCTTCTAGCCGGACCATCGAGGCGCAGGATCACATCTCCAGCCTTGATTTGTTGCCCATCGGACTTGAGGGCTTTCGCTTGTACCCCGACTTCATCAAAGGCCATCATCGCCTCGCTTACCCCAGCTAGTACCCCAGGCTGCCCGGCAACAATTTTGGCTTTAGCCTTGACCTTAGACGAGAGGAGAGCTTTAGATGTTATATCGCCAGAACCTAAGTCCTCCGCCAACATTTCGCGGATTTTTTTCCTTACAAACGCGTTAGTCATGGGTGGCCCTCCCTGAGATCTCGAGCATGCGTTCGGTGGCCGCGCGCGCCTTGGTAGCTATATTTGGTGGCACGCGTACCACATGCTTCTTATCCCGCAGGGCGAGGTAAAGTTTTTCGAGAGTGTGCTTTTTCATTTGTTTGCACACCGCCGTCTCGAGCGCGGGGATGAACTCCTTGTCGGGGAACTCACGTCGAAGCCGATCGACCAATCCAACCTCAGTGACGATGATAAATCGCTTGGCTGGCGATGCCTTGGCTCGAAGTAGCATCTGACTCGTGCTGCAGATGTGTGAGGCAAGATTCTGGACTTCGGGGTCGCACTCAGGGTGTACCAGCACTTCAGCATCCGGGTAGCGCTCCTTCAGCAGCATGATATCTGCGGGAGAGAACATTCGGTGCACGTAGCAATAACCGCGGTCAGGGAGTGGGATGATTTTTTTGTCGCTGCGTTGCTGCACGAACCAAGCGAGATTTCGATCGGGGCCGAAGAGAATCTCCTCTTCGTCAAGAGCGTTGACTATAAGCGGAGCGTTCGCCGAGGTGCAGGTGACATCGGCCTCAGCCCTAGCCTCGGCCAGCGTATTGACGTAAAGCACCACGGCGGCACCGGGATGTTCCCGTTTTGCTTCACGCACAAGCTGCGCCGGAAGTTGAGCTGCCATGGGGCATCTGGCTTCTGGGTCCGGGATCAACACGGTTTTTTTGGGGTTCAGGATCGCCGCGGTTTCCGCCATGAAATCGACCCCACAAAATAGAATGAGGGAGGCATCGACTTTCGCGGAGTACCTAGCCAGATCGAGCGAGTCCCCTATGTAATCGGCGAGGAGTTGGATTTCCTCCCGCTGGTAGTTGTGGGCGAGGATAATCGCGTTGTGCTCGTCCTTCAGCTTCAGGATGGCATTTTTTATCTGTTCGGGGTTCATGATTAAGCCCTCAAGATTAGGCAATATTCAAAATTTATAAAGTTATGTCCCCACACGAATACTCTCGCTCAGGTTTCGTAGAGTCTGAATAGCCGAGAGCGCCGCGAGGTAGCTCGTCCTTGGGACATCGGGGAACGACACATTCCGCGCCTCGGTGACGAGCTCGCCCGCCTTGCCTCGAACTCGGATTTTGTGTACATTGCGGTCGAGCTTTGGGTCGGCGATGATGCGAACTTTTGTTTTGTCGAGCCCTATGCCAGCCAAGCTCAGGGTTGCTGCTACATTAACGCTTCGGGGAAATGCTTTGACTGCTTCCCGGGCGGATCCTGCGAACACAATGCGGGGTTTTTTAAGTCCCCTCAGCTTGATGTCGCGCTCCTTTAGGTACGCGGTGTAAGCTAGCGCTGCGGGCGGCTTCCGTGTTGTCAACGTTGCCTCCTTGATTTCGCCTAGCTCGGCCGCTTTTATCCCATCGATGCCCAACACAGCACCTGATGGAATGTAGATCCTACGACCACTTTGTTCAGCTGCGTTGTGTGCAGCGTTCAACAGCTTCTCGTCCGCAAATGCTCCCACGCTCATCACCATAAGATCTTTACCTGAGCGAAGGATATCGAGCGAGTATTGCTTGACCGCCAGCTGGGCGGCTGCTTCGATGACCAAGTCCACGGTTTTGTCGGCGTATATCTCCGCCACACCTCTTGCTATCCGGGGCTTTAAACTCAGTTTTTTCGCCAGCTCCTCGGATTTCTCTGATTTTAAGTCATAAAGCCAAGCGAGTTCAGCTTTGCCAGCCCTACCTTCGTCGATGGCTTGAGCTAGCACCGTGCCTATTGCGCCACAACCAATGAGGGCGACCTTTAACAGCATCGAGGTCCCTTTAAACTTACCAACAGCAAATCGTTTAATCTTTAGGGTGCTGTTTGGACAGCGGATTTATTCCCTGCTCCATCTGCTTTATGTATGGTTTCAGTTTTTTCTTCATCAAGTTCAAGATGAATTTTCCGACTAGGATTTTTTGTATAGGGCGGCTCTGGAAGTAGCCGTCTGCCATTTCGCCAACCCACTTCATGTCATGTTTCACGCAGGCCCCGAGCAGCATCCAGTGCTCCGGCAACATGTCCTCGACCGTGAAAAATTTCTTCGTATCCAGCGCACCTATCGGCACGAAGAAAAGGGGAACGATGAGGGAGTTGTACTCATCCAGGCGTTCGACTAGCTCAACTGTTTTCATGACATCCTCAGAAGTTTCCTTGGGGAGCCCCATTATCAACGTCGAACACGGCTGCCAGTTGTTATCGCACAACAACTTATGGGCTTCCACCACCACCTCCGGCCACTCATCGGGTTTGAAAGGGGCCACCTTGCCGCTCATGTGTTCCCTCACCAGCCTTGGAGATCCTGTTTCTATACCCACTTGACTCGATATCCGCAGCTCCTTATTGGATTTTGAATTCAGCATCTCAGTTAGGCGCTCGATGAGGCTGGGCTTCGCCATCACGGATGCAAAAGCAATGTGAGAGAGCCAGACATTATTTGTCAGCTTCAGTGCCGCTCTAAAAAGTTTCGTGACTTTCTCTTCGTCTGGAATCACACCTTTGGCACCATATCTGAGAACATCTTCTGCATGTAATAACGCCCCCTCAGCTCCAGCGTTGAGGTTGACTTTGATTTCATCTAGGATTTGCTTTATCGGTCTGTATCTATAATTCAAAAGAGTGGGAATGCAGAATTTACATCCCCTCCCGCAACCTCGTGCGATCTCAACGAGCCCGCATATAGTTGGATTTTTAATAGAGGGGATCCGCTTAAGGGGCACAACCTCTCCGTCTACAACTCTCGGTAGCTTTTCACCGTTCAACGCTCGCTCGAACATCTCTACTGCGGTTATCTCGCCTTCACCAACAACGACACAATCTATGCCGAGCTTG
Organism: Hadesarchaea archaeon; assembly: GCA_004375695.1. GTDB lineage: Archaea > Hadarchaeota > Hadarchaeia > Hadarchaeales > Hadarchaeaceae > DG-33. The sequence continues at coordinate 3,199 of SOKQ01000014.1, read as the reverse complement.
GTCATTATCCGTTCATCCGCAAGTTGCCATGCGCCGGGGCCCCCAGCTATCACCTTCGCTCCATTTTCTCTGAGCGAAGAATTTGCGAGGAGCTTCCGGTGATAAAACGCCGTGTAAGTCTCCTTTCTTATCAAACCGCTGAATGTTGAAGAGGCGGGCCCCAAGCCAAGGGGATCGTTAGCCGTGATTCCTACTGCCTTGGTCTCCTCATTGATAACTTTATGTAAGTGCTCGGGGTGTGCGACAGAGATGTCAAACCCTTTCTCAAGTAAGGCTGCTTCGATCTTCCTAGTTCCGCAAGGGGCGAATTTCGCGATACCATCGTGCTCAGGAATCGGCGGGCAGAGCAATCGTTTGTATAACCACTCGGGTATCAACTTGGGTGCGCAGGCAGCGAAACCAACGAATATGCCGCCGCCGTAATCGGACATCAGCGAACGATCTGCAGTTAGAACTATCTCACTCATCCAGTACCTCCAACTGGGGTGCAAATTATCCTGCATAGAAGTTGGGCCACAAGATATTTAGGTTTTTTCGCATGAGTAAACGTGATAAAAATGGGGGCGGGCAATCTTATCACGGAGATATCTGGGTTTTTCAACATTCGTGGCACGGGTAGGAAAATTCTTAACATTTTGGCGAGAAGTAAAAGGGGACTTTTGGTATCGGAAATAGTCGCGCGGAGCAAAAATTCTGAGCGAGCGATAAGAACCCATCTGAAACTCCTCCTCCATCTCCGCCTCATCAGGAGAAAAAGAGTGATTACCAAAAAAGGGAAGCTAGCCTATCGCTATCTCGCACTTCGGACAAACGAGCTAATCAGGTCCACAAAAAAGGAGATGCACCGGCGGTTGCGCAGACTGGAAGTGCGCATACGACGTGCTTGAGGATGCAAAGATGATGGAGAGGGTGACAGGAGCAGTCGAACGAAGGCCATACCTTTTCTGCTTTGTGTGTTCTTGGTAAGTGGTTTCATGACCTATGGAGTCACTAGACTGGCGCTTGTGATTTTCTACGCGTTCGTTGCAGCGTTGGTGATTCTGCCATCAGTTCTCGTCATCTATGCGCTCTGGAAGCGGAAATAGTGGTGGGGCCGCCGGAATTTGAATCCGAGTCACCAGCACCCCAAGCTGGGAGGCTAGACCAAGCTACCCCACGGCCCCCCTGAGGAATCTATCTCCACCTAAATAAAAACAAGCTGCCAGAGATTATTTTTTGATGACGTTCACTATCTGTCTGTTGGTCTCTTGGGGCGGCTCAACGGTGTTGACCAGATAAACATCCGTCAATTTGAAAAGCCTTTTGAAAAAATCCTTCCTGAGTTGCAGCTTTCGTTGATCTCTCACCAACTGATGAGGATTACAAAAATCATTTACCAACAAATAATCCAATGCCTCCTCAGGGCTGAGCTTTCTGATCACCTTTGGGTCATCCCTATCCCTCTTGAGCATGATGATTTTCCTGAGTGTTGTCATGGGAATCACCCCACCGCTGCCCACTACCCACCTCACATTTACGACCGCCCTTCCACGCTCGTCGAAACGGACTTTTTTCACGAGCCCTTCGTATTCCTTCCATATGCTCCCGATATCTGCCTCGACGTAGCAGTTCTTCTCCGAGCCGAAAGCCAGAGGGCCCTGCTCGTAAATCCTCACGAAATACCAGTCATCAGTCACCAGCCTCGCCCCCTTCAATCTCAGCAGGCCCCATGAGTGGGTAGTCTTGCCGGTTTTCGGAGGTGCTATGATTGAGACACCAGTTCCCTCTACGTCTATCGCCGCCCCGTGGACGGAGTATATCCCGTGCTCGTCTTCGAGGACATCGCCCGCCACGGAAAGAGTGATACTCTTTACCCATCCGTAGTAGTCGACATTGGTTAGAAAAGCCGTGTTAGTATATGGGTCATACTTCACGCCGAGCTGGCTCTCTTCCTCCCTCAAAACTATGAGGCGACCGTGAGATCGGACATTCTCGTCCATCGTGTAGAAGTTCTCCTCCCACAGATTCTTCACGTCTTCCAGCTCGGTCAGGAGTTTTATGCAGCAGCCGTAGATGTTCGCCTTCTTGGTATACAGGTACCTCTTTAAATTGAGCTCGAAGAGCCTCTCCTTCTCCTCGGGCGTGATCAACTCTACTTCATATTTCAAGGAACTCATCAAATCGCCTCTACTTGGGCCTGATACGCCCCCACTTCTCGAGAGCGGCCCTCAATTCCCTTCTTTCCTTGGCGTATTCCTCGAGCGAAACCCCCCCCATCCGCCGCAGCGCGCCGGCCAGGACGGCTTGGGCCCCCGCGGCGGCGCACGGCCGGAGGGCCCCCCGCCCCCAACTTGGATGATGATGGCTTTTCCAAACATTTCGATTATCTCGGGTATCAAACCTGGGTGCAGCCCGCCCGAGATGACGGGGAAAACAGGCTTGATCGCGCGCCACTCTTGAGCTAGGATTTGTCGCCCGCTTTTAACGTTACGATTCATGATTGCTCTTTGTAGCGCCAAAACCTCCTCCCGCGGCGCCTCGAGCTTTCCTATCGCGGTGCCGATGTGGAGCTGGTCGACGCCCACGAGGCGAGCGATTTTTGCAACGGCCAGCATCGACATCCCATGCTCTGGCTTGCGTGTGAATGCAGCATGGAACGCGCGGTGAGCGTGGATCGCGAGTCCTAAGTCTTCGCACTCCTCGCGCAGCGATTGAACTCCCGCCCACCCCACTGTCAGAATGTCGACCATCACGTACTCGCCACCTCGCTCCTTTACGAATTTCGCACGACGGAGCATTTCCCGCGTCTCGGCGGTCACGTTAATCAAGTAGCTCTTTCTTCCCCCGGTTTCGCGCTCGGCTCGGTCGCGTAGCTCAAGCGACCTCGCCACTCTGCGTTCGAACTGATTGAATCGCTGCCCAGAGAGGTTCTCGTCATCCTTGAGCAGATCGATGCCACCCACCCAGGCTTCGTATCCTGCTTGAGCATGCTCCTCGCTGCTCATCCCGACCTTCGGCTTCGGCACCGTTGCAGTCAGCGGCCTGTCATTCACCTTGAAAATTTCCCTAATCCCATCGATGCCAAACTGGGGGCCCTTGAACGATTTTATAAGCTCCGGAGGCCACCGCACATCCTCAAGCCTGAGATTGCGCACGGCTTTCATCCCGAAGATGTTGCCCGCGATTGAGCTGAGCACTTGGGGCATGTTTCCCGCCTCGA
>SOKQ01000022.1 GCA_004375695.1 Hadesarchaea archaeon | reverse complement strand
AGATGTGCATGTGGCGGGAGCAGGTCGAGCAAAGGTTGTCCGAATGACTGGAACGGCTCAAGCGTTTTCGGCGATCGACGACAGTAGTGCCAACTAAATCTAAAAATTTCACACGTATTTAGGCACTACACTCGGCTTTCACCGGGCAAAAAGTTACCAAATGGGTATAAATTGGAAAACCTTATTAATGTATACTTATATGGTATATATTGATGATCGAAAAGGAAATCTGGGCAACCTACTGCAAGCTCTATGGCGAGTTTGGCGAGGGGCCGGTCAGCGTACCTGAGGCGCTCAAACGTATCAAAATCTCACCTCCCATGTGTAAGAAGGCCTTCTGGGTGCTCAAGCAAAAGGGGCTGTTGGAGCGCCTAGGACGGGAAAACCGAAGGGTAAAATTTAGAGTGGTGCCCCCGCGCGAAGCAGGGATGCGGCTTGCGCTTAAGCATCCTGACGTGAGGTTCCGGGAAATCATGAATTTCTTCGCCGCGATAAAGGGGCTTGACTGGTATGTAGTAGGCACGACCGCCCTCAACTACCACGCCCCCTACCACGCTCCGACGATCGAGCTGGCGAGCAAACACCCGATGCAGCTAAGGAAAAAGGTGACGAGGTTCGGGCACATTCGCTCGCAAGTCAGTGATGAGGTGGCGGCCGAGTTTGAGGAAGCCGAGCTGGAGGGCATCCACTTCAAGATATCCTCGGTTGAAGATGCGGTGATCCAGGCCTATGCCAACTACCCCAACACGCCCATCAGCGTTTCGGGCTTAGACTACATGGCCGCGATAGCGATGAGAGCAAAAGGTGAGCACCTCAACGCTGAGAGGTTCAAGGAACTACCACCAGAGGCGAGAAAACACCTAAGGCGGGTGATGGCACACCTAAACTTCAAGCGGAATCTCATCAAGGAGCCGCCAACGGACGAAGTCGAGGAGGAAGCTTGGCGGAGGCAGTTTGCGGATGCGCGGGGGAAAGTGGTCGACATGGTTGATACGCTCAGCTTGGGGGCAGTCGTGTGGATGTAAAGCTGAGGGGCTTAATTGCCGAGTTCGTCGAGAGGATGCAGGGAAGAAAATTTACATTCGTCGGAGCAGTGGCCGTGCAAGCGTATGGAATATTCAAAAGGACTTTGGATATGGACCTCATCACCAATGACTCCTCAGATTTTGAATCCGCCTGTTTATCCTTGGTTGGGATGGACTTCAAAGAGACAAAACCTCTCGGAGGGTTTGCACCGGGTTTTGCGAAATGGGGGTGGCAGCACGGCAGGATTGGGGCGGATGTCATGTTCAAGAGGCTTTGGTTTCGCGCCAAAGTACGCGGCAAGCTCATCGAGCAGAAGATCACACCCGACGAGGAATTCTGGCGCGACATCAAGTTTCGGGGGGCTGAAGTCTTCGGCGTCGACATCCCTGTGCCGAAGCCCGTGGACTTGGCCGTGTTCAAGGCTGCGTCGAGCGCCTCCCCCTGCAGGAGCCCGCTGAAAGCCCCGCACGACCGGGAGCATGTCATAAAGTTGATGCAACGCTTCAAGATTTCGCGCGAGGACCTGAGAAAACGGGCACGAGCAATGGGCTGCCTCAAGCTGGTCGAGCGATTTTTGGCTTCTCACGAAATCAGCGGGAGTACCTCATCAAGCACATAGTCCACGAACTCGCGCTGCTCGATCCCACTGAACAACGTCACCACGCAGTTCC
>SOKQ01000015.1 GCA_004375695.1 Hadesarchaea archaeon | reverse complement strand
TAAAATTAATCGTAACTCCTAGAAACAGTAGAAACATAAGTAGGAAAAACCAGTTTAGAACAGGAAAAATTTGATAGACCAATGCAAAAAGAAACCCAGCTGTAAAAACAGCCAATACGCCTGTTGTACCTTTTAAGAATATTTTCTCTTCATAGATGTTATCTGCTTGCATTTTTTCATCTTCTTTGATTTTATGCCTTTTCCATTTTTTATTTTATCAAATTATAATATAAATCGTTGTATCTCAAGCACAGGCAGCCGGGATAAAAAAGCATGTCTACCCCCACCTACTGAGACACTCTAGGGCGACACATCTAGCGACCGTACTTACCGAGGCCCAGATGCGGATCTTCTTCGGGTGGACAAAGCGCTCCGATATGCCGGCCATCTATGTACACCTCTCGGGCAGGGATGTCGATGCAACACTACTTGAGCACCACGGCATCAAGTGCGAGGAGAAGATTAGGGGGGACACGGTACTCAAGCCAGTCAAGTGTCCACGCTGTAAGCTCAGCAATCCAGCGGGGGCCAAGTTCTGCAGCCAGTGCTCGATGGTCTTGGATGTGCTCGAGGCACGGGAGATCGACACCAAGCTGAAGCACTCCGACGAAATACAAGAACTCTACAACCGCTTTATGATGGAGCACGCTCAGGAGCTCTTCAAGCAATTCTCGGAGCAGCCAGAGATAAAGAAGAAAATAGCAGAACTCTCGTGAACCGGTGGGGGGTCGATTGGCAATTTGTAATCGTCTGCGCGATGTCGGTCTGGGTTATGGAGTTCATGTCGGGTGTCTCGTTCACCGTGGCGGGGGAGGCTGCGAGTGCTGGATTGATGAACCTGCCCTTCCTGCTGGGCGCGATGGAGGCCAGCGAACTCGTTCTCCTGAAGCTCGTGATGGGCTTAACGGCGATAGCCCTCGCGGCGGTGATGGCGCGCTACATCGCAGTGATAAGCGCAACGGTGGGTAAAACAGTCCTGTTCACTACAATCGTCTTCACCGCAGCCTATCTAGGGTTCGGCCTAATCAAGGTGGCATGAAGAAACGATGATGCATAATTTACCGTACATTTGGCGCCAAGTTTAAATGCAACACCTGACCACATGGGTCGGGGATGAAATGGCTTCCAAATCCGAAATCATGCAGCTCGTGAAGAAAGAGGGAGTAAAATTCGCCCAGATGCAGTTCATGGACATCTTGGGTACCGTCAAAAATGTCACGATTCCAACCACCAAGCTCGAAAAGGCTCTTGACGAGGGCGTGTTCTTCGATGGGTCCTCGGTGTTGGGGTACGCTACGATTGAGGAGTCAGACATGCGCCTCAAGCCAGACCTGAACACCTTTGTCGTACTCCCTTGGCTCCAGGACAACATGAAAACAGCCCGCATCGTGTGCGACGTTTACGATCATGAAGATAACCGGTTCGATGGCGATCCACGGGCGGCCCTCCAAAGATTGATGGGTCGCGCCCGGAAGAAGGGCTGGATGTTCAACACCGCTCCGGAGTACGAGTTCTTCTTCTTCATACCGGACGAGCGGGGGGATCCGACGACGAAGCCCTCCGATTACGGGGGCTACTTTGACTTGATGCGCGATCGCGGCGATAACGTTCGAAAGGAAATAGTCACCTATCTCAACGCGATGGGTTTTGACGTTGAGGCTTCCCATCATGAAGTTGCACCGGGGCAGCACGAGATTGACCTAGCGTACGCCGATGCCATAACCTCGGCCGATCGCGTTGCCATGATGAAGTACGTCACGAAGACGATCGCCAGCAAGCACGGGCTCTACGCTACGTTCATGCCTAAGCCGATCTTCGGGGTCGACGGCTCTGGGATGCATGTCAACCAGTCGCTGATGGCGCAAAGCAAGAGCGTTTTTTACGACCCCAAGGGCACGTATAAGCTAAGCAAGCTCGCACTCCACTTCATTGGAGGTATGTTGAAGTACGCGAGGGAGACGTGCGCGGTTCTCGCCTCATCGGTCAATTCCTATAAGCGCCTAGTTCCAGGGTACGAAGCGCCAGTTTACATCTCCTGGGCCAACCGAAATCGAAGCGCCTTTGTACGTGTGCCAGCTGGTAGGGAGGCACGAACGCGCATCGAGCTCCGCAACCCCGACCCGGCCGGCAACCCATATCTGCAGTTCACGGTGATGCTCGCCGCTGGATTGAAGGGGATCGACGACAAGATCAAGCCCCCCGAACCAGTCGAGAAAGATATCTTCCGCATGAGCGCCGAAGAACGAGAAGCCCTGGGTATAGAATCACTCCCTGAGAATTTGGGAGAAGCGCTCGATTGTATGCGGCGAAGCAGCTTGGTGCGGGAAGCGTTGGGAGAGCACCTCTTCAGCCACTTCCTCTACATCAAGGGGCATGAGTGGGATAGCTACAGGGCCCAAGTCAGCGATTGGGAGATAAAAACACTTTTGCCAGCGCTTTGACAGTTCTATTTTGTTGTTTAAAAAAAGGTTTAATCATTTTATTTTGAATTCTTCTTCATCGGTTCAACTTTTACAGTCAATTTTTTCATCACCGGAATACGTTTTTTGATCAATTTTTCAATCTTTTCTACTATTTCATTCGCAGCATGAACAGAAAGATTTCCATCGACTTTAATGTGCATTTCTCCAACAACATATGGTCCTGATTTTCTGAGACTAATCTCGTGAACCTCTTCAACACCCGCTATGCCTTCAGATATACTCTTGACATTACCTCTAGTACCAGGACAGGCACAACCGTCCATAAGGATGAGCGAAGATTCCTTTATCGCACCGTATGAAATTGCGAAGATAAAAACAGCTATTATCATGGCAGCAACAGCCTCTACTTGATGATATCCCAAATAAGAAAAGGCCAACCCCAAAAAAACTATTGATGACGCCAACCCTGTCTTTATTGAATTTTTCGCATCTGTTTTCAGTGCTACTGAGCCGAGCACATTTGCCACTTTTCTTTTGTATATGGCCAATAGGAAAAAGGCTGCAGCGGAGAACAACGATACAATTAACGCCACGATGGGGAAAGTTAACTCTTCGGGATGAATTAGAGACAAGTATGAACTATAAAATACCCAAATTCCAATGAACACGAGAAAAATGGCCACGATCATTGATGCAAAAGTTTCAATCTTGTAATATCCGAATTGAAATCTCTCACTAGGGGTTTTGTGTAACATCCTCAAGCCAATCAATACAATTAATGAAACAAATGCATCGGCAATTGTGTGAACCCCGTCACCTCTCAGTGCAACACTGCCAGATAGAAGTCCTGTGAAAAGTAAAAGACATCCAAGAGAAATTAATGTGAATATGGATATTTTTGTAATCTTTTCGCCTTTTGCTAATGCATCATCAACTTGCATTTTATTCCTTTTTCTCATTCTGTATAATATTACATTTACGTGCTTAAAAAAAAAAATCACGAATACAAAATCTAGCGAATTTTTGAATTTAAACTACTCGCACGAGTTTGCAACAGAACCAACATTTCAAAACTCTTTTTAAATTTCTCACCACCTTTAGGACCAAAGAGCGGGTTGGGTACCACGTTCGCGTCTGAGAGTGCTTGGCCTCGAAGACATCACAAAACAATTAGTCAAACTCAACGTTGCCGTAGAAAGTGCGGGGATTCGACCACGCGACTACTCCGCGGCGGTTCGGTCATCCCTCTCCGCGCTTTTTGCCGTGCGATCTTTTTCCAGCACTTCAGCTTCAACGCACCCTACCGCGCGCTTTATCCACTGCCTTCCCTAGCCGCGCTAGGTTCTTCCATGACTCCCCTTTGCCCTTAGGCGAAAGTTCAGCTTTCTTTGCTGGCTTCCTCCCCACAATTAGCTTTTCAACGACATTACACTATTTAAAGCTTTTGCGTGTTACTGAAAGTGTAACAATTATGGTGTAAAAAATTTGTTAAGTTGGCGTCAATTCTATCTTGTAATCTCTCCCCTTGCTATGTATTTTTTTAACTTCTTTTGTGAATTCTAATAAGGTTTGACTGTTTTAATTTACACACTAAGCTGAAAAGTAAAATTAAAATTTGTTGGCGGTTAGGATGTCCAAGTCGCAGATTAACAAACGCGCTTCCGCTCCAACGCTTGCGGTCTTCACGATATTCGTGATTCTATGCTCGAGCGTAGCGATAGTTACTTTTCAGTCATCGGAGGAGCGAGGGGCCTCAACGATCATTCTGAAGAGCGCCGCTGATGTGATTCGCGCCACAGCATCGCAGGTTGAGCGCGAGCTAAACTCGACGCTCGAGAGCTCGATAGCTGCTGCGATGTACGATGTCGGCTTAAAGGGTGGTACACGTGAAAATGTGGAAAATTACATTCGCGAGTACATGAACGCGCATATTTACGACATCAACGCCTCCTCGCGCTCAACCCTTAAAGTCGTCGTGCCGCTATGCGACGAGAACTCGCTCACGATTGAGTGGTTACCTAATGGGGGCATTCGCGCGCGGGGTTACCTCGATGCCAGCTTTGAGCACGTGATGGGCCCTAGAGCATTCGGGTTAAGTTTGCGTACAATGTCCCGCCCGAGATTCGAACGGATAAAGCATGTAGCCGAGCTATCTGCGGTGCTGGTGGCTGGCGAGAAGAACCTCGCGGAGTTGGAGCGGGCGCTTAACGAGAACTATGCGTGCGAAGGGCTTGCGGTGGAGCTGAAGGATGAGAACGGCATAGTCTCGGTGACCGTGCAGGACATCTTTGGGGCTCAAGGAGTACTCGTTCCTTAAACCACGGCTTCTAACTCTGGCTCTGATTGAAAAACAAAGCCAGGAGTATTCTCCAGATACCACCATGGCATCGCTTGATAGTGTAAGATGTAACTCTCAAATTCGACCCGCCAAGTGAGGTAAGCGGAAATGTTGGTGGTCGCTGCGGCAGCTCGAATCGATGCGTTATTTGGTATGTTTACTACCGCGTTATCGCTTGTGCGCCGCCAAGTTCGCGAGCGTAAATAACCAAGCGCCTGCGCGGGCGAGTACAGCCACCCGCTCAAGTAGGCGTTTTCTGCACTTGGGCAGGGGAATGCATCGGTAAATTCTCCCGCGTAGTTCTCGATGTTTGAAATAATCCAAGCGTTATCGATGAGCCCGACATTTTCCCAGTTTTCGTGCCCTTGAACGCGGAGCCAGATCGAACCAGCACGGACGAGTATCGAATCGCTGTTCTCCCATTTGTACGCGTTAATGTCACGGAACAAGTCAAAGTAAGCGGCGACGATCGCCGTTGCCTCGCGCTGGTTCTCTCGCGCGAAGTAATAGAATTCCGGTGGTTCGCCCGAGGGTGTTGGGAGGATGTTTTCAGGCAACGCTTCAATCGGAGAGGCGCTGACGAGCACGACATCACCCGAGCACATGAAGTAAACCCTTTCTCCAGGTGTGAGGCTTGTGTTCTCCACTTGCAGCCCGACGTTTGCGATGGTCCAGTAACTTTCACCTGCTCCAGTCCCCCCAGTTATCCGCACGATGAATGTCGAGCGATTATCGTCTATTTCGAGCTCATAACCTGAACCAGCTAATTGCAAGGGCAGGTCAAGAGTGGGTTGCTGTCCAGATAGAGCTGAAAAACAAGTTTTGGCTAGATCGTCCGCGAGCGCTTGGGCCTGAGCACCGACCTCGAATTCCCGCTGCTTCGTCAGCTGCATGAAGAAGACCCCCGCGAGCAGAATCGCCATGAGGACCCCAAAGAGCAGATAGAAGGGCAGCTCGTGGGCATTAGACACTTGCGGTCACCCCGTCCTCTGTGCGCTGGAGCGCTAGCCGCGCTTGTTGTCCGCTGAGCGTCGGCCCGCTGACCGCAACGCCTGCATCGAAATTCTCCTGCGTCTGCCCGACCACGATCACCACCAAATTCTCCTCGAATCGGAGCTCACAGTTTTGGGGCACCACGATGTCGAAGGGGGGGGAAGCCCCTGCATCTTGATCTGCTAGAAGCTTTACCTGCTGCGCGAGCTGCTCAGCCTGGCGCCTGAAAACGGCCTCCGCGCTCCCGCTCTGATATTGTAAGTAGAGGGCGGCGAAGATCGAGAGGAAAATTGTAGCGAAGATCACACTCGCCAAGGTTCGAAGGGCCACCATGCTATCGCCCTATTGTCTCACGCGGACCTTAAACAAAAAGATTACTTCGCAGACTTTCTCTCTGTAGCAATAGATCCTCGATTCACTCTAACTTTCTTTCCCAATGTAAGAGCAAACGTGGAGATTAAGAAAGTGCAATCCATTAGGTTGGATCACTTCGCGACGCCGCAACTAACCAAGCGAAAATGTGGACTTATATCATGAAATCAGAAAATCCGAGATTAAAAGTATACGCTCTGATCGGACATCAGCACGTAATCATATGTTGTGCACCGCCAACATTACCAGTTCAGGTTTCGATTACTCTACTTCCTCTTCTTCTGGTTTTAGGTCCCTCATCTTATCCTTCAAGGTCTCGATCTTCCGCTCGGCCTTTCTCAGCTCCCAATCGATTTTCTGCTTTTCCACGATTGCCTCTTCGGCCCTTTGCTTATCCTCTTCTGCTTTCTTTATTGCTTCTTCGCTCTTTTTCTCCCTTCTCTTCAGCTCTTTGTTTTCTCCACCTCTGGTAATGGTCCCACCAAAAATCCCCCCCGCGACGCATGCGACAAAAGCAACAGCCAAGTTCATTTCCATTCCTTTGACCCCATCGACCAAGGTTCGAATCGTCTGATCAAATGAGAGCCCAGCCATAGATCCACTTATGAATCCCAAAACAACCCACACGACCGCCACGCTTAAAATAGCCATGATTACAGCCTTACTTGGACTTCTCGCAATCAACCCCCCAAGGAAGCCACCTACAGCCCAGGCCACCATCGGAAGGAGAACGCCAAAGGTGTTATACATTGTATAAGGGGTCAAAAGGTAACTGAGAAAACTCGACGCCAGAAGTTTTCCCGCCGCTGGATCCTCGAAAGCCTGCTTGATTTCTTCGGTACCCAAGTCCAAACCCTGAAAATAGACGATTGCAATCGCGACGATGAGACAAAGAAGTATTCCGCCCGCAAGGCTTCCTTTCATTTTTTTCACCTCTTTTTGATTTTTCCCCGTGAAAATATTACCCGTTTAAAGAATATCAAACTTTTCTTTTAAAAGTATTATCCCCAGCGCCAAAGTTGTTACAAGTGGATAATGTTCTTTCAGCAAGAATAGCCATCATGACTTACCGCTCCCACATCAGCAGGCCCTCCCGCGCTATTCCGACCTTCTTTCTCGCTGGAGTTGTACAGAAGCGCTTGTTTACCACGATCACGCGCTTGGCCCTGAACCCGGTGCGTTCGGCAAGCTTGCTGAGCGTTTCGCAGACCTCAACAACACCTTCCGGAAAACATCCATCTGATGTCACCAAACAAACTTTCGCCCCATGCTTGCAGACGCGATAAAGCTCTTGGAGCACCACAAACATGTCCCTGAAGTAAAGTTTCGCTTCGAGCGGTTTTTCCTCAACAAATTCCCCAACTTCAGAAAAATTCTCCACAGCACCCTCCTCGCGCACGCCGATGAGCTGATCTGAAGCTGGAGCATCCAAGCCCAACAACTGCTGCTCGATGCGATACGCGTTGATGTACTCCCGCTTGTTCAGGTAGGGCGGGGAGGTGACGACTGCATCGACGCTCTCGTCGGCCAGCTTAAGCTTTCTCGCGTCGCAGTGCTCGACTGTTACCCTGCAGGCTTTTCCCTTGAATCGCTCGACATCGCTACACATGCGCAGGAGTTGTCTTTTGAGCGCTTTTCGGAGGGGGGGCACTGGCTTCTTGACAACTCTTATCGCCGCGCCATCCTTGTGCGCCCAGCTGCATCGCATCACCGCATTCATCAACCCGAGTAACAGAAATTCTCGAACCTTCTCGTTTTCAACCTCTAGTATCTCTCGCTTGAAGAATGCGATGTCTTCCAGCAGGAATTTGGAGAAAACACGCGCGACGAAACCCGGCATTTCAACTTCTAGTTTCTCGAACTTCGATTTCATCAGCACCCGGACAGCTGCCCTGAGCGCCTCCACATCGTAACCCCTTAGTTTCACGCGCGAGGCGAACAACATGATCGGATGTACATCATGACCGACGCTGTCTACCCCAAGTTGTTTGCAGGCAAGCGGCGTCGTTCCGCAGCCAACAAATGGGTCAAGTACGAGATCACCTTCGCCAAGCCCCCAAGTTTCAGCAAGTAAGAACACGAGGTCTCGGGAGAACGCCTCTTTGAAATATAACCAATTGTAAACGGGAAGTCGCTTATTTATGAGGAAGGTCGCCAGTTTACCCAGTTTGAGCCTCTCAACTATCTTCACAGGAAAACCTTCCGAATCATCGCATTGACTTAAGATAATTAACCTCAGTGTCGCTCAGTTCGAGTTCGGCCGCGATTCGAGATGCAGCCTTCTTGTCGTGTTTGAATATCAGGTGAAAGTAGGGCAAGAAGTTTTTTCGAGCAACCTTCGAGGAGGTGTGACAACGGGCGGCAATTTTTTTCGCTGTGCTATCACGCACGGCTCGAGCAACCCTAGTTCTGCCAAAATATTTTCCAGAGCTGGGGGGTTGGAAGCGGACAAATTTTAGCTCACCCTCACGAGAGAGAGCGACCCCGGCACTCATTAAGTCGCTGGCGTACCTCCACAGCCCGTAAGCTTGTCTTCTTCGGGCGCGGCCTAGAAAAGTATCCGCCCGCGAAATGGCGTCGTAGGCCTGAGCCCGGTCAGTCGGGTCGGCAAACATCCGTGGGATATTTTCATCAATCCACGCGAGAGCATCGTCAGGCGCCTTGTCGAGCGCCCACAGCAACTCCCGGGCTTCCCTGACTCCCTTGGCATAGACGAGTTGCTTCAACATGTCGAAAATGCTCGCTTCCCGGTCGCGTCGGTAAAGCACGACATCCTTTATGGCTAAGCGCTTTCTGCCGACCGCAATGGTTTGCAGATCATTTATCGCGGAGCGCAGGTCGCCCCGTACAGTTTCAGCAATTACGTTCAACGCAATCGGGTCGGCTTCGATGTGCTCCGCGCGGCATATCCGTTGAAGCACGCTTGCAATTACATCCTTAGTTAAGCGTCTGAAGTTTATGGCGAGGCAGATGCCCCTTATTTTCCACGGAATCGCATATTGGTCATTGGCAATTAGCACCACTGGGTTCTGAGTCTGCTTGAGCAATTCCTCGATCGCGCGATATCCACCTCGGTCTGTAGTTCCGTAGACGTTATCTGCTTCGTCGAGCACGACCAACCGCTTGCCCTCAGCTCCCGCAAAAAGAGTTCCCGTCGTCGCTGCTGTGCCGGCAACCTGTTGGACTATTTTAAGAGTGCGTTTGTCGCTAGCGTTGAGCTCGATCAAATCCCACCCAAATTCCCGGGCCAATGCAGCGGTGGCAACTGTTTTCCCCGTCCCCGCCGCCCCGTAGAGCAGCAAGGCGGGTTTGTTTGGTTTACCCTTCCGCCACCCTTCAGCCCAGTCAAGCATTGCTTTAAGAGCTTGGGATTGTCCAATTACTTCCTCAAGTTTACGGGGTTGGTACTTATCGACCCAAGATTCTGACATGGAGGTACCAAACACAATTTGGCTGGGTTTGATTAAAATGATTGGGGCGCGGAAAACATGGAATATTCCTGACCCCTCTCCTGAAAATTGTCTTAAGTCTTAGTCCCATATACTGAATGGGATAATGGTGAAAATTGCGGTCATCGCCGACACTCACTTGGGGACGAAGTGGGGGACCCCGCGGGAACAAGATTCTTTCGAACAGGTTAGGGAAACTATTGAGCAAGCGCTTAAACTTGGCGCGGAACTCATTCTCATACTCGGCGATATTTTTGATATGAGAACCCCCCGCCAAGAAGTTTGGGCTCAATCCATGCGCATTCTTTCGATCCCACTAGCAAAGGGACGGAACGAGATAACGCTCAGCCGTGTTATAGACAAAAATCAGGATGATTTCTCTCCTGTGGCGCTCCGCGGGACACCCGTGATCGCTTTACACGGAAATCACGAGCGGCGTACCCGCGGATTCGTTAACCCTGTAGAGGCTCTTGAAGCTGCGGGTCTCCTCATCCACCTGCATCACAACACGCTGGTTTTTAACACCTCAAGTGGCACGCTAGCGATTCACGGAATGAGCAACGTGCCCGAACAACATGCAAAAAATGTGCTCGCTACTTGGAACCCCAAGCCTGTGGGAGGTGCGTTCAACATCATGATGCTTCACCAATCTGTGGGACAGTACGTGTACTCGAGCGAGGAGTCCCCAACGATTGACCTTGCGGACCTGCCGTCCGGGTTTGATCTTTACCTCTGCGGGCATATCCACTACCATACAGAAGCTACAGCTCACGGGAAGTCACTACTCTTTCCAGGAAGCACCGAACGCACACAACTGCTTCAAGTAGAGGCCGAGGTGCCAAAGGGGTTCTACATACTCGACCTCGATGACAGCCTCAGCTACGAGTTCATCGAGCTTAAGAGTGTGCGAGATTTTTACTATGAAGAAATGAAATTCGAGAGCGTTGGGATCCTTCAGTTGAGTGAAGTGGTAAGGGCAAAGGTACAGGAGCTTCTGGAGCGACCCAGGCGAAATTTCGAGAAGCTCCCCTTGATCAGGCTGAGACTCACGGGGACGCTCTCAAAGGAGGCATCGCGCAGCGAGTTCGACGAGCGATCAATCATTCAGGAGTTCGCAAATCGAGCGTTGGTCTCTATAAGCAAAGGCGACCTCACCTCTCCAGGGCTCGAGGAGAAGGTGCAGCTCCTGCGCAAGTTGAGAGAGCGACGCTTGCCAATAGATGAGATGGCGATGGATCTGCTCGAGGCAAACCTTCGCGAGGTTAGTTACGACCAACCATTCGATGTACGCATGCTCTACAATCTTTTGGTTGAGGACAGAGGGGGGGAAGCGCTTCAAAAGGTGTTCGATGTGGTGGAAGAGCAGGTCAAAATTGAGCTGGAGAGGAAATCAGATGATAACCCAAGTTAAACTAAAAAATTGGAAGTCGCACCGCAACACCGATTTACATTTTGGCGACGGCACGAACGTTCTCGTAGGAACTATGGGTGCTGGAAAGTCCGCAGTATTGGATGCGATTACCTACGCTCTCTTTGGGACCCTGCCAGCGGTGCAGACCCGACGCATCAGGCTCGATAACCTAATCATGAACCGGCCTGACACGATGGATCGGGCAGAGGTCGAGGTTAGATTCCTCACACCTAACAACGACGAATTTACGGTTAAACGTGTCATCGAGCGGGGGAAGGGGACGGTGCTTTCGGAACTTCGGAAGGCTACCGGCGAGTTGGTCGAGAGCCCAAGCGCGACACGCGTGAGTGAGAACATCCGCTCCCTCCTTAAACTCGATTACGATCTCTTCGAGCGAGCGATTTACGCAGAACAAAATCGTTTGGATTATTTCCTGACTCTGCCGCGCGGCAAACGGATGGAAAGCATCGATGAACTTTTGGGTATAAACAAACTTGAGCTGGCACGCAAAGAAATCGGCTCGCTCACGAACCGCGTCCGAGACCGCACTGAGGAACGAAAGAAGACCATAAGCCAGCTCGGACAGGATGCCTCGCTAGCTCTCTTGCCAACTCACGAGCAGGAGATAAATAATATGGAACTCTCGAAGCAGGAAACCCAGAGGAGGCTTCAGCAAATTCAGCCGGAGCTGGAAGCGGTCTCCTCTCAACTTCAGCAGTTGCATAAAACCGAGCAGGAGCTCGCACGGTTGGAGAGTTCATCCCGAGAACTCGAGGGAGCGATAAACGCGCTGAATCGTCAAATCGAGCAGATCAAAGGGAGGTTAGGGGCTGCTGTCGGGTTTGCTCCCGAAGAACTCAAACGACGAGTAACAGAACTCGAACAAGCCTGCCGCGAAGTCGATGCCCGGGCAAGCGAGCTCAACTCAAATTTAACTACTAGCAGCTCGAGGGCGCAGGAATTGGAAACCAAGATAGGGATGATTCATGAACGCTTGGAAAATCTCGCGAGCGAGATAGAACGGAAAAACAAGTTGAGCGAGGAGCTGGAAAAATTAAAATCACAAGAACTGGCGAGGCTGATTGAAGAACTGCAGCTCAAGTCTAGACGCGTTGGCGATGAACTTGCAGCTTCTCATGCCCGAGTGCAGGATCTTCAGCAGGTGATGGATGAACTTGCAGCAGCGGGTTCAACATGTCCAGTCTGCGAAAGTCCCCTTGAGGAGAGTAAAAAGCAGCAATTATTGAAGGAGCGCAAAGAACAGCTTGAGGCGAAAATCAAACGCGCAGCCGAACTTGAGGCGCACGTGAAAGAATTAAATAAAAATTTGAATGAGAAACTCAAACTTCAGAGGAGAGCCCAGTTATTGGAGAAGGAGATCGAGGAGCTTCCTGCGCGAGAGGCGGAGCGTTCTCAGCTCTCCCAACAAATTCAGAATTTTGAACGGGAACTTCCAAACGTACGGGAAGCAACAAGAAAGCTCACGATTGAGGTTGAGAGGGCACGCAAGGAAGCGGAAGCGCTCCGCGGGCAGTTCACCGCGACCAAGCATTCACTTCAGCTAAGGCTTGACTTGAACCAGCTCGAGATCGAGCGTAAGCAAAATTTTACTGAGCAATTACGTGTACAGCGCGAGCTACAGCAGTTGAGGCGCGCCTACGACGAGGCACGGACGAAAGAGCTCGAGCGCCACCACGAGGAACTCATTCGCATCCACGAGCGTTTGCGCACCGAGCTCGTCGGAAAAGAACAGCTGATCGTGGAGAAGCGAAAGCTCATCGAGAGCATTCGGGAAAAGCGTGAAACGATTGTGCGATGTGAGGTGGAGGTCAAACATCTAGAAAACGCAGCGAGGAGTCTGACCACAATTCAAGCCGCGCTCGCGCGAACTCAGGCGACTATGCGCAGAGAATTCATTGATGGGGTTAACGAGGCGATGAGCGAGCTCTGGGAGAGCATCTACCCTTACGGAGATTTAACAGGCATCAAGCTCGCTGTCGAGGGGGGCGAGCGAGGAAGCGATTACGTGCTGCAGCTCCGAGATCGCGCTGGAAACTGGATTCCGGTCGAGGGGGTCGCGAGCGGGGGTGAACGCACCGATGCTTGCTTGGCACTCCGGATAGCGTTCGCAATCGTGCTCGCACCTTCGCTCAGCTGGATCGTGCTCGATGAACCGACGCACAACCTCGATGAGGAGGGCATCCGAGAGCTCGCGAAAGTCTTGAGGGAGTGCCTTCCCGAGATCGTGCAGCAGATAATAATCATAACTCATGAACAGCGGTTGGAGGAAGCGGTGAGTGGTTACCTCTATCGTTTTTCCCGGAACAAGGACGCGGACGAGCCGACGAGGGTCGAGCAAGTAACAGTTCCCGAGAGATTTGATTGATTCAGGTCCCATCAATTTCGAAAATCCTCACGGTCACTGGTACAGCAATTTTTTCTCCGCTGGCCATGGTCAAACGTACCTCACCTTGTCTAACAAATTGTTTCTCCGCGTCTATGCCGAGCCCAACACCCTCAGGCCATGAAAGCTCCCACGAGGAGTTGTCGTAACTTAAGCTGATCGCCACAGCGTATCTAGGCGGACAAAGGTATTCGAGAGTGTTCTCTACGGCGGAGCGCAAGTAGGGTCCGGGCACGGTTGGTTGTTCTAACAAGATATTCTCGGTGGCCGCGCGCAGAAAGCTTACACTATACGGCTCGACCCAGGCGAGCTCCAATGTCATGTACAAATGTTCGCTCTTGAGTTCGAGTTGGCGATCTGTGGCTGCACGGAGTGGCCTCAGGCTGTAGGTGTGCATGAACACCGCGGCGAGGACTAGTATTACAAACATGAACGCGATTGCGAGAATATCTGCAACACCGCGATCGTCTAAGCGCACCATGCAATCACACTCAACTTGGCTGGTAGGAACCGGCCGTTCTCGTAGAGAGCGCATGCCACCGCCAACGAGCACCTCGCCCTATCATCAGGTGGGGCTGAACCGTAGGGTCCGAGAATGTGCTCGCCCCCAGCCTCGTAGCTCACCGACACTCGAAAATCAAAGTTTTCTCCGCCGATCTCCCAGCGGGTGGAGCAGTTTTCAAGTTTTGCGGGATCGATTGAGTACATGTGCAACTTTTCATCGTTGCCTACGTATGCCAGCTCCTCTACGGACAGGCGGGTGACGATTGCTGAAGTGACATCGGTTAGCTCAGCGAGCGCAGAAATGGTACGGTGTTGTTGGTAAGCGGAAACTGTTATCATCAAAAAAGATATTACAAGGATGCACGTGATAAGCGTCTTAAATATCTGAGTCAGCGTCATTCGCTCACCACGATTAAGTCATTTTCGGGTTCAAACGTTATGGTTAGCCTGTAGGAACCTTCGCTAAACTCATGAGCGGCCACCGGCAGCTGATAACCATTTTCCGGTATGGCGAAGCCATTTATTGTTACACGTTGATTTTCAAACTTGAGTTTGTAACCAGCGGGCACAGTAATCTCGACGGTTTGTGGATTTCCGGTCGCGATCATTGTTTGCACACCTTTGTTCAGTTCAAGTGCAGCGTCCCTTGCCCTACGCTCGCGGTCGAGGCCCTGAAGGAACTGGTAACCTAAGATGAATATCGAAACCACGAAAGCAGCGAGTATCACTAGCGCGAGAGTCCTGAGCGCCGGCATTCTCCCTGCCTACTGGATCGTCAGCTCAAATGTCGCAATCTTCTCGGTACCGTTGGCGCCCGTCGCACAAATGGTTATCGTAGTGGTGCCGAGCGCAGCCGTATTGTCCACGCTTACGGTCATCGTAGATCCGAACCCGCTTCCGGGACCGCCCTGGGGGGAGAAACTCACATCTTTCACATACGTTGAATCGTAGTTCGCGCTGAGCGCGACTTGCTCGTTGTAACCAAGCACAGGCTGTACGGTTACATCTGCTGTAGTTGTGTTTTCGCCTGTCATTGGCTTACCAATCATCGCGCTTGTTGGCGAAACGTTTACGCTGAAGCTAAGCGTCTGCTCTGCACCCATACCCGCCTGCTGGTAAAGCGCCACTCCTATGCCTAGCCCCACCGCGAGCAAGATTATGCCCGCCATGATTTTCATCACGATCGGCTCAACTCCGGCTTCATCCCCCAATAATCCCTTCATCCTACTCCACCTCCATATCTTAGACGCTATCCGATTTTAAAGTATTAAGTTAAAAATGCTTGATTGTAGAATATAATCTGAGAAGTTTGGCCAAAAGGGGCATCATGGAATTATAAAAAGGAAAAAAATAATGGGGGTTGCGTTTTGCCCCCATCTAACACTATGGCACCGATATGCTGTCGCTCGTCTCAACGTTTGCTTCGGGGTCGTACGTCCACCCTTCTTTAACGATATTGTCTACAACGAAAGTGAATGTCGTCCCACTCGGAGGCTTCTTTATTGAGTCAGATTGTAAGCTCCATCTCTCCACTACACCGTTGGCATCTGATTCTCCAGAATCGGAATCGGAGGTTGCATTCTCCCAGTGACCGTAAAGCATGGCGTTCGCAACTGGATTGTTACCAGTATCGACGATAGTCACCTCTGCCATAGCATTTGTGTTTACACCGAGAGTTTGAAGAAACATATCGATGTTGGCGACATGCATAACCGTTGCTCCTGCTTCTAGTGTTGTGAAGCTGTACTCGGAACTTTCGGAACTATTGTTGCTCGGGTCTGTGCTCTTGACGACGTAATAATAAGTCGTGTTTGCCGTCAGACCAGTGAGTCCGATGCTGTGTGAGGTTACGTAAGCTGAGTCGTATTTGTTATCCGTGTAACTTCCTGGTAACGTTCCATACTTGACCAAGCTGTCCGCGATTTCATCCGTGTCCCACGTGATGATTGCTGAATTGTTCGTTATGGATGAAGCGGTGACATTCTCTATGGTGGGCGGCGTTGTATCCGGCGCCGCGGTGGTGAATGTGTAATACGATCCGTTGTTGTCGTCGACTGCAGTGTTTGAACTCGAGTCCGTCGATTGCACCTCATAGTAATAGGTTGTAGCTTCGGAAAGTCCCGCGAGCGTTATAGAGTGGCTCGTGACCATGGTCGCATCCGATTCCGTGCTCCCCAGAGCCGGAGAAGTTCCGTAATTGACCACACTATCGCTAGGTTCATCCGTGTCCCACGTGATCTTTGCACCTGAACTCGTGATTTCCGAAGAAGCCACGTTCGATATCACCGGCGGCGTGTTATCCGGGCCCGCAGTGCTCATTTCTTCTATCATTGCCCAGGTCAGACGATCTGCCGTGTCATCCCACTCCACATTTTCGATTGCGCCAGTGATAATGTAGCTCGTACCGGCCACTCCGTGGTCTTTGAACATCGGCCATACGTTCTCGTAGTCGGATTTCCA
This sequence comes from Hadesarchaea archaeon, assembly GCA_004375695.1. Classification (GTDB taxonomy): domain Archaea; phylum Hadarchaeota; class Hadarchaeia; order Hadarchaeales; family Hadarchaeaceae; genus DG-33. The sequence goes on along the minus strand of SOKQ01000015.1, from coordinate 7,327 downwards.
AGCATCATCGAAGGTGAAGACCACCATTGCTTTGCCTTGCTCGGCGGTGCTCCAGTAGTCGTAAGCCTCCGCTATCGTCACTACCTCCAATAGACCGGCATTTTGTTTCTCAATGGCATAGTCCAACGTTTGGTGAAGCAGTTCTGGCGTACAACCATAATTGCTGGGGTTCGCGCTCACATCGTGGGTCAATATAACCAATAGCGCAGCATCCGCCACACAGTCGTCCATCCATCCTTGGATTTTGCCCAATGGGGTGGTTTTTTTCAATTGGGCACCCTTCAGTTCATACCAGTTTGTTATGGGATATGTACACATAAAACCCCATACCATTCTACCACTGAGTCGATACTCCGCAAGTACTGCTTCGACCTCGTCGCCATAACCTCCGAAAGGATACGCGTGGTGTTTTGGAGTGGCGTAACCATGTGCTGTAAACGCAACGTCCACAGCATCCAATTCCGCACGAATTTCATTCTCGGTTAATCCAGTCAAATTTGCGTGGGTGTGCGTGTGACACTCGAAATTCCAAACTATACTCCCAGGATTGGCGGATATTGGCTCAACAGCCCCTAGCACACCAATAACTGCCGTGACAAACATTGCAGTCAAAAAAAGTCCAGCCAATTTCATATTTTTTCATCCTCCTTATGCTGGTTTAAAAACTCCGCAAGTGAGGTTATCCATCCTACTTGTTTCATTGTAAAAGCACTAAAGTTTATTGTAGTACTTAAAGATTGCGTCTTGGGCGGCTATATTTCATTATTTTTCACTAAATATGTTAATTTTGGTTAAAAAAAGTACCAAAGCCAACTTTTTAATCTTAATAAGTGTTTAATTTTAAAGGGGATCTTCATGACCTCGGCATTAGTGGAAATGAAAAATATTCACAAGTGGTTTGGAAAGGTTCATGCGCTAATGGGTGTTGATTTTTCCGTAAACCCCTCTGAAATTGTGGGGTTGGTGGGGGATAATGGCGCTGGAAAAAGCACATTGATTAAAATCCTGACGGGAGTTCTTTCAAAAAATGAGGGGGAAATATATTTCAACGGGAACAAAATTAAATTCTCCTCCCCAAGAGAAGCGAGAGACAATGGGATTGAAACGATATATCAAGAGCAAGCATTGGCGGATGATTTAAGCGTGACAAGAAACCTGTTTATGGGAAAAGAGCTTCAAAAATCCATAGGTCCTATAAAACTTCTCGATCATAAGAAAATGAAAAAAGAAAGCGAAAATATATTGAGTGGGCTTGGTTTAAGTATATCATCCATGGACCAAGAGACTAGATTTTGCTCTGGGGGGGAAAGACAGGGAATAGCAATAGCAAGAGCGATGTATTTTAAAGCTAAGCTTGTCATATTGGACGAACCAACAAGAGCCTTGGGAGTTGCCGGAGTTCGGCGAGTACTGGAACTCGTTAAAGAATTGAAAAGCAGAGGGATTGCGAGTATTTTTATAACTCACAACCTTCACCACGTGTACCCTGTTGCGGATAGATTTGTTATTCTTGTTCGGGGAAAGAAAGTAGGAGATAGCTTGAAAAAGGATACTTCGGTAGATAAACTCACCGAGCTTATGATTAAAAGATAACCAGTTAAATTAGAACTTTTAGTCGAAATTGTTGGGTTGCTGGGACGGCATGGCAAAAAATCTAAATCAGGATAAAACCCCATCGATCCGTTCCACCCGGCCTTCGCGCACATCCCGCGCTAAAGGAGTTCCCAAGGTATCTCCGGACACAGTTTTCTCTTCTCCATCATAATATCTCAGCCGGTAAGAGATGACTTTTACTCCACCTTTGCCGAAAGTGTTTTTTCGCTTTTGATTATGGTAGACCACTAGAGTTTTGCCGAGAAACTTGAACGCAAAAGCATTTTTCGGGATTGCTACTCTTCTTAATCTTCCCTTCCCATCGTAATAACTGAATGCCTTTTTTTCCTGGGTGAAAAGCCAACTGGGGAGAGCGGGCCGGAGTTTCAGCATGAGTTGCTTTTTTCTATTCAAGAAGAAGGGATTTTCACTCACCGCCATGTGGAACCACATATTGAGCATCTCACTAGTGAGACCGCTTAAGCGGGGCTGGTATCCCCAACCGTGGAGTTTCTTGTCTGGAAAGACGCTGCTGACGATGATGGATCCCCCCTCCAGAATGCTTCTCCCGTACATTTCCGGATTGAGGAATGGGACCAGGGCGGTTTTGATGTCCCGGTAGAATTCTTGGTAAAAACCGCTCCGCAACATCTCCAAAAGCCACTTGTATTCCATGTGGAGGTAGATGGCCTCGTTCTCAAGCCATCCCCGAGCGTAAGCGCGAATCCTCCCGACTTCAAAGGGTTCTTTTTCCAAGGACTCACAGACCTTGTACATCTTAAGTTCCCTGTCGTAGAGTGGGCTTCTTCGAACGCTTTCGTAAATTTGCTTGCCCCACTCTCGGTGAACCCTCAACAAATGAACCGGGCCTTCTAGGAAGAGGGAAACCGGGCGCTGGCAGAATTTTTTGGCCCTAACTAAAGGATATCCTGAGTGGCTGAGCGCGGGTATTTTTTTCTTCCGGTCTTTCCAGATCGGCTCGTACTCTTTGACCTCGTTAACGAAATATGTATAACAGACGCCATTTTTATGAAATATTTTGTTCTTGTTTTCCGGTTTAAAAACCTCGCTGAGAGTCCCCAGACATGCATCTAAGAAACGCTTCACCTCGGCAACGGTCATTTTCCTTTCTCGCCCGCTGACCCCCATTTTTGTCCTTTCCCTGTAACGCTCTTTCAGCTGGTTGCTCTCCGCCCAGTAGAGTAGGGCCCTTTCTCCTTTTTTGGAGTTTAACCTTCTCTTCATCGCCCGGATTAAACCCCTCATGAATTCATACAACTCTTCATAGAGATTGACCGAAGCGCTGCCTTTTAGATTAAGCTTATCCAAATTTTCCCTTAGAAACAGGCAGTGCCTTTCCAGCTCTATAGTTTCGCATAGAGATGACCCTAGAAGCCCTGGCAGCCCGTTTATGGCATCACACCAGCCGGGCTTATCGGCCTCCATTTCTATCCCGATTCCTTGCGGGTCTAGCGTGGCAATCTTGTTGGCTATAATGGAGAGGAGCTTCACTACAAGGTTGGTTTGGTAGATGCGGCCACGGCCGTATTTAGTCCGTACCTGAGTCGGAAGTTCCCGGCGACTTTTGATCATCCGAAGTTTTTCGGGGTCGCGAATTACCGCACCGTATTGTCGAACCTGCCCATTAATCAAAACGTATTTTTTATCTCGGGGCAAGACGATATCCGGATTATCGTAGAAAGTGAATATTTTGCGGCCAATTAAAATCTCTTTAAGCCTTTCCGGGTATATCGCCAAGAAACTGTTGATTTGGTCGATGTTGTAGGTCCAGTGATCCATCCAGAACCCTTCATGTAAATCGCCTACATCATTTTGCCGGCAGAAAAGCAAAAGTTCCTCCAAAATTCTTTCGTATTCCCTTGGATTCCTGGCCTTGCCCTCCTCCAGTCTCATGATGAACTCGCCGGGAGTGAAAGGGCGGCTGACCATCTCTAAAAGCTCACCGAATAGCTTTTTGTCCCTGACAATACTACCCAGCCATTTTTTAACCCCCCTGATATCCTCGGCGGTATAAGTCAGCCCCGTGACTACCTGTGGATTGTAACCGTCGGTCTGGACCAAGTTGAAGAAGGTGACCATGTTAAAGTCTTCCACTTCGGGAAAGAACCAGACACCGGTTCGACGGTTCTGGTTGACATCGCGGTAATACTCGTTTCCTTGGGAGAGATATGTGGGCTCCAGAATGAGGTAGTGGTAATCTCTCTCTAAGTCTCCGTGTATTCGAGAGTAGAGGTGAAAAACACTTTTTCCCCTTGCCGTACGGAGCACGAGAGGCATACCGCCCCTGAGCACGTTGTCGAAGAATGTCTGCTGGCAGTACTGGTCGAACTCCGTGGAACTTGAGACGGTGAAGGCGTGGCTTTTGATTTGCCCGATGATCTTCAGGTGTTCCTCGCGTTTGCGGCGGAGGGAATTCTTTTTTCTGAGAACTTTCAAAAGGTTGCGCAATTTTTCTTCATCGGGGGTGCTCCCAATCAACGAGTATAAGGTAATCTCCCCACCGGCTGGCAAGTTCAAAGAAAGAGCTGTAAAGGCGCAGGGGGTTCTGTTTTCGTGAATCTGTTTTACTTTCAGTAGGTCTTGAACGGATTTTTCCTCAAAAACCCAAGGATGATCGTAGGTTTGTGACTCGCCGAAGATAACGGATGGATCAGCTATAAAATGATCCTTCAATATTTTGTTCTCCTCGCTGGGGATTGTTAAATAAAAATTACCCCCGTGGAATTTTCCAACCTGCGAAATATCTTCCGGCGTTTGCTTCAGACGGAAAAGGAGAACACCATCAAGTTGCTCCACACCCATCATGGCTTCAATGTGCTGAGGAATAAATTTGAGGTGGTTCTGGTTCAGACCATAAGGCAGAAACCGTGGGAGACCATCAATTAACTCCAGTTTGATGGGATGGGCATTGAGATTCTTTATCCTCAGTTCCCTCACGAGGGCTGGTATCGGCTCGTTGACCAAGGGAAAATAGAGCACGTTTGTTTCTATCCCCAGTTCTGGGTTGAGGTCGTTGATTTCCAGTTCTTCGGAGGAGACAATCATTTTCTGTTTGATTTCTTTCTCCTTGTTTTTTTGAAAGGGCTCGTAGACCGTGCGACCGTTAATTTTTAGGAAAGTTCGGAAACCCTGCTGACCGACGAGCTGAAGGGCCTTATTAAAGGAGTAGAATTCGAGAATCGCGTGATCTTTATCCCTCACACCCATACTGCAGATGCCTTGCCCCCTGCTGACATAGTAGATCCACATTGGGATCCCCCACTTGCCTCCGATCCCGGGGAAAAAATCGGAGAACGCCTTGGCCCAATTGTAATTCTCCACGACGAAGCGGTAACTCGAATCAAGGTAAAACCTGACTGATTGTTGATTCATGTCAACCTCCAGACATTAAAGTACGCAGATAATTTAAAGGCTTTGGTTTTAGGGTTTTTTTCGTAACGAAATTACCGAAATCAAGTGGAAATCGATTTTCTTAAAGCTCTTGGCCTATCCGGTACATTCAACCTCAAAACTCTTTATTGAGTTAAATTGGATTTAGATGATTTTTAATCGGGTTTCCTAAACTCGTGCTCCTTGTTCACGAGGTACACACCAATCTCACAATTTTTTAATAGCGAGGAAAGATAACTATGGGCGATCCACATGCCTAAACTATTTGGAACATTTGGAGTCCGTGGCGTGGTCAATCAAGAGCTCACGCCCGAATTTGGGTTTGATGTGGGGCTCGCCCTCGCTACCTACATGAAAGGAAGTGGAAAGGTGGCAGTCGGTTATGACACAAGGACATCAAGCGTGATGTTCGAGCAGGCGATAACTGCCGGACTCATTTCGGGGGGATGTGATGTGGTCGCCATCGGAACCTCACCAACTCCGGTTTTATCATTTGCAATCCGCTACTTCTCCTGTGATGCCGGAGTGATGATAACGGCATCTCACAACCCGCCCCAATATAATGGCATCAAGCTCTGGGGGTCAGATGGAGGCTCATTTTCCCGCGAAGGGGAAAGGGAAATCGAGCGGATAATATTGGAGAAATCTTGGAAGCGGGCCCCCTGGGATAAAATAGGGAAAATCGGAAAGGCCGACGCTCTCACCCCCTACATTAAGGGAATTCTAAACCGTATCCCCAAGTTTGAGCGGGAATTAAAAGTGGTGGTGGACTGCGCCAATGCTACGGGGAGCTTGGTCACCCCCAGACTCCTCAGAGAGCTCGGTTGCAAGGTGATCTCGATGAATTGTCAGATAGACGGAACTTTTCCAGGAAGGAACCCAGAACCAACTCCAGAAAACATCAAGGAACTCTCAAAGGCAGTAGTGGCCTGCGGTGCGGACCTAGGCATAGCTCACGATGGAGATGCCGACCGAACCGCTATTGTAAATGAAAAAGGAGAAGTGCTCGCCGGGGACAGGGTGTTCGCGCTGGTGGCCTTTCACCACCTTCGGGGAAAGAAAAATCCGCAGATAGTGACAGATATCTCCGTCAGTTCGGTGTTGGACGATGTTGCGAGAGAGTTGGGCGGGAGTGTTGTAAAAACCCCCGTGGGTGAGCCCGAGATAGCGCAGGAGATTCGGAAGCACGGATGTGAGCTAGGTGGGGAGGAGACTGGGAGTGTTATCTTTCCGGACTGGGCTTTATGTAGGGAAGGAGTGATGACTGCCCTGAAGTTCATTGAGGCTCTCGTCCAATCAGGTGAAAAAGTTTCGGAGTTTGATCGCACTCTACCGCAATATTTCCTGATCAAGCAGAAAATAAAATGTCCGAATGAGATCAAAGGGCAAGTGTTAAATTTGCTTTCAGAACGGTTCGCCCGGTACAAGCTAAACAGGGTAGATGGTTTACGCGTGGATTTTGATGACGGATGGTTGCTACTTAGACCCTCCGGGACTGAACCAATTTTCAGGTGCTTTTCGGAGGCTAAAAATTCTGAAAGGGCCAAGGAACTCGCAGAGCTTGGGATGCAGGAACTTAAGGCGTGCGCCAAAACCGTGGGTTCTAACTAAAATCTAAATACGTACAAGGTGCAATATCACTGGAAGTCGGGTTGTAATTAATCTTGGGAGGTTGAAAAGTGCGCCCCGCAGCACTCGGAAAGACAGCTGGGAGTCGGATAAACAGGGGGGCTGTGGATATGCAAGCAGTCTGCGCAATCGTAGTGGCAGTTTTGGGGACACTAGTGCTACTCGTGTTGGTGTCGACCCCAGTGACGGGAACGATCACGACCCAACACGCGCCGATCTTCATTAATGGCGATAATTCTTTCACCCCGAGCAACGGCGTCGTCTTGGGCTCTGGGACCGCAGACGATCCCTACATCATCGAGAACTGGATGATCGACGCTTCGAGTGCGCACGGGGTTCGAATTGAAGACACAACGGCTTACTTCGTGATCCGGAACTGTTTGGTCGAGAATGGTAAGGGGGATCGTCATGACGGGGTCTATCTGGACAACGTGGTCAACGGGAAAATCGAGAACAACACCTGCTCGAACAACTCCTACGGCATCTACCTATACTCCTCATCCTACAATACCCTCTCCAACAACGCCTGCTTGGGCAACGGCAACGGCATCTGGCTACAGAACTCGTCTTACAACGCCATCGAGAACAACACCTGCGAGAAGAACTACGATTTTGGCATCTACTTGGACTCCTCGTCCAACAACGCTCTGACCAACAACACTTGTGAGAGCAACATCCTCTACGGCATCCGCCT
>SOKQ01000033.1 GCA_004375695.1 Hadesarchaea archaeon | reverse complement strand
CCGTTCAAATGAACAGCACGAGTCCGCCTTCCTTCGCGGCTGGCAACGCCCGCTCCAAGAACCCCATCATGTCTTCTAGCTTCACGCCGCCCTCAACGGTTTGCTCGCTGATTCCCATCTGTTCGAGCATTTGCCTTGACGGGGCACAGGCACAGAGCTTTACCCCAAGCTTCTTCGCGTCGTCGAGGAATTGTCCGAGCGGCGGAGCTCCTTGCATGGTTATCTCCTTGGCTTTTCCCTTGCGCACGATGTCCAAACCCTTCATGGCGAAGTAAATCTCCGTCTTCAGCCCCTTTGCGGCGGCGCCGAGTGCTAGCATCAGTGCGGGATATGCCCTATCGGGGTCGTTGGAAAGTAAGACTAGGTGCACTTCTTGAGCCATCCTTTCACCTCCTTTTTCGTTTAAACCTCACACACCAAAAAGTGTTACTTCTTAGCCACGAAGAGCCCGCAGTGGCAGTGCCCCATCTGCTTGAGCTCGTCCTTGTGGTAGACGCACGGGCAAATGATTTTTTTGTCCTGTTCGGGGTCGCCGGTGATCGCGCGGCAGGGACAATAGCGGAGGCCAAACTTCTGCTCGTTCTGGAGTAACCCTTGGATTATAAGATCAAGGATTTTTTCATCCGGGTTCAGTTGGAAACCCTGTGACTTGGCATATCGCTCGAGGATGGCACGAAGTTGTTCTGCGTTCATAGCCCTAGAGCCTCGATGATTTTCTCTTGGTTAAAACCGACGATAATCTTGTTGTTGATTTCAATTACCGGGACGCCGTTCTGGCCGGTCTTTTGGATCATCTCGAGCGCCGCGCCGCGATTCTCCTGCACGTTCACCTCCTCAAACTCAACGCCGCGCTGCGTCAGGAACTCCTTTGCCATCCGACAGTAAGGACAAACTGGTGTGGTATAGATTTTGACCCTCATCTTAGCATCCAGTTAGACGAACTCGGGTAATTCTATAAATGTTAACGTAAGAGGACAAGGAGGGACAAGATGTTTAGCTATGCGGGTAAGATTTTACGCGTCGATTTAACGCGCGGCGCAATTGAGGAGCAGGAGACCCCAGAAAAATTTGCTCGTGCTTTTCTGGGTGGGCGCGGTTTCGGAGCAGCGCTGCTCTACAGGGAACTCAAACCTGGGGTCGACCCGCTCTCGCCCGATAATGTCCTGATTTTCATGACAGGCCCAGCTACCGGTACCCATTTACCGGCATGCCCGCGTTGGGAAGCGACTACGAAATCCCCGCTGACGAACATGTACCTATGTTGTTCGGTGGGCGGCTTCTTTGGCGCGGAGCTGAGGTTCGCTGGCTACGACGGCATCATCGTGCGAGGCAAGGCCGCAAGTCCAACGTGGTTGAATATTCTAGATGGCAAAGCCGAGCTTCACGATGCAGGGGAGCTCTGGGGGCTGACGACCGAGGAGACCGAGGTCACGATCCGAAAGAAGCTCAAGGACAAACGCGCACGCGTTGCCAGCATAGGTCAAGCAGGCGAAAACCTCGTGAGGTTTGCCAACATACAAACCGATTCCCGCTCTATCGGCCGAGGGGGCGCCGGGGCGGTGATGGGATCAAAGCAACTCAAAGCGATCGCAGCGCGGGGACATGGCGGGATTGAGGTGGCGGACGAAGAGGGGCTCATGACGCTCATGCGGGAGCTGATTGTGGAGATGAGGAGGAACGAAGCCGTCCAAGAATTTTCGAAGTTTGGCACCACACAATTCGTAGATCCCGTCAACGAGGGTGGCATTTTTCCCACGCGCAACTTTCAAGCTGGGGTTTTCGAGGGTGCAGGGCACATCAATGCGGAGACCATGCGCGAACAGCTAGTGAAAAAAGATACCGCTTGCTATGCGTGCCCAATCGCCTGCGGCAAGTACAGCGTCGTCGCGGAAGGCGAGTACGCAAATACTTTTGTTGAAGGACCGG
>SOKQ01000025.1 GCA_004375695.1 Hadesarchaea archaeon | reverse complement strand
GCTGCACGCTCCACCCGACATTTTTTGACCCTCGACCCCACGCCGACGGTCGAGCGCGAAAATATGCGGTCGGTGCAGCGAGAAAGCTTGCGGGGATTTACCCAAAGCTCGAGCTACGGATCTTCCCTTACGGTAAAATATTTCGCACCATAACCGAAGGAATAGCGCAGGGCCTGGAGAACTTGCTCTGCAAGCGAGCGATGATTCGAACGGCCGAGGTTATCGCTGGACAAGTGGGGGGAGCAGCAATCGTGGGGGATGAAGACCTAGAAAAAATTGCCGAAGGAGGGGTAGAAAGCCTCGGCGTGATCGACGATGCCTGCGAGTTGCCGGTCCTCAGACCCCTCGCGGGAATGGTCAAAGAGGATATCGAAAAAATCGCCAATCGAATTGGAATTTTTGACCCATCCGCACATACGGCAAATATGTGTCCTCCACCATCCCATCCCACCGCTCTGAAACTCGAGGAGTTACGTGAAATCGAGGAGGGATTAAATATCGATGCCCTCATTGAGTCAGCGCTCCCGAGGATTAAAATCATCAAGCTGAGGCGAAGTGCGTGGACCTAATCGTCCGACCCGCAGCGGAGCTCTCCGGGGAACTCGAGCCGCAGCCGTCGAAACTGCACACCCAATTCGCAAGCGCCGTGGCCTTGCTCGCGGGAGGCAAGAGCGTGATCGAGAATCCACTCCGCGTGAAGGATACCCAAGTGATGCTCCAAGCCGCTGAGGCAATGGGTGCTACGGTAAAGCGAACCCAAGAACGTTGGTCCATCTGGGGGGTCAGCGGGAAACCGAAACTCGCCCAAAATGTCATCGACGCGAGAAACTCGGGAACCGCGCTAAGCCTGCTTACATCGATTGCGGCTCTGGCGCCCGCGATAACCGTGCTCAACGGTGATACCCAGCTGCGCTCCCGTCCGATGCCAGGGCTGCTGAGATCCCTTCGCCGCCTCGGCGCAGATGTCCATTCGACGAAGCCGGATGACAGCCCACCCTTCATCGTTTTCGGGGGGAAAGTTACGGGTGGGAAGGTGCAGCTTGGCAAGGTAAGTGCGCACTACCTGCCCGCTCTCCTCCTGCCATGCCCATATGCTGAAAAACAGGTTAAACTCTCCATCAAACAAGCTCAAAAAACCCAACTTAAGCCCATCCTCGAACTTGCAAATAAAGTCGGTGCGGAGGTTAGTCCATGGGGGGAGAGGCTCCTGATGCCGAACCGACCCTATCGTGCGTTCAGTTTCAGAGTACCGCAGGAGCTTGCAGCGGCGGCGCCTTTTATCGTTGCCGCTGCCCTGACGAATTCTAAACTCAAGCTCCGTGGCGTGAAAGGCGTGGCTGGTCGAGACGTTGCGTTTTTAGACCTTCTGAAGGTAGCCGGCCTGAAGTTACATTCATCAAAAAAAGGTTTCATCGCGGAGGGCAAACAGAACCCCCGCGCCGCAAAACTGGACCTTTCCCACGTGCCGGAACTTTTGCCGATGATTGCCGTGCTCGCATGTAAGGCCAAAGGTAAAACGCTGATTCGGAACGCTGGTGAGGCGAGAACAATGAAGTCAGACCGCATTTCAGCGGTAGCCCGAGAACTGCGTCGGATGGGGGCGAAGATGCTTGAACACCACGATGGATTACTCATCCAAGGGGCAGCCAAGCTCAAGGGGTGCGAGGTTGATGGGCACGACGACTACGCGGTCGTCGCAGCCCTAGTCGTGGCAGGGCTCCTCGCTGAAGGTGAAACGAAGATAAAAAATGGGGTCACGGCGCTCAGGACCTCGTACTCCCGCTTCATCTCCACATTTCAAGGGCTAGGGGCAGATATCGGCCACGCGATCTAGCAACGCCATGCAGCTGCCACGCAAGCGAGCTTGGCGCGCAAACTTTTAAATTTCGGACCCATAGCATAGCAGGGGGTTGATTGAGAGGTCAGCTTAGCGTCGAGTTCATCGTCAT
>SOKQ01000024.1 GCA_004375695.1 Hadesarchaea archaeon | reverse complement strand
CCATATAAGCAAGGGGTGCAAACCGTCTTGAGCCCGCTTGAATCCGAGGTCATGGGGATCATGTGGCGGGAAAAACGCGCCACCGTCCGCACCGTCCACACTAGATTGAAGAGCAAGCGCCCGATCAACCGCTCGAAGGTCAACGCGGTCATGAGCTCCCTCCGAAAGCGCGGCCTGTTGGCCTCGAGCGTGAGCAAGGGGCGGGGGGGCCTGAAGTATGTTTATAAAGTTAAAGTTTCACGCAAGAGGTTCGAGCGGGAGGTGGTCGGCAAGGTGGTCGACAGCCTGCTCGAGTCTTACGAAAAGACCTCGAAGAAGCTGATGCGGGAGAATATGAGGGAGAAGTAGATGGTCGAGGCGGAGGAAATCTGGGTCGAGAAGTATCGCCCCAAAAAGTTCGAGGAAATCGTGGGGCAGCAGGAAATCATTACCAGGCTTCAAACCTTCGTTGAGAAAAAATCTTTGCCCCATCTTTTATTTGCCGGCCCACCGGGTGTTGGCAAGACCTGTGCGGCCCTCTGCATAGCACATGAACTTTTTGGCGATGGCTGGCGTCCGAATTTCTTAGAGCTTAATGCGTCGGACGAACGAGGGATAGATACCATTCGAACGAAGGTGAAGAACTACGCGCGCACGCGCCCGATAGGCGATGTCCCCTTCAAGGTCGTTTACTTGGACGAGTCCGATGCCTTGACCTCCGACGCCCAGCACGCGATGCGGCGCACGATGGAGATGTACACCCACACCTGCCGGTTCATCCTCGCCTGCAACTATTCCGGTCGCATCATCGAGCCAATCCAGTCGCGCTGCGCGATTTTCAGATTTAGGCGTCTCCCGGAGAAAGAGGTCACTCAAATGCTCAAGCGCATAGCCCGCGGCGAAAAGCTCACCCTGACCCCCGACGCTATTAAAGCGATAATCTACGTCAGCGAGGGCGACATGCGACGGGCGATCAACGTGCTCCAGGCTGCAGCCGTGATGAATAAAAAAGTGGACGAGAAAGTGATCTACGAGGTGAGTGCCGTCGCGCGCCCCAAGGAGATCAAACAGATGCTTGAACTTGCGCTCGGGAGAAAATTCGAGGAGGCGAGGGGCAAGCTATACTACCTGCTCATCGCTCAGGGACTGGCGGGCGAGGACATCCTGGTGCAAGTCCATCGGGAAATTATCAACCTCGACCTGCCAGAGCACGCGAAGATCAAGCTCATGGACCGAGTGGGCGAGTTCGATTTCAGGCTCCGCGAGGGGGCGAACGAGCGGATCCAGCTCGAGGCGATGCTCGCGCACTTCGGCCTGATCGGCGAGCGCCCTAGTGGCTAGTGGGTTAAGTGGGTAAGGATTTAAGGAAAAAATTAGAACAACAAGTAGGTGATAAAACGGATGAAATAAAAATGAAGACAATTGGGTTTGCAAAAAATAATGTGAAGAAACCTAGGTTTGGGAATTTCGCGGACGAGACTACTGAAATCATACTCGATGAGCAATATTCTGATGCGTTAGATGGAATCGAGGACTATTCGCATGTGATAATAGTCTACTGGATGGACAAGGTAAGAGGTCATATACTAAAACATCACCCACAGGGCAAAGATGTTCCACTGGTCGGAATTTTCGCCTGCAGGTGCCCTCCAAGGCCGAATCCAATTGCGATCACAACAGTGAGACTAATTGAACGCAACAAGAATGTGATAAAAGTACAGGGTTTGGACATTGTAAATGGCACCCCTATTGTCGATATAAAACCATATTGGCCACAGTATGACAAAGTAACAGATGGAAAAATACCAGAATGGGTAAATAAGCTAGAATTTTGAATCTAAGAGCTAGCTATTTTTCAGGAGGCTTTGGTTTTTTCGCCTTCCTCTTGCCCCAGTCTGCTTTGCTCGGGCACTTCGGATCAAGACACATTCGATAGGGCCTCATCCCGACGCGGTTCACCTGAATCATTGGGACCCCGCACTGCTCGC
>SOKQ01000005.1 GCA_004375695.1 Hadesarchaea archaeon | reverse complement strand
CCGAAGATGTTGCCCGCGATTGAGCTGAGCACTTGGGGCATGTTTCCCGCCTCGAAGAGGTCAAACGGGTAGGCCACCTTTACCCATCGCCCTTTAATTTCGTAGGCCTTCGCCATGAGTCGTCGCTTTTCGGGCGTCATCGTCATAAGGGTGGTCCAAGTGCCGATCGAGCTTTCCGAGGCCACGCGCCCCACGGCCTCCCGCATGCTAATGCCGTTCGCAGGCTCAACTCTAAACAGGGCGATCAAGTTCTCGCGCGAGGGCTTGTAGCTCGGGTCGACGAAATCTAAATACCATTCGGTCTTCATGCTCATGGACCAATTAATAATAGCTTTTCAAGTAAAAATACACTTAGTGCTTGAATTTTGCTATTTCTTCGGTCAAGTCTATGCTCGTGAGTATTGTGCTCCTGCAGCAGTAGCGCTTGATCCCCAACTCGTCGAGCACGCGTTTAGGCTCCTCCCCCTTTTTGACGCGCTGCTCAAACTCCTCGTACTTGTCGCCCAGCAGCTTGCCGCAAGTTATACAACGAACTACCCGCATGCGATCACCTGTAGCTCTTTTGATATTTTGCGCGTGCGCCAGGCCCACCAGGTTTTTTGGGCTCCTTGAAGCGTACGTCACTCTTTATTAAAGTCCAGTCGTGCTGCTTAAAAAGCTCCCGCACCTTGGGGTCACCCGACCACTTGATGAGCCCCCGGGCGATGGCTGTGCGAACGGCATCAGCCTGTCCCATGAAACCCCCGCCTTCGACGTTGACATCAATGTCGACGCGGCGCGCGAGTTCGGGCACCAAGGTCAACGGCTCAAAAATCTTGAGTCGCGCGAGTTCCGGCTCGTAAACCTTGAGCGCGCAGCGGTTGACGAACACGTGCCCCTTGCCATCCTTCACCCGGGCCCTAGCGAGTGCGGCCTTACGTCTGCCAATTGTGAGCACAACCTTCATCAGAACCTCGCTCCCAAGTGTTTGCTGAGGGTCCCTATTCTTATAAAACGTCGCGTGCCGAGCCGCTCAAGGCTGGCTTCGGGCAGAGTTTGTATCTCCTTGTCGGCGAGCTCTTGGGGCACTCCTACGTAAACGCGAAGGCAACGATAGGCCGCTCGCCCCTTGGGTTTGTCAAAGGGCAGCATTCCTCGGATCGCCCGGCGCACAAGTTCCTCAGGGCGCTTAAGGTGGAAAGGCCCCTTGCGGGGATTAGTAAGGTTTCGAACCTTGAGCCAAACGTCGTAAACGTCGAAGGTAGCTTCTTTTCTACCGGAAACCACCACCTGCTCCGAGTTCACCACGGCCACATGTTCGCCCTCGAGCAGACGTTTCGCCACGAAGCTCGCGAGCCTCCCCAAGACCAAATCCTTACCGTCGATGATCATGTTTCTCACTCCATTAGCTTGATGCCCTTGCCGCTCGGGTTTTGTTCGAGCAACTGTTGGATAGTCAGAGCTTTGCCGCCAGCGGTCGTGATTTTTCGTCTGGCAGCATCCGAGAACTTGAAGGCAGCAACGGAGATTGCGTGATTCAACTTGCCGGCCGCCAAGATCTTGCCGGGCACGACGATTGTGCTCTCCTCGCCCGAGTAACGGTTCAGCTGGCTGAGGTTGACTTCTGCCCGAGCTCGACGAGGCTGCTCGAGGCGCTCCGCTAAGTCACGCCAGAGGGGTATATCTTGTTTTTTACCTCTAGTACGAAGCTCGCGTACCAGCTTGCGGAGTATGGGATTTGTGGACCCCATATGCTTAGGCATCTTGACACCTCAATCAATCGACACACTTTCTGACTCTTTCTAAATAAGCCTTCTTGGGTGGTGCGGGGGACAGGATTCGAACCTGCGAACCCCTTCGGGATGAGGTCCTAAACCTCACGCCTTTGACCTGACTTGGCTACCCCCGCCCGAATCAGATTTCGTCATCAAAAGATAAAAACTACCATATCTTGCCCGGCTTTCCCCCGCCGAGGGCCTCGCGCTGGGCCATCCGCTCGAAGCGCGCCTGTTTTTTTGCTTGCTTGTAGCAGTCCTTACAATAGGACTTGCCCATCGTTCGCTTCGCGCATGCGCGGTGGAGCTCGGCGCTGCAGCTCGAGCACTTAACCATCGGTGGCTCAAGAGGTTTGTTGCAGATTGGGCAGTCGGGCATGTGATCACCAGCTGAACTGCATTAACAATATCGGGAACGAATTAATTAAAGTATCGAGCCCCGGAGACGTTTTGAGGCCCGACTATAATCCTGTTCCTCGTCTAAATCCGGGTCTTGCTCCATAAAACGTCATGAATGCGGCAAAAAGAGTCATCAAGCTGCTGACAAACAATACCCACGAGCTCCAATGGCTCTCCTTTTGGTTTTTTATACTGAAGAAAATGCTTTCTGGCCCTTAACTCAATCAACCGTGCCAAGTGACTCTCGGAATCGCTGGTTGCTCCCGCTGGTAGAGTTTGTATGCCACGAAGAGTCCCACTATCCCAGCAAGTATTGTGAGGTAGAGCCCCCAGTCAGGTGAGGCACGGGTACCAAGTTCCACCCCGTAGGCGACTGCCCCGAGAATGCCGAGCAGACTTCCCAGCGCTTCAATCCCCGCGTTCGTCAGGGGGTTGTGTATATCGAGCTTCTTGACCCTCAAAAACTCGTAGTTCACCATAGTCGCCAGGAGCACGAGTAATCCACCGATGAATGCAATCGTCCCCTGCCAGTGACCAAGAGCATTCGTGGATTGCCCATCGAAGGTTTCCCAAGGAGCAAAAGAGCCGATGAGCATTAGCGCGCACGCGATGCTAAGCAAGAACTCAGGCTTGACCGCCTCCTTCATCACTTGCCGCACACCCATCTCCCTGCTCACTTGTAGCCTATGTTAAAAATATTTGGTCAGAACTCAGGTTTTAACAGATCCTTGCTCAAAATCGCGAAGGTGTCGCCACTAACCTGGTAGAAGTTCCGGACTTTTTCAATATTCATAAATCCACCGTCAAATGTGCCCTCGTTCGCGTACGCTGCGACCACCTCTCCCACGAATAGAGTGTGATCTCCCGTGGTAATCTGGTTCACAAGCTTGCACTCAAGATGGGCGACGCATTCTTCGATAATCGGAGATTTAAGGACTTTTGCGGGCTTGGCGGTCAGCCTAATCTCTGAGAACTTGTCATGCGCGCGCCCAGAGACCCTGCCGCACTTGATCGCTTTGTCGAGGATTTCAACAGTGGGGATGTTTATCACGAACTCGCGAGCGCTCGAGATGAGCTCGTGGGAGTGCCGCCGGGGGGCAACGAGGATCCCAGCAAGCGGTGGGTTCACCGAGAGCGGCGTGGCCCATGCGATTGTAATTATATTAGGCTTCCCGGTCGCAGGGTCGATACAACTGACGAGGACGACCAGCCGCGGGTAAATTAATCTATACGCTTTTTGACTTGGCACCTCTATTTTTTCCATTTCAATCACCTTGGTGCCCCGGGCGGGATTCGAACCCGCGTCACCGGCTTTCCTCGCATGATGCACGAAAGGCCGACATGATTGACCGGTCTACACCACCGGGGCACAAGTTTAGTTCCACCATTACAAAATAAAGTGTATCGTAAGTTAAAATTGGTGAGCAGAGCAGACAGGGGGCGCATGAAGATTTTTAACAACACGCGAATGGAATTTTAAAACAGACAAACGATAAGAAAGAATTGGAACTAAAGTTGTTGTGTTGGTGGTTGTCAGATAAAAAAGGTGGTGGGCCCGGAGGGATTCGAACCCTCGACCGTCCGGTTTCCCAGAATTTACCTATGAGCCGGATGCTCTAGCCTGGCTGAGCTACGGGCCCCGTTCCAAATTCTGTTAGGGTTGATTAAAACATTTGCTAAACAATATTAAACTGGGGCCGCATAGATTATTACAAGGTGGGAATTTGGCTGTAAAGATCCTATCTCACGGCGACACCGATGGCATATGCTCAGCAGCCCTCGCTAAGGCGCGCTTTCCCAATGCAGAAGTTTGGTTCACCCGCCCGATAACACTCCTGCGCGATCTCAACAAAATTGATCCTGGCAACGTAGTCTTCATTTCAGATATCGCAATAAGCGAGACCCATAAAGAGGAGGTATTCAAGCGCATACGCGAACTTGCGCAGAAGGATGAGGTCGTCTACATCGACCACCACCCGCTCCCCCCCAATACTCTGAAGAAGGACATCCCGGCCACGCAGTTTGCTCACGAGATAGGGACGAGCGCTTCGGAGATCACCTTCCGACTATTTGAATCAGATATCAACCCCGACTTGGATCGAGTCGCATTGTGGGGCGCGATTGCCGACTACTGCGAAGAAACCGAGTTCGTGCGCGATGGACTGAGTAAGTATGACAGACGAACGATCTACATGGAGGCAGGACTGCTTACCCAAGCGCTGGGTGAGGCGGCAGGCGACTATCACTACAAGCGCGAGGTTGTACTCAAGCTAGCACGGGGCGACCCCCCAACGGAAATCCCCGAAATCTTTGAACGGGCGATGAAGGCGACGAAACGTGAGTGGGAGGTGTGGCGGTACGTCAAGGAGCATGTAATACGTGAGGAAAACATTGCGATTATCTATGACTTGCCCTCAGGCAGCCTCGGGAAGGCGGCGCTCTACGCGCTGGGAACGACTGGCGCTAATGTTGGGATCTGTACCCGAAAAGATGACGACGAGATAGACGTGAGTATGCGGCGCCGGGCCGGGGCAAAGATAGACCTTAACGAGATGCTCCGTCACATCACCGCGCGCCTAGGAGGCTCTGGAGGTGGGCACGAGGGAGCCGCTGGTGCGACGGTTCCCGCCAACCTCTTTGACACCTTCTTGGATACGGTTAAGAAAGAAATCTCGCCTGTGATAAGCAGGAACTTTACACTCAAAAGGTAACTAGAGCAGCTCTACCTCGATGCCCTTCCCAGCTTCCTTTGCTTTTGTAGACCATCCAAATTGTGCGCGGACTAAGCTTTTAAGATGATTTCTGGTCAAATCGCTAAAACTCCTACATGTAGCAACAAAAAGTAATGGCGCCGGGGAGAGGACTCGAACCTCTGACCGCCTGGTCGCTGTACACAAGCATGTCGTCCTCGGTTAATTGAGGTTCGTTCTTCATTCATGCTAGGTTTAACAGCCAGGCACGTTCGGCAGGCTCAGCATCGGCTGTAGCCTACTACCTACTGCGCCACCCCGGCACCGTAGGATAATATCCCAACTTTAACCATATAAGGTATTTTTGTATATTTCGGGGATTGTTGGAACCTATCTCTTAAACCATTTCTTTAAATTCTTGGAGCCTGCCACCTCAAGTTTCCAGTATCGCCCTCTGGCACATCTGCGCGAACAGGTAAACCCAGTGCTGAACAACAATTTCTGAGGTTGCTTAATCACTTACTCAAATTTTTTAGTCGCTCACGCACAGCTCTAAACGTTGCTCTGAGGTTCGCTCTGTTATCAAAATTATTAACCTTTTTGCGAAGTCTCGCCCGCGGCTGATACAATAAGCGCCCGACCGTTTTTATTAGAAGTGGCATAGCGCGAACTATGTTGTCAACGATCGTAATGTCTGCCGCTTGAGCCGTCCTCGACATCGGGTTCAGGTCGATCGCAATGACGCGCTTGCCGAGTTTTTTTAAGGCCTCCGTTCGATCGCCATCCTCTAGCGGGACGAGCACGACATCCGCGGCAGCGATGCCCCTTCGGTCAACTTTCCTTCGATCACTATGGATTTCATTTATCTGGATCAAGAACTTTTTACCAGTTCCGAGCACCTCTTTTGCGCCATGTTTTCGCAACCATCGGGCTATTGCTACCTCGCGTTTTACTGAACCATGAAAGAGATTGACCTCGATTTTCGCGTTTGTTGATTTCGCCAGTTTTATAATATCAGCCGGCACGAGCGCCGCCACGTTGCCGTTCACAGAGATTACGGGATGTTTTGCCAAGAGGAGCATTGCAGCCGCGGCCTCGATGGCGCGTCGGGCGTGCTTGGTCGTTTGTTCGCCCAAAATATAGTCGAACGCCTCTCCCCGGCCGTGCGCCGCCAGCCCCTCGGGCACCACTAATCCCGCTTTGAAGCCATCGACGAGCCGCTCACGGATGCGCAAGGACTCTGCGCGAGGATGCAAGGGAGAAACTTTGTTCATCTAATCATCGGTAAATTTCTTCTCATTCGTTTAAACCTGACTATGAAAAGCTTTTTTGGGCAAGCAAAACCATCTCAAAAGTGATGATCATGCGCCCGCCCCTTCTTACCATAATTCCACTTTTCTTGGCCGTGATCGCGTTGATACTAGCGAGTGGCACGAGTGGATATCTCCTGCCCCTCACAGCTGTGCTGGCGGCGGTGACTGTACTCGTTGTACTTGGCATAATTTCCCAGTATATGAAGCCGCCCGCCGAGGTCAAACAAGTCCCAATCGAGAATTTCTACCTCTGGGCGGACATCGGGGAGTCCGGGGCGGAGCTCCGTCGGCTCAGCCCTGGGGATGTCGAAGCAGCGACGCGCATAGCTAGTGCTGACCTCGGTTCTCTCTCCTCAAACGCGGACCTTCTAAACTCTCGCATTTCCCTGCTCCTTGGTAGAGATGGGTTCGAGGAATTGACGCAAGAAAAGTTTAACGGGCAAACCGAAAAACTCTCCGAAGACCTTCGCGGAATCACCAAACAACTGAAGAAAGGATTCCAAGCTGAGATATTGAGCTCAATCGAACAGTGCGCTTCTCAGGCTGATCGAATCGCAAACAAACTTTACGATTTCCAGCGTGGAAAGTCGGAAGTGGTTCACGTCTATGTCGAACCTCTGCGCAGGGCGGCAGAAAAACTTTCCAGTGACCTGAGACTCGCCTTCACTAATATTTCAAATTTCGTGAAAAGCGCATCGGCTGGAGATGAGAGTTCTTAGGGTGACCGTTCATGGCGAAGCCGCACGTCAACTTGGTATTTATCGGTCATGTCGACCACGGGAAGTCTACACTTATCGGCAAGCTACTCGTCGAGCTTGGCGTGATCTCGGAGAAAGAAATCAGCGAAGAGGCGGGAAGCTTCAAGTTTGCTTGGGTGATGGATCGTGAAAGGGAGGAGCGCGATCGTGGGCTAACGATCGATGTGGCCTATCGGAAGCTCGAGACTTCCAAGAATTACATCACTATAATTGATGCCCCCGGACATCGGGACTTCGTGAAAAATATGATCACTGGGGCAAGTCAAGCTGACGCAGCGGTGCTCGTGGTCGCAGCCGACGATGGAGTCATGCCCCAAACGCGGGAGCACGCGGCGCTCGCGTTCACTCTTGGTGTGGGACAGCTCGTGGTAGCGATAAACAAAATGGACATCGTGGGTTATGACGAAGCGGCCTATAATAAATTGAGGGAAGATTTGGTTGCGTTGCTAGGCGGCATAGGCTATCGCAACGCAAACGATTTTCTTTACATACCACTCTCCGCCTTCCACGGCGAAAACGTGACGAAGGCTAGCGTGAAGATGTTGTGGTACAAGGGGCCGAATGCGCTCGAGGGGCTGGAAACGTTTATCGAGCCTGAGAAGCCAATCGACAAGCCCCTTCGAATTCCCGTGCAGGATGTCTTTTCAGTCACGGGCATTGGGACCGTGTCCATAGGGCGGGTTGAGACCGGAGTGCTAAAGGTCGGTGATGCCATCGTGTTCGAGCCCGCGGGGAAGAGCGGTGAGGTTCGATCGATCGAGATGCATCATGAGGCCATGCAACAGGCCGTGCCCGGGGACAACATAGGATTCAACGTTCGTGGCGTTTCAAAGGCCGATGTAAAGCGGGGAGATGTCGTCGGACACCCCGACAAGCCACCCACGGTCGCGAGCGAGTTCACCGCAAAGATCATTGTGCTTGCGGTGCCCACCGAGCTCACCCCGGGTTTCGCGCCGTTATTCCATTGTCACGCCGCGCACGTGCTCGGGAGGTTTGAAGAAATCCTCCAGAAAATCGACCCGCGCACGGGAACAGTGATTGAAGAGAAGCCGAAGGCGCTGCGAAAAGGCGACGCAGGTCTCGTTCGTGTGGTGCTGAATAAGCCCATCGTGATTGAGCGCACCAGCGAGGTTCCCGAGCTAAGCAGGTTCGCGGTTCGCCACGGAGGGCAAACGATCGCGGCGGGGATGTGTGTCGACCTAGTGCCAGCGAAGTAAAAAGGGTGTTTACTACCTGAATGCCTAAAGCTTCGGGATTTCAGGCATGCTGAGCTTGTGGGCCATTCGTCGCTCTCGCTCGATGAAGTGGTTCACATCCTCGATTTTCACGCCTGCTGCATCAGCTATCAAATCAGGCTCCAATCCAAGGTCAAGTCCGGCGTATATCATGTCGAGTTTTTCGTATGAGATGCCGAGCTCCTTCTCATCGGTCTGCCCCCGCCAAAGACCAGCTGAGGGCACATTTTCAATCACCCGCTTTAGCACATTCAGGTGTGCTGCGAGCTGTCTAACTTGCGTCTTGTAAAGGCAGCCAAGTGGCATTAGATCGACCCCCCCATCCCCATGCTTAGTGAAATATCCAGCCCGACGCTCGCTCCGGTTGCAAGTCCCAACCACGAGGCTGTTAAGCAGATTTGCGTAATAGTAGAGAATCGTCATTCGCACTCGAGGTTTGACGTTGGCTGCCGGGACGCGTGCCCCAATCCTAAAATCGTATAAGTTTTGGTGTATTCCCAACACCGCTGGGGTGATGTCAACTACTCTAAATCTTATACCTAGCTTGTTCGAGACATCATGAGCGTCGGCAACATCTCGAGGATTTGTAACTCCGGCTTCTGGCATGCAGACTCCTAAGACATTGGATTTGCCTAAAGCTTTTTTGCACAAAGTAGCCACCACCGATGAGTCTAACCCCCCGCTGAGCCCGATCACCGCGCCCTCGGCTCCCGCTTCCCTAATTTTTTGCTCGATGAATGCGACAAGTTTGCGCTCCACGGCTGGGAGGTTTATTTTAAGTGAGCGCTTGATTAGCTTCGTGGCGTCCTTTTCGGTCGTCTGTGTCATCTAGAATCGCCTCGGGTAGGAGCCGAGCACTTTGAGCATTGCCGTTTTCCGCTTTAAGCCCTCCAGCGCCTCCTTCACCTTTGCATCCTCGCGGTGCCCCTCGAAGTCGATGAAGAAGAGATAATCGCCGAGCGCCTTCTTTGACGGACGGGACTCAATCTTCGTCAGGTTTATGTTACGAACCGCGAACTCACCCAATATCTCGTGAAGGATACCCGGCCTGTCTTGGGCGGTGTAGAATGCGACCGAGGTCTTGTCGCGGCCCGTGGGTTTGCTATCCTCCTTCGCGAGGCATAGAAAGCGAGTGGTGTTCGTCTCGCCCGACTGGATGTCATCGTGAAGCACTTCCAGCCCGTAGAGGTTTGCGAGCGCCTTTGGCCCGATCGTCGCCATATGAGGTCGTTTGAGTTTGCCCACCTGTTCCGCGGCTTTGGCGGTACTCGTCATCTCGATGAGTTCCGCTTTTGGCAAGTTCTTCCGCAGGAACTCGCGGCACTGGGCCAGCGCTTGAGGATGGGAAAGCACCTGAGCGATCTGCACGAGCTTCGACCCCGGTACTCCGAGTAAGGAATGTGAGATTGGGGCAACGATTTCAGCGTGGACTTTGATGTCGGTCCATGCAATCGCATCTAGCGCCTCCCCTACGGAGCCCTCCCGCAAGCTCTCAACCGGGATGACACCAAAATTTATCTTTTTACTTGCTACTGCATTGGCAACATCGGTAATCTTTGGATATGGTACTATCGTTACTTTTTCACCAAATTGTTTTTTAGCAGCTAGTTCTGAATATGTTCCTCTGGGCCCAAGAACTCCCACCTTCATGTTTTGCCCTCCTCAAATCGTTCATACATCCTTTTGTATGCATTTTTGGTTTTAGCCGATCCCCATGGGGCTAGGGCCTCTTTGAAGATCGCTCGAACGCTTTTGGCATCGCCCGCAGAGAAGGCGACATCCAGCGAACGGCAGGCCTCGAGGAGCGAGCTCCGTACGACCCGCGCGTATCGGTTGCGCACCTGAAGTTCGCCGTATAGCTCAGGATTCCCCGCGAGCACGGATTTAGCTAGATCGAGCAACGTCGCGAACATCGGGGTACGAAACTTCTCCGCTTTTTTAAGCCCCTTCATCGACTTGAGCGCGTCGAGGTAGGCGAGAAGCACGAAATGGGTCATGCATTGAATTATCGCCATCAAACGGTCATGCTCCTCCGCTTCCATCTCGGTGACTCGCGCGCCCAGCTCGATCAGGCGGTGTTTGAGCGCGGTGTAGCGTCTGCCGGGCTTTACTGGCACCACCACGAAATCTTTACCCTTAACGCTTGCCGCCCCCGGACCGAAGAGGGGATGGAGTGATACAAGCTCGACTTTTGCTTCTATGGTCTGCATGACCTCAACGACATCGCTCTTCACCGAGGTGATATCGGCGAGTAGTGCTCCTCGCTGGACTTGCCCAGCGAGCGATTTGATGACTTCAGGAATTTTGGAGATCGGCACAGCGACCAGCACGCACTCAGCTTCCGCAGTAGCCTCGGGGATTGGCTTAGAGATTATGCCTAATTCTTTGGCTACTCGCTCGGCCTGGGTTGCGCTGGCATCTGCGACTACAACCTCGCCCAAATTTTGTTTGATGAAACCAGCCAGCCATTGTCCCATCGCGCCCGCGCCAATGACAGCGAACTTCACCTGTTTTCCCCCCTCAACTCTCGTTTTGCCGCAGCCTTCATAATCTTAATGGGTGCACGCTTGCCAGTCCAAATCTCGAACGCTAGCGCGCCTTGATGCACGAGCATTCCCAACCCATCAATGGTCTTTCCCCCCGCTCGTCTTGCCTCTCGCAACAACTTCGTCCGAAGAGGTTGGTAGACGATATCATAAACAACGAGTCCGCGACGCATCATGTTCGCGCGCACTAGAGTTTTGTCGATCTTAGGACGCATCCCTACTGATGTAGCGTTGATGAGGACATCCACATTTTTCAAAGCTTTAGTGAGTTCGGCGCGGTTCAAGGAAGCTACTTTTACATTTGTACTCAGCTTTTGCTCGACTGCCGACGCCAGCGCTTGCGCCCTTGGGACGGTGCGATTGGCGATTGTGAGCCTCGCCCCCACCCTAGCTAGAGAGAAAGCGATGGCGCGGGCGGCCCCTCCTGCACCCAAGAGTACCACTTCTTTCCCCTTAACGGAGCCAATCTTTTCCTCAAGCGCTCGAAGGGCACCCTCCCCGTCAGTATTGAACCCGATGAGCTTCCCCCGATTGTTTTTAACCGTGTTGACCGCGCCTACCAAATTCGCGGACTCATCTAGCTCGTCAAGCAGGCTGATGATACTTATTTTGTGGGGAATGGTGACGTTGAGCCCAGCGATACCCAGCGCTCGGACGCCAGCAATTGCGTTGGCAAGCGTGGGCTTTGGCACGCGGAGGGTAATGTAAGCACAATTAAGCCCGAGAGCTCGGAAGGCAGCATTGTGCATGGCTGGCGAGAGGCTTTGCCCGACTGGGTCACCTATCAACGCGAAGAGTTTGAGCTTCGCCAAGTTCATCGTTTCTCCTTGGGAATCAACTCATGTAATAAGCGCTTCATAGTCTCGACATCGAGCTGCCCAGACGCGGTTGCCTTGCCTGCAGCCGCGTAGACGATGGGCGAACCTAGCATCGGGGCAGCAATGCGCGTTATCTTGCCGGCGTCCCCCATTGCGAAAGCTATGATGGGCACCGCCACCTCATCCTGCACCTGAGCTAGAAAGTCAAGCATGCGGAGCGCGTCCGTTGTGCCCTCCGCGAATGTTACAATCTTAGCGATGTCACACCCAGCTCTCGCTAAGCGTTTTGCAATGTCAATCATAACTTCGATGGATGGGGTTATGGAAAAATCGTGATATGACATTATCACCGAGACACCGGATTTTTTAGCCTGCGACACCACTCGCTCGCGCAGGGATTCGTGAGTCGAGAGTTCGATGTCGATGCAGGAAACTCCTTGTGCCACGCCTTTGAGCAGCACCTCAATGCGCTTATTTTCATTTCCCTTAAAGCCGCCTCCCTCGCGCTCTAGGCGGTTCGTCAGTATCACCGGCACTTTGACAGGTAGCAGTTCCTCCCAGCCAGCCTGATCGTGAAGTCCATCCACCCGGAGCTCAACCAAGTCGGCACCCTGTTCGATGGCTTTGGTTACGCCAGCTTTCATTTCGTTGACTTTTTCAGCCATTACTGCACCGCAGATGGCTGGAGTTAACAACTTGTGTTCGCCCAACCTCAGCTCGCTCAAAAGTAAACACCCCTGTTTATCTTTCGACTAATGTTTCCTCAACCTTGACGCCAAAGTGTCGTCCAGCTCGCTCGATGTGTACGAGCACCTCGTCACCGAGCTTGAGCTTCGCCACCGAGATAGGTTTTCCACTTTTGTCGACGAGGTTTATCGTTTCAGCATTCTGGAGCAGCGTTTTGAATTTTTCTCCTTCACGCTCGGTCTCAACGAGCAACAGCGGCCGACGCTCTATCTTTACCCTTCCAACTACACCCACCCTGGACTCGCCCCTAGCGTTTACGAGCAGTACCTCGTCGCCCGCGCCTAGCTCTGACATGTATTTTGTTTTCCCCCCGGGCAATCGGATGTAGGCGTGCACTGCCCCCGCGTTCACGCGAAATGGGCGAGGCTCGACGAACTCGCTTAGCAGCGTCTCTGAGTGAACGAGGAACATACCACCTGCCTGGCTTCCCACTAACATCCCCTCACCAACGCTCATGAGTGAGGTGGTGTCAACGCAGGCTCGGTCGCCCATACCTACGGGGCGAATTGTAGTCACCTTCGCTGGCACGAGTTCAAGCTTTTCGAGCGTGAGCAACTCGAATGTCTCGCACACTTTGCGGATTTCTCTAACTCCGCGCTCTCGCGGGTCAAGCAACACACCGGCAACACCGATCTCGAGTGTTTCTACCGCGACTTTAGCTTCCTCGGCGTCCTTCACTCCAGTCAGAACTTTAACTTCAGCGCTTTGGAGTTCAGCGATTAAGTTCTCGAGCGGAATTACCTTCCAGTCGGGCGTGATCGCAACGAGGAAGTCGGCTGTCTTTCCAGCTTTGATGGCGGCGCGCTCAAGTTCCTTGTTCGCTACCTCAACCAGTATCGCAACCTTTTTTCCTTGTTCGTGCAGCTTCTCAACTTGATTTATTACTTGTTCGACCTCGGCAGTGCTTCGAGCGCTCAACATCACCACACTAACACCAGGCGCCGGCTCGCTTGCCGTGATAGTGATAGCCCCAAGCTTGATTGCTTCTTGAGCCTCCTCGGGCTTCACCAGCACGACATCCGCGCCAGCATCAATCGCTGCACTGATGAAGGGTTTTCGCTTTTCCCAAGGCTCCTCCCAGTCAGCATTGACCCAAACAAGCTTGCGCAATTTTGTTCACCGCTTGAGCTCACGCATCGCCCGATCTACTGAGACTTCCTCATGTACGATCTGCGTTAGCGCCCGAGTCATTCTGGCCGGGTTTCGGTGCTGGAAGATGTTGCGTCCTATCGAAACCCCTATCGCTCCAGCTTTAATCGCCTCGCCCGCCATTTTGAGCACATCTCGCTCGGTCGCCATCTTCGGACCACCCGCGATCACCACGGGCACAGGGCAGCCCCGAACAACCTTTCGGAAAGAGTTGATGTCTCCGGTGTAAGAGATCTTGATTATGTCAGCCCCTAGCTCCGCTCCAACCCGTGCTACCTGCGCAACTACCTCGGGGGCATGTTGGTTCTTTATTTTGGCCCCGCGTGGGTACATCATCGCAAATAAAGGCATGCCCCAGCTCGCGCATGTTTCAGCGACATCACCTAGTGCCTGGAGCTGTTCCGGCTCGTTCGCTGCACCCACGTTCACGTGGACCGAGACGGCGTCCGCGCCCAAGCTGATTGCTTCCTCAACCGTCGCTACCGGGACCTTAATGTTAGGGTCAGGCCCCAGCGAGGTGCTTCCCGAGAGGTGAATGATCAACCCAATGTCCTTTCCATATCCTCGGTGCCCGGCGCGAATGATGCCTTTGTGGAGCACGACGGCATTTGCCCCACCATCAGCTATCTTGTTTATAATTGATGACATGTCTTCGAGCCCTGCGATAGGCCCCATGCTCAAGCCGTGATCCATAGGCACAATCACAGTTCGCCTTGTTTTCCGGTCGATTAACCGCTCAAGCCTCACGCGTTTTCCAATCTCGGACAATTACACTACCTCCGTATGTGATATGCTGCACCCACATTAAAAAGTGTACTAAAAAGCGCGAATTTGCTCGCGGTCTAGGTATGACTGCTCTAGCAATAAAAGCAATTACCGCCGTCACAGCTCATCTGGTTTGCCATACCTTACACCAGTTACTGCCCCTCGCGTCAAATCCTTATTAAACCTTTCGGAGATTGTGTAGCGGGAGCTCCATGGCGTTGTTGAAAGTTAAGCCCTCAAAACTGGCAGGCGAAGTTAAAGCGCCGCCTTCAAAAAGTTACACCCATCGCGCGTTCATGGTTGCGTTGCTGGCGAGGGGTGAAAGCAAGGTCATCAACCCGCTTGTAAGCTTCGACACCGAGGTGACGATCGAAGCGGCTCGAACGCTCGGCGCGGAGGTCAGCCAAGAAGGTGATGTTTGGAGAGTCCTAGGCACAGCTGGCGAACTCAAGCCCCGTGCTGATACTATCGACGCTCGCAACTCAGGCACAACGATTCGTTTGATGAGTGCGATTGCAGCGCTTTCACCCAAGCTCGTACGTTTGACCGGAGATGAATCAGTTTGCGCTCGACCAATGGGGCCGTTAATCGAGGCGCTTGCCAAGCTGGGGACCAAAGCGCGTTGCGAGGGGCTCCGGGGCAGGCCGCCGGTAGTGGTGGGTGGTGGGTTACGCGGGGGTGAGGTAGAAATCACGGGCGCGATAAGTTCACAGTTTATCTCAGCGTTACTGTTGGTTTCCCCCTACGCAAAAGAGGATGTCAAGATAACCGTAACCGAAGAGCTCCGATCCAAACCCTACGTCGAGATCACCCTCGAGCTGCTCGATGGGGCTGGGGCCCGAATCAAGCGCAGCCGCGACCTCATGGAGTTCAAAATTCCGGGTGGGCAGGTCTTCAAGGCGATAGATTTCAAGGTCCCCGGTGATTTCTCCTCAGCATCCTTCATGCTCGCAGCAGCCGCGCTCGCGGGAGGGACCGTGCGGGTGAGCAACCTCGATGTGCAAAGCGCCCAAGGGGACAAGCGGATTATTGAATTACTCCGCGAATTTGGGGCGGATGTGCGGGTGAAAGGCAAGGCGGTCGAAGTCTCTGGCGGCGGGGAGCTCTCAGGTATCGAGGCCGACTGTGGCAATAATCCGGACTTGGTACCTGCGCTCGCGGTGCTCGGCTCAGTTGCCGAAGGTCGGACTAGGCTCCTGAATATCCCCCATCTCCGACTCAAGGAGACTGATCGTATCCACGCTCTGGCAAGTGAACTTAGGAAGCTGGGGGCCGAAGTGGAGGAGCGACCGGACGAGCTCCGCATTCGAGGAGTGAAGCGGCTCAAAGGCGCAAAACTCACTTCCTATGGAGACCACCGAATGGCGATGGCTCTCGCGGTAGCTAGTTTAGTCGCGTGGGGGGAAACCATTATAGACGGCGCGGAGAGCATTAGCGTGTCATATCCAAGCTTTGTCGAGGATATACGAAAGTTGGGGGGGAAAGTGGAGTTGGTTTGATGGCTGGTAATACATTCGGGAAGGTATTTAAGGTCACAACTTGGGGCGAGAGCCATGGCCTTTCTATCGGCGTGATTGTCGATGGTGCCCCAGCTGGTTTACCGCTGAGCGAGGCGGATGTGCAGCACGAGCTCGACAGGCGGCGTCCTGGTCAGTCAATCCTTGCGACACCACGCAGGGAACGTGACCGAGTCGAAATCCTCTCTGGGGTTTTCCAAGGCAAGACGCTCGGCACGCCGATCTGCATGCTCGTCCGCAACATCGATGTCAACTCGAAACCATACGAAGAAATCAAAACTAAGCCGAGGCCCGGTCACGCTGACATCGCTTACTGGCTCAAGTTCGGACACATTGACTACCGCGGAGGGGGGCGAGCATCGGCACGAGAAACTGTTGGGCGAGTTGCAGCTGGGGCGATAGCGAAGAAGCTGCTCGCAGCCCATGGGATCGAGATTCTAGGCCATACCGTCGAGGCCGCGAACGTGGCGGTTGGGCGGGAGGTGAAGCCCGAAGAAATCCGTAAAAATGTCGAGCGGAACCCCATGCGGTGCGCTGACCCAAAGGTGGCTGAGCGGATGAAACAAGCAGTGTTGCAAGCGAGTGCGGATGGAAATAGTACTGGTGGGATAGTCGAAGTTCGGGCGCTCAACGTGCCCCCCGGATTGGGCGAGCCCGTGTTCGATAAGCTTGATGCGGATATCGCTCATGCCCTGATGTCGATGGGTTCAGTCAAAGGCGTTGAAATCGGCTCTGGCTTTAAAGCGGCCCAAATGCTCGGCTCCGAGATGAATGATCCCTTAACGCTTCGTGGGCGCAAGATAATGAGTGCGACGAATAACGCTGGGGGCATCCTCGGCGGCATAAGTACAGGCATGCCGATTGTCGCTCGGATAGCAGTCAAACCCACCCCCTCGATAACCAAGCCGCAGCGAACTGTCGACATCGCTCGGATGAAAGAAGTTGAAATCAAGCTCAAGGGAAGATTCGACCCGAACATCTGCCCGCGCATCGTGCCCGTGGCCGAGGCGATGCTTGCACTGGTGCTCGCGGATCACATGTTACGCGCCGGAAAAGTTAATCCTAATCGCTTCAAGTAAATTTCACAGGGGTGTGGAGTCTGGTCAAACGTCGAGGGGCTGCTTTGGCGTGCGGCTCCGCCACCGTCGTTAACGCGATAGCTACGGGCAAGGGGGCCGCATTTGGGATCGAGCTTCGAGTTAGGGCGAGTTGTGAGCTTACCGATAGACCCGGGGAGATTATCGGGCGAGTGGTTGATGACCCTCCTGAAAGCCCTCGACTGATTGAGATATGCGTGCAAAAGGTTCTCAAACATTTCAAGCTTGAACGAACCTACGGCGCACGGGTGCAGACAAGGTCCAAAGTCCCGATTGCCGTGGGACTGTCGAGCAGCTCCGCTGCCGCGAACGCCGCGGTGCTCGCTACCTTCGCGGCGCTGGGCAGAAAACCAAAACCAAAACTCGTACTGGACTTAGGTATCGATGCTGCATTTGAGGCAGGTGTCACCATAACTGGGGCATTTGATGATGCGGCGGCTTCATTTTTTGGTTTCGGTGCAGTGACAGACAACATCAAACGACGTGTGCTTCGGCGGTTCAGACTAGACCCGAAGCTCACCGTGCTCATCTACGTGCCACCGATGAAGTTCCACACCTCGCGGATAAACATGGCCCGGATTAAGCCACTTCAGAAGGGCGTCAAGGTCGCACACGATCAAGCTATACGCGGAAATGTCTTCGGTGCCCTGACGCTCAACGGCTTGCTCTACTCGGGCGCGCTCGGCTACGACTCAACGATAGCGCTGGATGCGTTGGCCGCAGGCGCGCTCGCGGCTGGTCTCACAGGCACTGGCCCGGCGGTAGTAGCAATAGCTAAGTCGAGTAGCGCCAAAAACATAAAGAGGGCTTGGCGGGGGAGACCCGGGAAAATAATCATCACCAAGCCGGCTGTTGAAGGCGCAAGAATAGAGGAATGTCAATGAGCGAGAAAAATTTACAGACGCTAAGGCAGAAAATAGACAGTATTGATGAGCAAGTCGTTTCCCTACTCGCGCAGCGACTTAAAATCGCAGACGATCTCGTGGCGCTGAAACGGAAGCTCAAGCTAGGGATCCGGGACGCGACAAGGGAACGGGCGGTCATCAACCGTGCTAGAAGGCTGGCAAAAAGCGAGGGACTGGAACCCGCGTTCATCGAGAGCGTGATGCGGTTGGTGATAGCACACATGGCCGGAGCGGAGCGCGAGCGCGTGGGCGGCGCTGGGATGTGGACGAAGATTCAGGATGCTTTCGCTGATTTCCCAGCTCAGCTCAGCGTCGCGCGGGTGCTGTTCAAGTACGGGCTTCGCGTGCGGGAGAGTGGAGAAATAGCCTGCGGCGATATCCGGATTCCCGCTGTCCAGATAGCGCGGGAGGTGGGCGTCGATC
Source organism: Hadesarchaea archaeon (assembly GCA_004375695.1). GTDB lineage: Archaea > Hadarchaeota > Hadarchaeia > Hadarchaeales > Hadarchaeaceae > DG-33. The sequence goes on along the minus strand of SOKQ01000005.1, from coordinate 7,176 downwards.
GGCGCGTGGTCGATGCTACCGCCCGGACGATTTTGAAAAATGGGGAGCTGCGTGGGATATTCGAAAACCTTGAGTCCATAGCTTACCTGAAGGGCGTGGCGCAGCAACTCGGGATGGGAGTAATCGAGATACTGCCGAAGGACGCGGCCAAGCCCGGCATCATAAGCGAGGTGGCGGGCACCATCTCACACTTCAGAATAAGCATCCGTCAGGCAGTTGCGGACGACCCTCACTTCGTGCCTCAACCCAAGCTGACTTTAATCACTGACGAGCCAGTGCGTGGCGATGTAATCGAGGCGCTGAGAAAGTTGCCAAGCGTACAAAGCGTCATCGTTTATTAGTGGATTGTTATTAGGATTCGCTTATGTCAGTTACTGCTCCGGTGCTCAAAACCTAACGAGCTGTGCGTGTGGCACATTTTGGATCTTGAGAACATTTGAGCGCTCGATAATGCCGACTTTGACCGCGTGCCGCACAATCGATCCCACGAGGTTTGCAATCGTGGCTTCGCGCAGTGCTGTGAGGCACTCCTCGACGCTAGCTTCGGCGCCTCGATAAAATGATTCCTTGACCTCAAGCTTCAGCTTTCCTTGATTGAATTTTTTCCCAAGTAGCTCTGAATCGCAGACGACGACAAGCACCTCGTCCTGAGTTCGGATTACTTTGAGGGAGGGCAAGGCTAAACGCTCCTCACCGATGCTCTGGCACCGCACGCCTCGCACCGGAGAATGTAGAACCGTTCGTGTCGCTTGAGCTTAGTGTCGGGCTTTCCGCACTCGTGGCAGAGCACGAACTCTTCAGCGTAGTGTCGGATGCGCTCGTCCACGGCGGCATTCGAAAATTTCCCTTGGAAGACAGCCTGGGTCCCCTCGATGTTGCCAGCCACTCCCAGCTCTCGGAGCAGATATTTTATGAGATGTTCAGGCTCGCGGTTGAGGGTGCTCGCGATGATCCGGAAGTTCCGGAGGTTTGTGCGGTTCCCAACAATCGACACTTCTGCCGCGGGGATCTGGAAGCGAGAGCTCTCGAAGACCGCCTTGGGGATTTGCTCGATGGCGCGGTCAAGCAGTTTTTCGTAGTCTTCACTCATCCCAATCGCCTGAACCTGCCAGCACGGGGCTCGAATATTTCTCCATCCACAATCAGCACACGGAGAGCATCCTCGACATCGGCTTGGTGAAGGTCGAGCTCAGCCGCTATGTCTGTGGGCGCTGCTCCATCTCCCTTGTCGAGCTTCTCGATCGCGAGGGTTACCCGCTTTTTAGTTTCGTCGGGCACCTTGGGCAATGGGGGGGCCTCTACCTCCTCTATGGTCTCAATGGTTGGTCCCACCGCTGGAGGCGTCTGGGAAAGTTCTATCTGCAGCTGTCGTGGCTCGAGCTTTGCTTTTTGCTTTGGCTGTGGTCGTACCCCCTGCGCTAGGGCTCTCCTCCGCGCATGCAGAATCTCGAGTTCTCGCACAAGTTCCCAGTTTGGGTCTTCGACACGAAAGATGAGATCGGGTACGAGGTATACTTCCCCCTCGAACTCCCGCACGCGCCCTATGACATCGAGGAGGTCTCCCATTTTGAAGCCCGCGAGCTCGGGCACGTTCTCCCGCCAAGCTCGAAGGCTTATTGTTTCGCTTCCATCATCGAGGCGAAGCGTAGCATAACCCTGATCATCCCTCACAAATTTATCCACGACCGTGCCTAACACCCGGGCGCGGGGGATGTGCTGGTTCCAGGGAGTAAGCAGGTAACTGGGCTCGGTACCCTCGGGCGAGCGGACGTACTGGCCACGCACTAGGTCCTCAATTTTGAGCTTATATGCAGTCGAGAGCATTTTATCATTGAATATTCGAGGCAAATCCTTAAAGAGCCTTCTATGGTGTTGGGTATGTTTGAGCTAAGAGGTGCGTACGGCAAGCGCGTCGTGGGTGTGGTCGGTGGGAAAGCTAGAGTGGATGATGTCGACGAATTCTTGAGGAAGCTTGCCGCGATAGACAAAGAAAATCGAACTACCAGCCAAGTGTTCGAAGCTTCGAGCATAGCCGGCAAAGAGCACTTGGTACACGCTGCTCGCCTTGCCCTCATCGCTCAAGCCACGAAAAAGAACTTCGCTAGCTCGCTCCACATCGAACTCTTCTGCTGGGTGGCCGCGGAGCGTCAGATTGCGCGCGCATTTGAGAAGGTTGGTTTGCACAAGGGTAGCAAAGACTTGGCAATTCTAACTTTGGGGGATTCTCGTGCACGAGTGAAGCAGGCATCGGTCAACATTCGTCGCGATTTGGGCATAAAGCGTGATGATGATGTGCTCGATGTGACGCGAGAGAAGGTTTCAAAGCTGCTTAAGGTCTTCTCGATACCAAAGGATGAATTGAAAATTGCACCAATCCAAAAACTTGTGCTCGAACAGATAGCGCTCTTAACCCTAGAAAAATGAGCCTTACTCGAGGAGCTTTTCGAATCCCTCATCCTTAACTACGGTGTTAACCTTGGCGCATGCCGGCATAATCGGCTTTTCCGAGGTCACGAGTTTGCCTTCGTCATTAATCGTCACGTATTTAGCATTCAGGAGCTCTTTTGCCTCGACTGCAATGCACAGGAGCTCCGCCTCGGTCCCAGTATAAACGTAGTAGTAATGCTTGCCTTGGAGGTTAAGGTAGAACAGCCACCCTTGAGTGCGCGCAATGTTCACCACATCCTCAAGGTCCTTACACCACATGATCTTCATCTTTTCACCCCCTGGCTGCTTTCTTCACCTTCTGAACACCGCGCTGAGAACCCCGTATGATTAACGAGTCACTTGCACGAATTCGGGTACGTCTACTCGGATCGAACATATAACGCTTACCCCGCTTTATCATCAGCACGTATGCGCCCATTGTTGTCCATAGGTTAAGCTCTTTTAGAGATTTATCCACAAAATCTGAACGCTCCGCAACATTGACTCTCCCGATTTGTTCATCAGCTTCAGCCAGAGCTCTGGAGAACACAGGGTGCAATCCGACCCTCCGGGTCGCCACATCCGCGATCAAAACAGCTGCATCGGATATTTGCTCCATAGACCTGACCATCTGTAACAAACCGTTGAGTCTTGCCACGTTTCGTTCCCACTTTGCTGCCTTAAACGTGGCGAGCCAGAGCTTATAGCTGAGCTTATCGAATTTTTCTTCGACTTCTATTACTTCCTCAGCAATCTCGCGGGACCTGAACAAGATCGAGGAATACGCCATGTCAACCATCAAACTGCTTAGATCGCGCATCTCAGCTAGGGCTTTTCTGATCGACGGTAATCTCCGCTCTGGTGCCCAAACCTCTCTGCGTGCCCCGGCCATCTTACATAGAATCGCGACACCGTCTGGGGGCCCCTTCACAATGAGCGCATCGCCAACGTGCACCTCGGTATTCTTTTGTGGGAGGACTATCCATGATTTGCCCCGTTTTATGGCGAATGTCCAAATACCTATACTCGAAGGTAACTTCAGCTCGTAAAATTTCTTGCCGACGAGTACCGAGTTCTCACTTACTTCAACCCAAGCGATTTTTTCATCGGCCGTTCGGAGGGCATCACGTGCCACGGGGTGGATTTCGATTCCCATTCGAACCAAGTCAGCGATATCACCGGTGGCGTTTGAGATCGCCTCTGCCGCACTTGCAACTTGAAGGATTCCAGTTATTTTCCGGGCTTCACGAACGTTTCGCGTCACGACTGCGGCAATCGTTCTGATGTGATACATGAGCTTATCCATCCGAGTTTCAAGTTCATGCACACGGTCCGCAAGCTCATCGCTCTCGAAAAGCACCGCCGCGTAGGCGAGGTCTATCATGAGATCCGAGACATCTTTCATTTCGGTTAGGAGCTCTCGCACGCTCTTGGGTTTAAACGATTGAGGCATGTTTCTACACTCCTACTATTGTTATTGCCACCAATAAACACGTCACGCCCAGCACATCTCCGATTGAGGTTACGATGGGTATTACCACGTTGTCCGGATCCAATCCCCCCCTGAACGAAACGAACGCCGATGCAATCGTTACGAATATCACGGCGGCGGTCAACGCTATGCCTGCGATGAAGAATGCGAGCGCTAGGGAAAGCGAGCGAGCGATCGGTATACCTGACGCATACGCGATCGCGAAAAATATCGCGCCGGTGAGTGAGAAGATTATGAAGCTGACCAGCGCTGAAGCAGCCATGTTCTTTCGTAGCACTAGCTGCCCCCTCAGCCTCGGCTCCAACGTACCTAGGTGAAGTGCGGAGGTGAGCCGGGCACCGAGGATGCTCCCAATGTTCCCCCCTAGCCCATTTATCGGTGGGATCATCATCAGAATCATGGGTAGCTCGGCGATTTTTTTGATGCTTGAGTTTAGCATGTAGCCCGCAGCGAGTGCTATAATTATTCCTGCTGTTAACACCGGGAAGCTCTCGAGCACTATTCGCTTGACACTGTAAACGGCCATTCTTCACACCACCAGGAGCACAGCTAGGTAGATGCAGGCTATGGTCACGAAGTCCCCAACCGTCGCCATCGTCGGGCTCGTGATGTTATCAGGGTCCCAGCCCCGTGCGTAGGATGTTACCGCCACGAAAACAGTCAGGAGGGCGAGAATCAACCCCGAAAGAAAGCCCGCAAAAACAGCTATTGCTATTAATTTTACCATTAGTTCGAGCACGCCAATCGTGGGAGTGCTGGTTAACAGATTCACCCCGAAGGCAAAGACCCCGATAGTGGCGGACGCGATAATGCTGAGAATTAAAGAAGAAGCTAAATTGACCTTGATTTCGGCGGACAGTGTCAGGCGAGGCTCAATCAATCCAGCATTTAGCGCTGTTCCGAGACGCGAAGCTAGGGCGCCGTTGATGTTTCCCCGAAGACCGAGCAGGGGCGGCACCATCACGATGAGCCCGGGAAGTAGAGTAGTGAAGTACTCCTGCATCTCCTCAAACACCTTGCCGGCGCCGAGCTCGATGAGGGCGCATAGGAACAAGATAGAAAGTACTGGGGCCACGATGGAGCGAACGTTTACCTCTCGGGCCATCACTTTCACCGAAAGCCCTTGGCTGCTTTCCTATAAAAGGGGAAACTTGGGCTTCACTAAATTTGTTTTTTTGCGCGCAATGCCAGATTGCTCAAGCTACCATCTCGGTAATGTTGCAACAGAAGGAGATTGCTTCTGAGCCTCTAGCTTGAAGATTATTAGAGATTAAGGGCTATTTCTATCGGTTCTAGTTAAAGGAGATTTTAATAAAGTAACGGCTCATCTCAAACGATTTTGTATTTCCCTTTTTTCTTTTTATCATCAGCAGATTAACTAACTTTATGTAGTCAAAGGTGGTGCGGGGGAGGGGATTCGAACCCCCGAACCCCTACGGGATACGGCCCTGAACCGTACGCCTTCAGTCGGCAAACTGCCTTTGACCTGACTTGGCTACCCCCGCACTGCGCCTTCCGTAGAAACTCTCAAGCACGCTAAGTTGGTTCAGGTTCTTGTACGTTTTGCTCGACACATATAACTCATAGTGAATACTCGAAGCTCCCCTTCTTGTTCACCCATACCCGGAGATGGTTTTCCTGCTTACGGTAAAGGAGTCAAAGTGCTCGGCAGGCGGACGAGGGCCGTTCGCACTCACTTGAGGCTCGTCCCCCGTGGGGATGGTGTGATTCCAGTGAGCAACAATCGGATCGAACGTTATCACTCGGAGATCGCCCCGAAGATCCGCTCCACGCAAGGCGTCAAGAACTTAGAGCTGAGGGACTACTTCCAGTTTTATAACTTGCAATTTCTTCAGGAAGATCAGGTGGAAACAAATTTTAGACCAACTCGCCAGCTCGGCCTAAAACCGAGCGTAAAATGGCTGATGAAGACTAATTCGTAACCTTTTTATATATTAAAAATGTTGTTTGATACGCAATGATGCAAGGTAGGAAGGATAACCTCACTTGCGGAGTTTTTTAACCAGTTTAAGGAGGATGAAAAATGGAAAAACATTCGATGTATAAAAAGAATGTTAGTATCATCATTTCCCTGTTACTTTTGACATCGTTGTTATCCATTGCTACTATTCCAATTGCAAGCGCCGCGGAAGCCACAATACAGCCTTCAAGTGCTGACTCCTACATGAATGAAGGGGCCAAGGATACTAATTATGGGGGAGAAACATACATCGAAGTCAGCTCTAAGCCATCTGCTTGGGGTAACGCACGTGGAATCCTCAAATTTGATTTATCAAGCATTCCATCGGGGTCAACAATCACATCAGCCACCTTATCCCTCTACCTGTATTCGACCCGCGGGACCAACCGGACTTATTGTCTCCATAAAGTGACGAAGAACTGGACTGAAAGCGGAGTCACTTGGAACAAATATGATGGGACGAACAACTGGAGTACTTCTGGTGGGGATTATGCGGCTACAGCTAGCGCCACCGTAACCGCAGGCGCTGTATATAATACTTGGGTAGAGTGGAGTGATTCTGCCCTCGCCAGCGACGTTTCGGACTTCGTTAATAACTCGTCTACCAACTTTGGCTGGATCATAAAAGACCAGACTGAAGGCTCTAGTAACCAAGATTGGGTCCGGTTCTACTCCAAGGAGCACACCGACTCAACCTTGAGGCCCAAACTCACGGTGACTTACACAACCGATGGGGACACGACGCCTCCGGCAGCTCCAACCGGTCTCACGGCTACGGCTGTGAGCTCGTCACAGATCAACCTCGACTGGAATAACAACAGCGAGGGCGACCTGGACCATTACCATGTCTACCGGAGCACGACCAGCGGGTTCACTCCTGGTGCCGGAAACTTCGTGGCTGATACGAGTGTGAGCAATTACTCGGACACTGGCCTCAGCGCCGACACCACCTACTACTACAAGGTGACCGCTGTCGACACGAGCAACAACGAGTCAGATCCTTCAGCGCAGGCGAGCGCTACTACCCTAACGCCAGAAGATACAACGCCTCCGGCAGCTCCAACCGGTCTCACGGCTACGGCTGTGAGCTCGTCACAGATCAACCTCGACTGGAATAACAACAGCGAGGGCGACCTGGACCATTACCATGTCTACCGGAGCACGACCAGCGGGTTCACTCCTGGTGCCGGAAACTTCGTGGCTGATACGAGTGTAAGCAATTACTCGGACACGGGTCTCAGTGCTTCCACCACCTACTACTACAAGGTGACCGCTG
>SOKQ01000006.1 GCA_004375695.1 Hadesarchaea archaeon | reverse complement strand
CCCAAGCCGCTGCCAAGATGGCCGAGGCCGCAAAACTGTACGAGAAAAATCCCGCTGGCATGAGGCTGAGAGAACTACAAATGCTGATTGAAGTCGCTAGGGAGAAAAACCTCATCGTCGTCACCCCTACCCAAGCGGGGACGCCACTGGGCGAGGTAGCAGGTTTAGTGTCCGCACTTAAAAAAAGAGGAAAATGATGAGTTAAGTTTTCCAGCGTTTACGGTGTTTTACCACGATTAGCTTTATGCCCCGTATATCCTTCACTACAACTTTCTCACCCGTCTTGATACTAACCTTGGAAACCGCAGTCCATAGTTCCCCTTTCAGCCTGACGAGCCCCTCGGGAGCGATGTTGGTGGCGGCAACACCGATCTTCCCAATCAACTCCTCTTTGCCAACCGCAACAGGCTTCTTCATGGCACGCCTCGCTAGCACGATGAAGATGGCGAAGACAGCGAGCAGAACTATCGCCATTCCCTTCGCAACGTTGCCCGCGACCTCGATCCAGGGCTCTTTATCGATCATCAGCAGGCCCAAGAAGAGGGCAACTCCCCCACCAATCCCAAAAACACCGAAGCCGGGCGTGAAGAGTTCGGCCGCAATCAGCACCACTCCAAGCAGGATCAGCGCGACCCCGACGTAGTTTATTTCGAGTACTCCCAAACCCCAGAAGGCCAGCAGCAAACATATCACGCCAGCTATGCCGGGGACCCCTATGCCCGGGGTGGTTATCTCGGCTAAGATGCCAAGCAGTCCGGCGATGAACAAGATAGAGACTATGTTTGGATCGCTGAGCACCCTCAACACTTTTTCGAAGATGCCCATCTCGAGAGTTTCTACCCTAGCTCCGGATAAGCCAATGTTGTCCAATATCTCGTCGACGCTGCTGGCGCGCAGCTCTATTATCCCGTTGTCGAGAGCTTCCTGAGGCCCCATCGTTAAATTTTGGGCTACGAATAACTCTGCGACATTTTTGGGCCGTCCTCGTTGATCGGCTACCTCCCCTATCCACTCCGCCATAGCCGCGGTAATTTTTGGGTCTTCTGGCCTCGGTTGCGCGGCCCCGATTGTTGTTCCGTTGTCCATGGCTGCGGTATTGGACGCTAGAAGGATGAAGGTGCCAGCGGAGTAAGCCCATGCCCCTCGTGGTGTGACCCAGACAACGAGCTTCACCTTCGCATTCAGCATTCTATCGACGATTTCCTTCGTCGCCGAGAGCAATCCACCGGGCGTGTTCATCTTTATTATCAGCGCAACGTTGTCTCGCTCGGCCCGGTCGATTGATTTCCTGATGAAGTTCGAGATGCCGGCGTCGATCGTCCCGTCTACCTCTATTACATAGACCACCCCTTGCTGAGCCTTACCCAAGTGGGCAGTCGCTATGCAGCCAAAAATTATCAGAAAAATCGCAAGTACTAAAATTCGCTTGTTCATCGGCTCGCCACCCGCTTGATGTCGCCCTTGCCAGGTGGTAGCGCTCGCTCAAGTTCATCCAGCGAAACCTCCACCCCTCCAGCCTGCAAACGTGTCCGGACTTCACGTGCAAGCTCGGATTTCTTTAACCCTCCTGGGACGACCCTGACAACAGTTTGCGAATGTTTTTTAATCGCGCTCAAAGGACCGCACGTGATCACCGGTTCATCATTAACCATCACGGCACCAACGGCCGCCTCGGTTGGAACTTTTAGAAAGTTGCGTTTGCCCCGAATCATATAGCTTCCTTTTGGTAGGTATGCACCGGACGATACTCGTTTTGAAACTTGCTCGGGCATCACCCAGTAGACATCTAGTTCCCCCAGTCCCTCCCGCCATGCCCGCGAGTGCATCTCTGCGAACTCCGCTGCCTCCCTGAGGGTAGTTTCAGATACTTCTTTACCTGCTGCCTTGACCACGACATGGGGTGCGCCAACTATATCGGCGTGCAGGTATCGATCGCCAGCTTCCATGTGTTTCTCAACAACCTCCTGATTGGTCTTCACATCCCGTCCCCCAATAACCAGCATGTCGTCGGACGAGATGAACCATCTATAACGCTCAAACCACTTCAGTTTTCTGCGCTTACGTGGCATTGTAACCTTGAGCTCGGGCATGCCAACGGTGAGCAATCGGTCAAGCTCCCGCCTTGTCTGCTCCATGGCGTCCTTCGCCCCCGCTGCTTTTTCCGCTGATTTCTTGTATCGCTTGTACAACCGCGACGCATTCTCGAACGCGGATAGACGAAAGTCGAGGAGAATACGTTGCCCAGCTAGCTCGAATTCAATTTTTGCAGCCTCGGGGTCAACTTTTCTGATGACCTTTGCCCATAACTCCCCAGCCGCTTTAGCTTCATCTATTGCCCCGATTGTCGATTGCCACCCTTTCGCGTGCCTAAGCTTCCCCAAATAGCTCATCACGTCATTTATCTGCGCATGGTGGATTGCGGCGAGGTCTGCCTTCCGCTTGGCACTGCTGGACTTCGCATAGAGGTCCGCGAAGTGTTTTTCTTGCTCCACCAGCCGCCTGCGAAGCTTATTAAGCCTCCCTTCAAAGCGCTTTCCCTGTGTCTCTGCCGCTGAGGTGACTGCGAGGGTGCCGAAATATTCATCAAGGGCCTCGCCAAATGAATCAAACCTTTTCATCCGCTTTCCTATGTGCGTCTTGAAATCAAACGGTAGAACATCTACAGGTTTGTCATCATCATATACGATATGCGCCGCTGGTTCCTGTGTGAACAAGCTCTTGAGGGATCGAAGGATTGCAATGAGTTCCTGTTCGGGGAGTTCGCTGGGCCTGCGACTTTTCGCCACCGCGGCTCGAGCGCATATCTCCTCGGCAAGCGAGCCCCCCACGTTCAGATTTATCGCTAGGGCTCGCACCACATCTGGAGCCTCTCCGAGAGCACGGCGCAATCCCTGAACATCCAGCTCCCGTATGTCAACGCCCTTCGTGGGTGGGTGAAGATACCTTTCGCGAGGCTTGAGCACGCGATGCCGCCACACTTCAACTCGGTAGGGTTGGATGATATCGAGCTGGGCGTTGCAGAGAATCAGGTTCCCTTTACTGAAGAGTTCCAAGATGAGGACGCATTTCTCCTTTCCAGAAAACTTGAACTCGACAATACGTTCTAAATCGGGCTGTTCAACTGCTGTCAGTTGTGCACCAACCAAGTGCTTGCGCAAAAACATCGCGTAACCACTCGGTTTTTTTGGGGTTTTATATCTCCTGCTCGTGAGATGGGCCCTACAACCCGGCTCGAGAATCAGGTCTTGGCGCCCCTTGTCTGGCGAGCGCAGCCGCAGGAGGAAAACTCCGTCTAACTCGTACACGTTATCGACTCGACCACCGATAGCGTTTTTAAGCTCTCGGGTGCAGACCATAATGTCCAAGCAAGACACGGATAACTTCATGCCATCACCAGGTGTATGATATGGAACTCGTGGCTAAAATTACCCTCCTGTTTGCGGGCTGTGGAGCGATAGCCGGTTTCATCTCGGGGGTTCTACCGCGGGACCTACCGCAAGAGCAAGGTAGCTTAGCGCTCCTTGCGATCTTTTTCTTTCTCTTTTATATTTCATATAAGCTGGCACCCAATGCCCTAAATATCTCCCCTGAGGAGTTCCCAGGTGGAAAGTGGACTGGATGGGTCGCGTTCAAGAAAGGATTCGGGGGATTTTTCATCATGTGGTTGGTCTTGTGGATATTGATTCATACCATTCTAGTTTCCTGATGAACCGTCCTGACATTCACTCATTCCAATCGCTGTTTTTTATTTCCTCACCACATATCTTGAGAGGGGGCTGAGAAATGATCAAACAAAAACCACTTGAAGGATTCGTTGAAAAAAAGATAAAAATTATAGCAGACCACCGTGAGATCCCATCCGGCGTCGTGCACGAACTCACGCAGCTCGGTGTAGAGGTTGAAGCACGCCAGCTTAGCGTTGGCGATTTCATCCTGTCAGATCGAGTAGGGGTCGAAAGAAAATCCGTTGGCGATTTTTTGCAGTCGATCGTCGACAAACGGCTCCTATCTCAAGCCAAGCCGTTGAGCGAAACGTTTGAGCGTCCGGTGCTCATCTTGGAGGGCAGAAGTTTGTACTCGCGAAGAAAGATTCACCCGAACGCGATTCGCGGTGCACTCGCCGCGCTTGTCGTGGAGTTCAACATTCCAATATTACCGACTCGGGATGAAAAAGAAACGGCGCTAATCCTCGTCGCCATCGCTAGGCGCGAACAGGTGGGAGAAGCCCGAGAGGTCGCGATACGTGGTGAACCCAAGAGTTTGGCTTTACCCGAGCAACAGCGATTTGTAGTCGAAGGACTGCCCGGTGTATCAGCTGTGCTCGCCAAGCGGCTGCTCGAACACTTCGGTACAGTTGAGCGGGTGATAGCAGCATCCGAAGATGAGTTGCGGCAGGTGCGTGGTATCGGACGTGAAAAAGCCAAAAAAATAAAGCTAGTGCTTAACAGCAGGTATGAAGTTTCTGAAAGCTAGCTCTTGACACTCCCACGAATGAATTTAGGGACTTTCTCGCTACAATTTTTGTAATTTCTATTAGTTGGCCGCCCTGCACGGTGCAGTTCACACACGGCCTATCCTCTTTTTTATACTCTGAAGCCTCTCCGTTGCTTCTCCAGGCTTTTTCTTCTTGCGCTTTTTGACCTTTTTCTTCACTTTCTTTTTCATCCTCGCCCTCAATGCTCGCTCCTTATCCTCGAGTCCCGTTATCCTGTCATCGTATTTTCCTATCAACTCATCGTAGGTGCCTCTGCCTATGGAGCCATTTTTGAAGTATTTCACGGCAGCCTCTTTTTTGAGCCTTAAAGCTTCCTTCTTTTTCTCCAGCACCATTTTTAATCTCTTTTTAGGCGAGGGGGGCTTTAGGCGGAGTGATACGACGACCACCGCTGCCGCAATTATCGAAAAAATGCCCACCAATAGAATCAGCGGGAAGGTGGTCGGTGTATATACCTTCACTTGGAACGATTTTATTTCCTCCTCGTTCCCAGCCGCGTCCGTGGAGTGGTATTCGATTGTGTGCTCACCCTCGCTCGAAATCACGAACGTGCTCCCTGTTTGCCACTCGCCGTTATCAATCCTGTAATTTGTCGACTCAACATCATAGGCGTCCGTACTGGTTAGCGTGACCACAACCGAGCCCTTGTAGCCATTAGCGTCCAGATTTCCAGCCAACGAATGGGTGGTGTTTGGTGACGTTTGATCTAAGATTATCAAGTCTCGGACTATCTGTCCAGTATCCCCAACATTGTCCCTGACCCTGATGTAAATGTTCTTGGAACCATCGGGTGCTTCCAATGTATAAGATTTCGATGTCTGATAAGGTTCCCATCCCCCCCATATCACCCCGTCGCTTGAAAACTGCATATCGACTGAATACCGCGCGGATATGGTCAACTCGACACTCGTGGAGTTCGTGTATTGGCTCCCGGCCTCAATTTCAAAACTCAAAACCTTCGGGGCGGTCAGCTTTGCGATGAAGCCCCAAGTAGACGACCAATTTCCTGATCCTGCGGCGTTTGTCCCCCGAACTCTCCAGTAGTGGTGAATTCCATACGATAACTTTTCGGTTTCGGAAATGGTCGCGGTCGATTCTATCGTAGTTTGGGTGTACACGATGGTTGAAAAATTGTTGTCAGTTGCCACCTCCAGCGTATAGGATATGGCCCCCGCGACATCGTCCCAGTCAAACGTTGGAGTGCGAGTATCTATGGTTATTCCGTTCTCCGGTGAAATCAAAGTGGGCGCAGCTGGAAGTATCAGTTCAGTTATCTCTAGCTCAACATTTATGGTGTGAACCTGAACACCACATTCGCCAATCACCTGGTAAGTAAACGTGCCAACAGTTGCGGCGGCAGTCGTCTGGAACATTAAAGTACTATCAAAATCCGGGGAGCCAGAGGGCGGTAAAAACCTCGGAGTGACCCCCCCTGGATCAGTTCCAACCCATATGCCAGTCAGCTGTACAGGTACTGCTCTCCCAGAAATAAGCTCAACATGAATCGTTGTCGATACCGAGCTGCCCTGCTGGACCGTGAGGCTGCTGTGAGATGCGCTTATCGAGAAGTCAAATGGTACATAATCGATCACCACATAAATTTGTGTTACTATAACTCCCTTGCTCACTTGTACCCCCGCTTCCAAAGCATTGACATTCTCGACTGTCCACGGCTGCCCATCTGCTGGGTTCGTTGTCCATTGATAGGAAAATTCGTCGTAGGCATCTGCTACTTCTAACGCGTCAGACCGGCTATCTGTGTCCTCACTTCTTATCATGATATAGAATGAGTCTTTACCCTTGTCCACTTTTTTTGCCACAGCATATACCGTGACAGAGTTTACAGTCGAGCTAAGTGGGATATTTGGGTCTGATAAAGCAAACGTGTCTCGGTCGTCTGGAGTTTCCGACTTTATATAGCTAGTATCCCCGTCGGCAGATGTCTCGTCCACTGCCTCCCAGTGTGCAATACCGCCAGGAATAACATTTTCAAATTCCGTATACGTTCCGTTACCATTTGGTCGCAATGTTTTTGAACCACCAGCACGAACAGGCACAGGCAGTGTGATAAGGCACGCCAAAAAAGACATCGCTACTGCAGCCACCAGCAAAAGCGCTGCAGACGGCCACCGCGATTTCTTAGTCTGTCTCAGTTTCCCCATCCCCTTCCAAGGTTACTCCGGCACCCACAGAGATACCCAGTTTTCACCATACACATGTTCGCCATCACTATTTTAGTTCCCTCTTTATAATACCAATAATAAATCTAACTACAAAAATTTAATGCATAAAAATCTACCAATTAGGGGCCAAACATTGCTTAATTTATGTCAAATTTATCCGATCTCTTTCAAATCGTCCTTAATCAATTTTACTGCTGGCTCCGCATCAATTCTTTTCTTTGAGTTCCTTGAGTATGCCTCCATTAACCTTCGACCCCGGTTCGAGCGCATCTTACCCCGTCAGCTTATCTCATCAAAGAAATCCTATAAGAATCAGTATCCCACAGACGATTATTCCCGCCCCGACCAACTTCGCTATCCACTTCGCCGAGCCTGCAAATAGAGAGAAGATCTTTCCAAGGTTTCATAGTTTGAAAAGAAGAGACCTGCCTACTTCTAACTATTCCATCCCGGTCTTAGAAAAACATGCCGAATACATGCTTGATCGCCAAGTTTGTCGCTCATGAAT
>SOKQ01000016.1 GCA_004375695.1 Hadesarchaea archaeon | reverse complement strand
TTTCTGATCTGTATATCCACAAGATCTTCGACGAGCATGGAAGCATCGGAGATATCTAAACCCGTGAGTTCGCGAATTTTGAGCTTCTCAGCCAACTGCCGTACACCCCCCCCGATTCTCTTGTGCATATTTTTTTCATATGCAGCCTTAACGAGCCCTCTGAAAAATGATTGCGGCACGCGCGACAGGTCAAAGCTAAACTTATATGGCATGTTTATTAGTATTGGCGGTCACATTTTTAAGGTTTGAGATGAAAATTACAATGTCAGCACCTTGAACAGTTTGAATTGACGTCTACGAAACAATGAGAGGTGGGTAGAGGGGTGGGTATGTAACCCCGCCAATCATTTCGAAACTACTGGCCCCATCAAAAGTCCCGCTTGATCGTGAAATCCGCTAATTCCGACAAAATTTCCCTCGCCCTTGACTCCGGCAGCGCCTTCAACTTCGATTTAGCTTGGGCAATGAGCTCCCGCGCTCGTTCGGCCACATAATCGATTGCGCCCGCACGCTTTAGTACGTCAATCGCTGTCTTCAACTCGGCCTCCGATGCATCCTGCTTGCCAAGCGCGCGCAAAAGCGTGGATTTGTCCTCCTGTTGTGCAGTAGCGAGGGCCCTGACTACGATGAGCGTTTGCTTGCCCTCTCGAACATCGCTCCCAATTGGCTTGCCGAACTTTTCCTGCTCGCCCGCCACGCCAAGCACATCGTCCCGCATTTGAAATGCCAATCCGATCAATCGCCCGTATTCAGCGAGTGCACGGACCTGCTCGGGCTCTCCTTTCCCCAAAAGAGCCCCGACCTTCATGGACGCTTCTAGGAGCGCCCCCGTCTTCCCGCTGACCATGCGCATGTACTCAGCCTCGCTCACGTCGGCGCGCCCTTCAAATAACATGTCAAGCACCTGTCCCTGACAGATCTCGAAGCTAGCCTTGCTCACCGCGTCGAAGAGCTCGACCACGCGGGCGCCCTCAAGCCCAAGCCGTTTGGCATTCGCAGCCAAAGCCTCGAAGACCTTCGCGAAAAGAGCGTCGCCAGCTATGACCGCAACAGGCACCCCCCATAATATGTGCACCGTCTTTACGTTCCGCCTGAACTCATCCTGGTCCATTATGTCGTCGTGGATGAGGGTGAAATTGTGTAGGAGCTCAATCGCCGCCGCTGCCTCAAGGGCATCCTCTGCTTTGCCCCCCACCGCCTCACACGCAGTGAGCGCAAGGCACGGACGGAGCCGCTTCCCGCCAGCTTCAAGTAAGTGCCGCGTCGCGCGCGCCAATATCTCAGGCTCGAGCCCGCGGGAAACCCAACGGTCAATCTCGCGCTCAACCATGCGCGCCCGCTCCTCCATGTGCTTCAGCACGTCCATTTAACCACTCAACCTTAGGCACGACCCATTTCTGAGCAAATGCATGTTTCCGTTCGGATACCCAAGCTCCCGCCCCAAGTCTGCCATAAGCCTGAGCTTGTCCATGGTGCTATGGCAGGGGATTAGGTGTTCGGGTTTTACGAGCTCGAGGAACTCCTTGGTGCCAATCCGCCCGGCGTGACCCGAAGCATGGACATCGCGGTGGATGCTGGCCCCTTGGGCTTGAAGCTT
The DNA here is from genome assembly GCA_004375695.1 of Hadesarchaea archaeon. GTDB lineage: Archaea > Hadarchaeota > Hadarchaeia > Hadarchaeales > Hadarchaeaceae > DG-33. The sequence continues at coordinate 24,115 of SOKQ01000016.1, read as the reverse complement.
CGTCTCAAGGAGCTCACGATTGGATTCATTTATCGGATTTGGAATGACGCTTGCCGAAAATATTACCCCATCACCACGCTTAATCTTGAAAGGAAGCTGCCCGTTCGCGATGCGCGAGAGCACCGATGTCGGTTCCCCTTGGTGCCCCGTGCAAACGAGCACGTAGTCCTCCCTTGATTTCTTAACCTCACGAAGCAGGTTGTGCACCGCGTTCGGGCGCCCATGGATGCGTAGCTCTGGAGGGAAGTCGACCAAATCAAGGTTGAGTGCAGCCGTGCAGTAATTGCGGAGTGAGCGTCCGATTAGCACCGGGGTGCGCCCCAGCTCGAACGAGAGGTCGACTATCGATTTTAACCTAGTGATGTGGGAGGAGAAAGTTGTCACGAGCACCGCCTTGCCAGCGGAGCTTGCTTCTCCCATAGCCTCTTGGAGCATCTCCTTCACATGGCCCTCCGAGGGGGTGGGGCTTGGTTCATCTATCCTTATTGCTCCGACAAGAGCCGCAAGCACCCCATCTTTCGCCAGCTTTTTCAAGCACGCACGATCTGTCTTGTATCCCAACAGAGGTTCCTCATCAAACTTGAAGTCGCTGGCAAAGAGCACGGCCCCATCCGCGCTATGAGCGGCGATGAAGGCCGTTTGGAGGATGCTGTGAGCAGCGGGGATGAACTCCAGCTCGATGTTGTCCACCTCCACGCTATCTCCCGGCATCACCGTGCGAAGCTCGTTCTTGGGCTTGGAAGTGCGCTCCTCGCGTATAACGTGTTTCACGAGTTCGAGGGTTAACGGGGTACCGTAAATCGGGACATCATAAGCGTGCGCTAGCTTGCCAACCGCGCCTATGTGGTCGAGGTGCCCATGAGTGAGTACGATTGCCCGAACCTTCCGGTTGCGGAGCGAGCTGTCGTCGGGAATGCCGTTTATGTTTATGAGTTCCTCGCGGCTCATCTCCCCTATCTCGGCATCCTCGAACGCCATGATGCTGTCGAGCCTTATTCCCATGTCGATGATCACGTACTTACCGTCGAAACCTAGAGCAGTCATGTTCTTACCGACTTCACCCAAACCGCCCAACGGGAGGATCTCAACAGTCATCGTCGCCGCCCTCGCCCGAACTCATCTGGGTTCAAGCCGCGAGCTAGGAACCACTCGCGTGTCCTGCCCGTAATCACGATAGGCACTTTGTGCAGATCCTCGACCCGTTTGCAGCCGGTGAGGAACATAGCGGCCTTCATCTCCACGATGAAATCGTTCAAAAACTTGACGACCGCTTTTCTGCCTCGGGGCACGGCACGCAGGAGGGGGAGCGCCAAACCGACGAGATCGGCACCTAGCGCAAACGCCTTCACGGCATCCAAGCCCGTGCGCACGCCGCCGCTCGAAATCACTGGCACCCTAACTCCCTTGGCCACCTCCGCTGTGCAGACCGCTGTCGGGATGCCCCAGTTCCAGAAGGCAGGTCCTAAGCGAGCGCGAGCTTGCGAACGAAGTGCCTCCACTTTCGCCCAAGAGGTTCCCCCGGCGCCGCTGACATCAATCGCCGCCGCCCCAGCACCGACCAGTTTTCTTGCCACTTCTGCGCTCACTCCGCTGCTTGTCTCCTTAGCTATCACTGGGCACTTGAGCGCTCTGCAAATCTTAGCAAACTTTGCAAGGGCGCCTCTGTACTTGGGTTCGCCCTCGGGCTGCACGAGCTCCTGCAGTGGGTTCATGTGGATTGAAAGAGCATCTGCGTCAATCATCTCGACCGCTCGACGCGCCTCCACCACTCCATAGCCATGCGTCAGCTGGGGCATGCCCAGGTTGCCCACGAGATAGACATCTGGGGCAACGCTTCGAACTTTATACGTCTTCGCCAGTTTTTTGTCCTCGATTGCCGCGCGCTGGCTCCCAACGCTGAAAGCCAACCCGAGCTCCTGCGCTACTGAGGCCAAGACCAGATTTATCTTCCCTCCCCGTTGGTGGCCGCCCGTCATCGCGCATATCATTATCGGCGCCTTAAGCTTAGCCCCTAGGAAGGGGGTGCCCAAATCGATGTCCTCGAGATTGAGCTCTGGGAGGGCATCATGAATAAGCTCGATGTCGTCGAAACCGGGGCCCTTAAGGGGGGCTTCGACGTTTTTTTCTAAACAAACCCTGATGTGATCAATTTTTCGATTGACCGTCCGCTTGCTCATTCACTCACCTCGCCACAACCCTCGTGCCGAGCCCGCGCTCTCCTAGGATCGCCCGCCTCAGGATGTTTGGCTTCGCCGCGTTAACTATCTCCGCCTCCACCCCGCGCTCGACCAACGCAAGCAACTCACGCATCTTGTTCGCTATGCCGCCCGTGACATCTCTTTCTTCGACGACGCCAGTCAACCGCTTCTCAACCGACGGCCAGTTGCTCAAAGATATCTCCTGAATGAGTTCGGCATTTTTATTTGTCTTCGGGTTTACCGTGTAGACCCCATCGACATCAACACCTAGGATGACCCGCTTCGTCCCGAGTTCGCACGCGAGTTGAGCAACCAACTGGTCACCTGAAAGGATGCTCATCCCCTTGCTCAAATCCGGCACGGCATCCCCATATAGCACAGGTACGAGCCCGAGAGCAAGCATTTTTTGGATGGGCGCGAGTTCCATCGACTGAATTCGCCCCCCGCTGACCACCGCGCAGGCCGAGGGCTGTACCGCGATTGCCGGGAGGCTCGCTTTTTGGAGGGCTTCGATTACGTGAGCATTTAACCGCTCCATGGCCCGGTGGGTGAGCGATAAGCCCATGAGCTGGTCCTTGCTTTTGTATCCCTCCGCGATTCCGTACTTCGATGCCACGGGGTGCCCGAACGAGCCACCTCCATGTACGATCACCAGCGGCCCCTTCGCTGCCGACAGCTCACGTGCAAGTCGAGTGAGGGTCGCTCGCTTAACTGTAAAGCGCCTGCGCTTATTGGTGATGACGCTCCCGCCGAGTTTGACAATCAGTGGTTTCATCTCAAACGCCCTCAGGCTGCCCCTCTCGTGCAGCCTTTACCCAGGGTGCACATTCATCTTTGATTAACTTTTTTTGAAGCGAGCGAGTCAATTTTTCACCATGCGAGTTTTCACTTAATAACAATCGCGCCGTATCCGACTGCATCTGGAGAGGGGCGAATCTCATAAGAAGTCGCATACTTGAGGAGCCTCGCTGATTTGGCCACGCCTTTTAGAGCAAAAAGCATGCTGATCACGCTTCCAACCCCACACATCGATATCTTGTGCTCTGTGACCGCCTCCAATAGTTTGGTTGGGGAAAGCTCCAGGATTGCTTTAATCGCCAGCTCGTCCTGCTTTCTTGCGAATTCATCTACCCGTAGCCCTTTCGGTGGGATTCGGCCATAACTGGGGCCTGCATGGGTGAAGTCGGTGGATGCCAACACTAGAACATCGGCTCCCTTGATTGCTTTGCCGATTTTTTTACCAGCCTCTTCGGCTTTACCTATGTCCCGAGAAGGCACGTACACCGGGACAAATTTAATCTTAGGATTCAGATGTTGTAAGAAGGGGAGCTGTATCCCAATCGCATGCTCGTCTGCGTGCACATATGAATTTTCCTCGATGCACATTTTTTTTGCAAGCTCTTCATCTACTGGTACTTTTCCTAACGAAGTGACAAAACTCTCGGGAGTGATTACCACGTTATCGTACCCGACATGATCGCCACCCATAATGACAAATGTTTCAGGAAACCCGTCTTCCGCCAAAGCGTTGAAAACATGGGCTGCGACTGGTCCGGAATACTCATACCCGGCGTGTGGTACCACAGCTCCTTTGATGCCCCTTCCACCACCAACTTTCAACTGTGGAATCCTGCCTGGCCCCAACTGGTGGGTATAACATCTTTTGATTTGTTCTAAAAGTGCTGATCGCTCCTGAACGATGGCCCTCATCTCAAAGCTTGAGGGATACCTCACTTACTCGTCCCCCGGCTTGGTCTCAAACTCCTCGACCGAAACCTCGAACGGCTTGTCCGGCGAGAGGTCGCCCCGTTCCCTAAGCACTTGACGCGCGAGCAACCAGTAGACGAGCGCAAGCGCCCTGCGTCCCTTGTTGTTCGTTGGAATAATGAGATCTATGTCCGCCGTTTCGTTGTCGGTGTCGCAAAATCCCACCACAGGTATGCTTGCCTCGGCCGCCTCGCGCATGGGTTGCTCATCCGCTAGCGGGTCGGTGATGACTAGCACGGCTGGCTCAGTGTATCCCTTGTAGAAGGGGTTGGTGAAAGTGCCCGGGATGAACCTGCCCGCCATAGCAGTGGCTCCAGTCACCTCGCCGAATCGCTGGGCTGGGCGCTGACCGTACTGCCGAGCCGAGACCACGATGACGCTCGCGGGCTCAAACCGCGCCAAAAATTTCCCGGCCAAGCTTATCCGCTCGTCAGTCTTTCGGACATCGAGCACGTATAGCCCATCGGGTCGCACGCGATAGATGAAAGATGCCATCGCGCCCGTCTTCTGTCGAGTCCCTATGTGGACACCGCTCGAAAGGTAAGTGTCAAAATCCACCAGTCCGACCAAACCTTCGGTAAACCCAAGTGCGCTCATCGAATCTTCCCCATTTTAGCCTTCTTCCCCAATTCTTCTTCAATTCGGATTAGCTCATTAAGTTTGGCTACACGCTCGCCCCCGACCGCGCCAGTTTTGATAATGGGACAACCCCAAGCCACAGCTAGGTGTGCGATGGTTTCGTCGGGAGTTTCCCCTGAGCGATGAGATACAACAGGGACATAATTATGCTTTTTCGTCAGCTGCACAGCCTTGTGAGTATCTGTAAGCGTGCCAATCTGGTTCGGTTTTATCAGTACCGAATTTACGGCACCGACTTCTATCCCTTTTTGAATCCGCGCGACATTTGTGACGAAGAGATCATCACCGCATATCAGGCATTTTTCGCCGACCTTTTTCGTAAGCTCGGCAAAACCATCAAAATCCTCCTCGTGCAACGGGTCCTCAACGAAAAAGAGCTTGTATGTATTGATCAAGTCGAGAATGAAATCTATCTGCTCGCCCTCATCACGAGATCTGCCCTCCCGTTTATAGAGATACTTTTGCTCACGCTCATCGTAAAGGCTGCTTGCAGCAACGTCAAGGGCAGGCCTTATCTCAAATCCAACCTCGCTGCTAACTTCCTCACACGCTTGTGCAACTATTTCGAGAGCCGCTGAGCTATCGAGATTTGGGGCCCATGCGCCTTCGTCACCCTTACCGCCAGTGAAAGTTGGATCTTTTGTTTCGATGAGGGCTCGCACGCGCTTATGAACTTTGGCGTTAGCGAAAAACGCATCAACAAAACTTTTCGCGCCGACTGGGATGGCATGAAATTCCTGTATGTCAGGAGCCTGTCTGCCGGCATGAGCCCCACCACCGAGCATGTTTCCAAGCGGGTATGGCAGTTGAACCGCTTCCTCGCCACCTAAATGCTTATACAAAGGTATGTCACGAGCTGCCGCCGCTGCCTTTGCAACCGCCATGGAGATAGCTACTGCCGCGTTCCCCCCAATCCTCGAGAAATTTGGCGTCCCATCGAGTTCATGAAGAAGGGAATCTATCTCCTCCAACCGGTCAGCTGGACTACCGATTAATTTCGGTGCCAAGATTTCTTTAAAAGCTTTAACTGAAGCGTCCACACCCCCTTCGGGAAATGCGATGACCTCGTGCTTCCCCCTGCTCGCTCCGCTAGGTGCAGCCGCTCTACCAACGCCCGCTTCCGCTCCGCTCTCGCTTCGTACTGCAATATCAACCTCAATGGTCGGGTTGCCTCTACTGTCGAGAACCCCGCGTGCGGTCAAGCTCTTAACGATTAACTTTTGCAAGTTTACACCCTTTTGACATGGCTGACAACCTTAAAATTACTTCTGTCTATCGACCCCCTTTTAAGAGTTTTTGATGAAATTAATGGGGAAGCTGTCTCACAAACCGTTCGTTTTGAGTGGTGGGGTCGCCGAGATTTGAACTCGAGTCACTGGCTTTTTTGCGCTGGTCTAACGCCCCATTTGGCAGGACCGCTTAAACAATCCTTAAGCCAGCAGGATAGACCAGGCTACCCCACGACCCCAAACAGAACTCGATTTTGGAAAGATAAGCGTTATGGGGATTTCTCAATTATGACTAAATTTCCTTCACTGCCAGTGGGCCTGAAACCGTGACGCTCGTACCAGGGGACGCGTGCCTCGAAGACGCTCGCCATGATTAGCTTACCCTCGAAGTCGGCCAATATTTGCTTGAGCAGTCCTGTTCCTATGCCCCGCCCTCGATAGCCCGAGCTAACGTTAATGTCCTGCAAGTAAGCCTGATTGCCATGCCTCCGGACGACCGCGCTTGCCATCACTGAGCACTGGTAGTCGTCCCAGCACTCGTACTTGCACGCGTCCTCCTGTTCAAAGCGTTTGATTTGCATGATATTCGGTGCACTTGGGAGCCGAGATATAAAAAGGTTGAGGTTATGCTTTCACTTGCCGCTTTTCCGTTGCGCTCTGCCCAAGCGATTCCTCGACCCAAACGGTTATTCGACGCACATTCGGGTAGGGCAAATCCCTCACCATCTCATCAGCAACAACTCGTGCAAGCTCCTCCACTGTGGTGTTGACAACGGGAAGCCAGACGACATCCTCGCTGGGGAACTCGAACTCACGGCCGTGCACAGAAATGCGAGTACTTTCTCCCTCCAAAAGGCGTTTGAGAGAGCGGTTGTTCTCGGGTAGCAGCATACGATGATCGTAACTATCACACAAACTTTTTAAAAAACTCTCGAGGTCGAAAAAATCCACGACGAGACCCCGCTCATCAGGCTCTCCCTCGACGGTCACTCCAACGCGCCAGTTGTGCCCATGGAGGTGTTCACATTTCTTGTGCCCTATGATAAAGTGCGCAGCCGAGAAACCCAAACCCTTCGTGAACTCAATCAGCATCAGAGCACCTTCATCAGTTTGTGCATTTGAGGTATTATCGCTATCTGCTTGACGCCAGCTCGGGCGGCGGCTTGAGCGAGGCGGTACACATGTGTCATCGATGGGGCGCTGCGAACCTTTCGCGCGGGTGTCACCGGCTGGATGACGATGGGTATCCGGGCGATCTGCGTGAGGTGTTTGCACACGTGTGTAATGGTTTTTGGTCGGGTAGAAGGGAGCACCACTATTTTCACAAAAGTTTCCACCCCTTGCCCGAATGCGAGCTTAACGCAAGCCAACTCCTTCTCGAACAAACGACGCCAGTTTCTGCGCGGTACAGCTCGGTGCTCGGGGAGCTTGATGTCGATTGCGGCGAAGTCGAGATAGCAGATAACTTTCGCCATCACCTCACTGCTCTCGCCACTCGTCTCTAGATAGGTGGCGAAACCAGCTCGTCTGCACGCGCGGGCGACATCAACAAGAAAATTCCCCGCCAGAAGGGGTTCCCCACCGGTCAGCGAGACGCTGTGAATGTCTGGGGTTGTCAAACGTTTTACATGCCGAAGTACTTCTCCGTGAGTCATCGGATTCCCAACGCGCTTGAATTTCATCGAGCTGGGTTTGGTTTCGACTTTGCACGCTTGGAGACGAAAATTTCTGAACTCCTCTGTATCGCAAAAATTACAGTTAAGTGAACAGCCTGCCAGCCTCACGAAAACCTGCCGCCTGCCAACATAGAGCCCCTCCCCCTGAATCGAGTTGAATATCTGTCCAACGTACCCTTCGCTCATCTTATGTCCCCAGTACCACTTCACATCAAAAACTTAAGGTTAGGAGCCCCGGGTGGGAGTTGAACCCACGACCTACTGATTTCCTGCACCTGGTTACAAGTTTCGACAGTTGCCTTCAGTCGCTCCACCAGGCTGAGCCACCGGGGCATCTTATATTTTGTATGGTCATCTTTAAAAATCCGTACAAACTGCTATGCTCAAATTGTTTAAAATTACTTTCGGTGGCGTCTTTCAACAGCTTAGCTAAAATGCTGCTTTGCTCGATTTTGGCGATGTTTACAGCGGTTTATAAATTACTTTCGGTGCCCTCTCTCCCTCCAAGGTGCTTAAACGAAAGCAAGAAGGTTCATAAGGGTTCGATGGAAGTTGAGAATGTTTCCAAGTTCTTGAAGGGAATTAAAGTTTGGCACAAGGTAGGGGAAATTGTATCTGTACGAAAAGAACATACAAAAAAATCCCAGAAATAACAGGCGGGGTCGCTTATCTCGCGGGGGCGATTACAGGCGATGGTTCCATCGGGACATGTAAGAGGAAAGCTGGCGGCCATTACTATTCGGTCCGCTTGTGGGGGCGAAAAGAAAAACTAACGCATGTACCTGCACTCTTGAACAATCTTTTTCATTATAGAGCAAAGATTTTTTTGGTATTAAATCAAATCCACCAAAAGTCAACTATACCGAAGGGAAGCCCTATTACTACATAAGATTTCCAATTAACCCCCTACGATAAAATTTAGCGCAGACTTAAACTGAAAGCAACTTTCACCAGCTGAGCTACGGCGGCCAAAATAGCCGTGGACCATTGAAGAAAAATATATTTCCTCGAGCGCGCGTAACCCTAAAAACTTGGCGAACTCCTCAAAATAGTTATGGTAGCGTGATCACTTCCTCAATCGCCGCCAACTGCCGCTTCGTGAACGCCGTCCTGATTCCAATCATGTACGTTTCACCGTTTTTTTCCTTCTGCCCCTTTCCGTGGCCTTGCGCTTTCGGCGAGGAGCGATCCGCTTGCGAGCTCTGAGATGGGCCAAAACCGCCTGCGCGAGCTTTCGGTACTCAATCGCCGCCGGAGATTTCGGGGCGTGAAGGACGACAGGAATTCCGCGGGTCACTCCCTCCTCTACCATGTCGTCCTCCGGAACCACCGTCATAGTGGACCAGCCCAACGTCCGCTTGATATCCGAGGTCGGAATCTCGAAGCGCTTCCCCGTGACCCGGTTCAGAACCACCCCAAACACCGGGATCTTGAGGCGGTCGGCGGCCCGGAAGGTCTGGAGCGTCCCCGCGATCGCCGGTACCCTAGGCTGGCATACAACCAGAAGTTCGTCGCATGTTTTCATTGCCGCAAAGACCTCAAGGCCGAAACCAGGGGCCGAGTCGAGTATTATTATATCGTATTTTTTTGTGAGCTCATCCAAGATGCCGCGGAGGTCAATTGAGCCTAGCTCGCTCGTGAATGCAACAGAGCCCGGGATGATGTGGAATCCGTAGTCGTTGGGCATGATTGCATCACTTATCTTGATCTTGCCGAAGACGACATCCTGAATTACCACGGGCGAGTCGAGGATGCCGAGGTGCAGCCCTAAGTTCGAAGCCGTCATGTTGGTTTCGACGATGATGACGCGGTTCTTGAGCTTCTGAGCTAGCGCTGCGCCTAGGTTGGCCACAGTCGTTGTTTTACCAACACCGCCTTTGGCCGAGAAAACGCCTAAGATTAGACCTCGCTTTAGCCTCATTCAAACACGCTTCAACCATCAATTAGGAGTTTCCCACCTGCCTCAGCCGAAAAAGCCCTAAATTTTGAGCTTTCCAATTTTCTCCCCACATTTGTATAACTTAAGGGTATATATTAAGATAAAAGGATACGATATCGGACTATATCCGACAAACTCAAAATAAGCAATCTGCCATATTTTTTGTGCATTGTTTCTCGCAATAACTAAGCAAATAGCTCCGAAACAATCGCTACCAACGTTCTAATCTCTCCTAGCGTGTTTTTCCACCCGGCTAATAGGGGTTCATGCAAGTTCTCGAGCACTAATGTCGGAAAGATCTAGTCGTGAACGAATTCACCGCAGAGTTTAATCTAAATCAAAAAGGGGCTCGGCGCGTAGTTTTCTCGGTAGCTTCAGCATGTACACTTCCGCAGGTCTCATTCTGGATGTCAAGATTAAGTACGCCCTCTAGGAAACCATCTGGAACCTGTCCTATCAGTTCCCTGAGTTTTCTAAGGCGATCCGACACTCTCTTTCTCATCGCGAGTCACTTCTTTTCCGATTGGCTGGTCCGAACAGGTGGTAGGTGGCACCGCTAATCAAAAAGAAGCCAGCCCAAACTTGTCCAAGTTGGCTTAATTCGTACAAGGTTAGTGACGAGAGGGAGAACACGCTTCTGATTGGGTGCACCCAGAGTTCAATCGTGGCCATTGCTTACGACCTCCTACGCTTCTTTTCCTTGAACACTTCCCGCTTCAGGCGCTTGAGAGAGATCCTAGGCTTAGATGGCCGGGGGCCGCGCTTCAGGCGTTCGAGAATCTCAGAGGGTGTCATTGCCTTCGGTACGACCCTCCTAGGCCCAACTGCGGGTGGGCGGGTGACGACTGGTATGGGCTTAAATGGACCGGTGGGCAAATCTGAGGCCATAGTTATTGGAGCGGGCATCATGCGCTCGAGGGATATCGCTGGCTTGATACGCCAGAGTGCTTTCAAGCGCGCTAGGTTTACGGCAGGTCCCGCGGGTACCACTCGCTTTAGGGATTTGAGCGAAACGAACGGCTTTATGCGCCACGTCAGGACGCGGTATAATGCGAGGCCGCTTATGCCGACTGGGAATATCGCCAGTAGCGTGTAGAATATCGGTGGCACGAAGGGTGGTGTGGGTACTGGAGGCAAGGGGGAAGGTGGAACGACCACTGGCGGGAGGGGTGCAGGCGGCGCAAAGGTCTCGAGGGTAATCGAGTCGCTTGCAACAATTGAGAGCAACCCTGCTTTATCCTTAACCTGAACGTAGACAGTTTTGAGGCCGTCACCCGTTGGAAGGATGTAGGATTTGTTATCGGTAAAGTTTCCCCAGTCAGACCACTCGGCGTTGTTCAAGCTGAACCGCATCTCAGCCAAACCAGAAGTCGCATCCGATGCATCGATGCTGATAGTCACGTCCACCGAGGAAGTCAAGCCGGCGTTTTCGTTGATTACCACCGAGGTAATCGTGGGTGCCACCCTATCAACGCCGTATTGCACATCCGCCATGGCTGGAGCAAGTTCCTCGTTGTTATCATTGTCCTTGGCCACAGAGTAGAATTCGTAGTACCCGTCGTCTTCGGGCGCGGTGAATGACCAAACCCATGGACTTTCGTTGTCGGTACCGAAAGGAGTCCAAGCGCTCCAGTCCGAGCCTTCCGCAGAGTAGCGGTACCAGAGCGTTACGGTAACTACGATCCCATCTGGATCTAAAGCAGTTGCCGTGACCGCGTAGGATGCGCTCGTCTGCCAGTAGGGTGATATCGCGCCGATGCCCGAGCTTGGCGTTCCAACGGCTTCAACCGTGCCGACCCAAGTTTCAACTAGCTGCCACGCTAGAGGGGCTTCGACTACGCCCATCCACGACTCGATGAGACGCCACAAGGCTGGAGCCTCAACAGTGCCCGTCCACATCTCGGTGAGCTGCCATCCAGCAGGAGCGATTACCGTGCCGATCCATGTCTCGATGAGATTCCATTGGGCTGGAGCGTTTAACGTTCCCGTCCACTCATCGACTAATTGCCACGCAACAGTCGCCGGAACGATCCCGGTCCATGTTTCAATCAGCTGCCACGCAACCGAGGCTTCGACGGTTCCGATCCAAGTTTCGATGAGTTGCCATGCGGCTGGAGCACTAACTGTCCCCGCCCAAGTCTCAATCAAACTCCACGCTGCAGGCGCGCTGACCGTACCAGTCCAAGTCTCAATGACTTGCCACTCGGCCGGGGCTTGAACGGTTCCGGTCCAAGACTCGATGAGCTTCCATTCAGCCGGAGCGGAGACCGTGCCAGTCCAAGTCTCGATGAGTTGCCACGCAACTGGTGCGATAACGGTTCCAGTCCAAGTTTCGATTACCTGCCATTCGGGAGGGACGTACGGGATTATCTCGATCCTCCACGTGTTTTCCGACCAGTTCTCGATCCCGCCGTTACCCGCGGCTACGTGCCACCAGTAGTTGTCGGGAGGCAGCTCGTTCTCGATCGTGCAGGTGTTGTCGTAGATGTTGGCGTTGTCATAAATGTTATCCCCGTCCGAGAAGTCGGGGCTGTTATCGATCACCAGCCTGTGGTAGGTCGCGTTTGCCCCGTTTTCCCACGTGAAGGTCGGGGTGTTGTCGGAGGTTTCGGTTGCATTTTCAGGTGAGACTAAAATTGGCTTTCCAAGGCCAACAGCGGCCGAGTAACTTCTGACTCTCACATAATCCAATAATAAAGCATTAATATCCGTCAATTCACCGTCAGTATCCACAAACCTGATATTCACATCGTCTCCCGTTCCTGTCAATTCATTAGCGAGCAGTGTGTAACTCCATTCTTCCCAACCTGCCGAATTGTCCAAGGTATTTCCCCTATCGTTCCACGCCGAGCCGTTCCACACTTGAACCTTGAAGTTGTCGTTAGTACTATCCAACATGTACTTGATTTCGAGGTAATAATTATCGCCAGAAATCACATTGTCTATATTCTCGTAGATCTCCACCGAGTAGGTCGCACTGGTGCTCTCGACAACGCAGTAGTCGATGCGGATGTTTTCAGCGGTATCGTCCCCCGTGGTGTCATCGTCGTACTTGATCGAAACGATTCCGTTCTGGACGTAACTATTATCGATATCGTATTCAACCCAATCAATAGAGATTGGTAAATTATAAGTGCTATCTTGCCAACTTGAGCCATCCCAAGTATAGATGCTGAAGTTTTCACCTGAATCAGCATAGCCATAGATTCGGACCTTGTGAGAGACCCGGTTAGGCACGTTGGTAATGCGGTGCTCCCAGTTAAGGCTGTAGCCCACTGAAATGCTGCTTGCCTGTACGGAAACAGATGCTTCGCAAATATAGCGTATGGTTTCTGGTTTGGCACCTGTACCAGTGAATCTAGTATCGAATTCCCAGTTTGACCTTGTGGTATATGTCGCTGGCGTTGTTGCATTGAAACTGAGGTGAATGACGCCGTTTGTAATTGCGCTGTCATTCGTCCCTTGGATTGTCCAGTTTTCCGCACCTCCCCCAGTTACTGCCGCATCCGAGAAATCCGTAGAATCAACCAGTGCAACACTGGTGAACTCCTTCGGAATCGTTATTGTGAGAGTTCCTCCAGCGAGGATTGTCTTGCCTGCCCATTCGTGAACATTGATGTAGAAGAGATACTCGGTTCCTGCTGCAAGGTTGTCGCCATTTTCATCAACATCTAAGTATGCGTAAAGCCCATCCTCAAACGTCACTGCTTCTGTCTGTTCGGTTGTATCGTTAGGTTGGTTGTAGTATATTCCACCCCAAGAACCTTTGTCTACGCCGATGACTGTGCTTGATTTCTCAAGATTCCCCGAAGAAGTATTGGCAGTCCAGATCATCGTGTGGTCAATCACTTCGTTGATGGCACCCTGAGTAACCCTCACCCTGAAGTATGCGGCTGAGTGAGCAGGGATGCCCACGTAGCCAGTCCAATACAATCCATCCACACCGCCAGCCGCCCAATTCTCAGACGGATAACCTTGGACGTTAACAGTCCAGACCCAATCAGTCCCCGCGTTGTCTTTAACCCTGACCTCTGTCACTGATATTTCCGAGTCCGATGGGTTGACTACCACCCAGCCCCACCACGTCGAACTGCCCTTCTCGGGGGCACCCTGAACAATCGCAAGATATGGACTGCCGTTCTCGGCCTTGCTATGCTCCTCGGCGATGTTCTCGTAAACACTATCCAGAATTTGGGCACCAGAGAGCGAACCCGAGTTCTCGCCCATCCTCATCGAATCATCAACGAGGAGCACCAATGGCTCAGCACTGACGGGAGTTAACGACGGGGATTCTTTCCAAACATTCGTAGCAGAATGGTCAATATGAATTGTCGTCTGGGTAGCATCTGTATTGTCATAATCTTCATATTTAATCGAAACATCATTATCTACGGAATAATTTTCGATGTTATCAAGAAGATATGTGATTGAACTCCCTTGGGCAGTTGGAAGATTATCAATAAATTCCCAACTACCAGTTCTTGAGTTCCAGACATAAACACCTATGTTTTCGTCCGTGTCTGCGTATCCATGGACAGTCACTTTGTAATTGTCGCCGTCGCTTGGCACACCCTCGATGCGGTGCCCCCAGTTAAGGCTATATCCTAATGAAGCATCTGGTTGAACAAGGACGTCCGCTTCACAAATGAGATATACAGGCTCAAGCTTTTTTAAGTCTGTGCCAGAAAATCTTGTATCGATTTCCCAGTTTGTCCTTGTGTTGTATCCCGATGGTGTTGTTGCCTTGAAACTGAAGTGGTCAACAGGGTTTGCAGCTCCACTTCCTATCTGGTTAACACTATGTCCAAGAATTGTCCAATTTTCAGCTCCACCACCCGATATTGTTGCATCGGTGAAATCAGTATTATCAACAATTCCCAACCCAGCAAATTCCTTCGGGACTGTAATTTCAAGAGTGGCACCAACGGCTGTATAACCTTTGCCATCAGTCCATTCGCAAATGTTAATATAGAAAAGATATTCAGTTCCCGCACTTAAATTATCACCATTTTCATCGACATCTATCAAAGCATATAGACCATCAGCAGATACACCAGAAGGCTGTTCAATTGCATTATCAGGTAGGTTGTAAAACATGCCACCCCCCCAAGTATCGTTTGAACCTACAACAATTGAAGTCGATTTCTCAAAGTTTTCTCCGTCAACTATCGCTGTCCAACTCGCCGTGCTTGGAGTAGGAGTTAAGTCAAGATTCGATTGGGCTCTCACCCTGAAATATTTTGCAGAGTGAGCGAGAATAGTCTCTGAACCAGACCAATACAACCCAGCAACGCCACCATCTACCCAACCAGATGTCGGATAACCTTGAACATCGATAGTCCACACCCAATCCGTTGCTCCATCGTCATCTTTGATCCTTACTTCTGTCACTTCTATTTGTGAACCAGTCGGATTGACGACGATCCAACCCCACCAATTTGCAACGTCCCTCTCAGACCCACCTTGAACAATCCCAAGATACGGACTGCCATGTTCTTCATTGTTCTCCTCGGCGATGTTCTCGTAGATACCATCCAGAGTTTGGGCGTCCGAAAGCGAACTCAAGCTCTCGCCCCACCTAAACGAATTATCAACGAGCGGGGACGGTTCGGACTGCGCGGCGTAGTTATCCCATACCACAGTGACACCTTCTGTTAATGTCGAATACCCGCCGTTCACTTGCTTTTGGTTATCAAAGTTATCGACGGTGCCCTTGACGTTGTCGTACGAAGACACATACGTGTAGACCCCACCTGCCGCAATGGGCGGGGGCGAAGCGAATAAAGCCATCAGTAGCGAGGCGAGGATAAGCGCGGTTATTTTGGCTTGCTTCATAGTTCATCTCCACTATCCGCTACTATTCACAAGTTGGACTCCAGCGTCTTGTGTGCTGATAATCATGGCCGCTACGGGCGGGTTGAGTTGGAGAACCACGAACATGACCAGCACTACTACCGCACCTGCCCTCTGCCCCAAGCTCGGCTTCGTCCAGACCCCTAGCTCACTACCCACCGAGCTCACCCCCCCCTAGTTACGAAGGGTTGCCTAGAGGCGCGGCTCTAGGCATTGCCCCTCTCATCCGCCTCCCTCAGCAGACCCGTGAAGTACTCGATTCCCCTCGCTGTGAGCTTGGCAAGCTTCCGGGGCCTTCCACGGCTGAAACGAGGCTCCTTCTCGACCTTAATGAAGCCCAAAATCTCCAATCGCTTGAATAATCGCGAAATTTTCCAAGAAGGGAACCCCGTAGCCAAACATAGGTCAGTCTGACTAATCCTACCGTTCGAAAGGAGCTGCTTTCCTATAATCTGAATAAGCATTTCCATTGGTGGCAACCAATTTTTCGCCATTTTACACTTAAATCTCGGTTTTAGTCACGTTTAAGGCGGGAAAGCTAATCCAGCCATCACGGCCCATCCCGAAACCTTCAAAAAACAAACTGCTCGTCCGCCCAGACTAACCCATGTCGGATTTTTTAGAAACCTTTTTAACAAAAGTGAAATATCCAACAATAAATGAAAACGGTCAAAAAACGACATCAGCGATTAGAGATGACAAAATTTAGATTTGGTTCTCTAAGAGATGTATGATGCTTGCCTTTGTTTACTTGGAATCAGCTACCGAACTTATTCAGCCGCGTAGATCACGCCGATTACGAGGCCCTTGAGATCATCCTCCGATACAAAGTAGGCACTGATAGCAGTTTCCGCGTCCGATTCCAACCGATTGTCCCCCTTGGTTTCAAATCGGTATTCTCCATTTTTCATTATTTCGATTATCCTGTGAGCGATGGGGTTCTCCCCAGGTTTAGTCGGGTGGTCGTAAATGATGATGTCGCCAACTTTGAGCTCTGCCGAATCGACTTCGACCCAAAGGACCTTATCGTTTTCCCCGAACGTTGGCTCCATGCTGGTTCCGCTAACAGTGGAGTAAGAGATTCTTCTGTCGAGGTAAGCCTCATATCCATTGAAGAGCTCGACCCAATTATCTATTTCTTCGGGGAGGGAACTCACGCGTTCAGGTTTCAACGCAGAGCTTAACCATCCGATTCCCGTGATAGTAACCAGAACGAGAAGCGTAAAGATTGCCATTGTCTTCTTGTTCACCACGTTTCACCGCCCAAAACTAAAAAAGGTTAGAAGCTAGGTCTTTACTTCCAGCCCCACAGCTTTATGGGGTCTAGGGTAATGCTCCCGCCAGCTGATAGCGTGTAACCGTTGCCATTGTTGTCCCATACGGCATTCACACGGACCCAGCCAGTAGCAGTGCCGTAACCACTGTTTTCGAATAAGTTTTTGTCCGTAGTGTTCTCTTCGGTGATGGAAAATGACCCGCTGACAGCCAACGACACATTCATGTTATCTACGTTAACGTAGGCCATGTTGTCAGTTCCTACCTTGACTGCGACGACGATGTCGAAGGACGTCCCGTAGGGGATATTCACAGATCCCGTATTGGCTTCGATGACACCAAGAATATTTGAGTTGCCGGACAAGTTTTCCGTTTTAGTGTAAGTGCCGTGCGCTATTATGTACACGTTCTCTATACCCGAGGCTGTGCCTGTTGGTATTCCTCCAGCGAAGACAACCCCCTGTCCTGCTACTGCCGTTATAGTGGCGGTTCCTGCGGGTGCTTGTCCCAAAAGCGCCCATGCCCCTAGTCCCACTACTACCACTATGATAGTTGCTACAGCTGCCCAAGGAAGTTTACTGGTTATCTTTTTTTCCATCTCCTTTTTTTCCGTTCTTATTCTGGATGCTCCCACAGGCCGATAATCCAATCTCCCCTTACAACGCGGGCATTCCTTTGGTTGCGGGATTTTTGGCTCCCACGCATATCCGCATCGAGGACACTTCATACGAACATTATTCTTGAAAAACGTGCATAAATAATTTTGCTAATTTTGCTACTACTATGATTATGAACTTGTTTGAGATAAATATATCGGGTTTTTCCGAAACCTTTAATAAGAAAGTTCAGCATTCGTTATACATTCGTTAATTTAATAAGAAAGTTCAGGCATTTTTTAATATGTGAAGAAGATTAATCGTGTTCTGCGTGAGATTCTCTATCGAGTCTATGAACAGAATGAATCCTTTATGAGTCAGAAATCGCTTGCGCAGGCGTGTGAGCTTTCCATGGATACCGTGAACCGCGTTGTAGCCAAGCTCAACCAGTTCCACACAATAAAGAAGAAGCCCCTCGGGTTCAGGGTGGTGGATCCAGAGAAGATTCTCACCTACTGGGCCTGCACTCGCAACCTCGCCAGCGATATCTCCTACTCGACCTACTCGCCCGACTCGGTGACCAAGATCGAGGATGAGATGCCCCGCGGTACCGTCTTCACAGCATTTTCCGGCTACCGGCGGAGGTTCGGAAAGACTCCAATCCATTACGAGGAGGTATTCGTCTACGCCGATCCCGAGGAGGTACGACGAAGGTTCCCAGAAAGCCCCGCCGAACGGAAAAACGTTTTCGTGATGAGGCCTGATCCCCACTTAGCGCAGACGAACAAGGACGGTGCGGCTCCGCTTGCTCAAATTTATGTCGACCTCTGGCAACTCGGAGGAGACCCCGCTGACCGATTCCTGTTGGAGCTGGAAACGAAGCTCAAAGCAAAGCCCATCGAGGCCCTGAAAGCGCTGGCGCGGAAGAACCCCTGATTCTTCCGTTCTAAGAGAAAACTCCGACGAAATCCTGAAAATCGTCCACGAACCAGATTGCGCCCACCACCACCAGGAAATAACTTACCCGCTTGTGCTGAGTCCTCGAGTTCAGCCCTATGCCCACGCCCACGCAGATGGCACCGTATATCCAGTGATGCAGGCGCGGCAGGGTCAACGCTTCCCAAACTGGTCCGAGCCAGAGATACCAGATGACCAAGCTCGCGAGCGCAAATGATGCAGCGACGAGGATTATCTCTACTCGCGAGAACTCCCTCATGCCACTACCTAGTGTTCGTTTCACTTCAAAGTTATTCCTTTCGCGACATCTAACATCGCCGCTCGGGGGTCGGTAGCCTTCACAACGCTCGACGCAAGAAGCACGCCCTCGGCGCCCAGCTCCAGCGCGATTCGCGTGTCCTCGCCGTTCGTTATCCCCGCGCCGCAGAGCACTCGGACCTCTGGGTTGATCTCGCGCACCATCTTTACTGCGTCGCTCACTACCTCGGGCTTGAGCTTTGACACTGCCCGTCCGGTCCCTATCAGCTCGGGAGGCTCGACCGCGACCATGTCGGGCTTGAACGCCGCGACCTTCTTACAAACCTCCGGGTTCTTCGCACAGACCACGCTCGTTAACTCTAACTCGCGTAGGCGCCTTACCACCTGCTCGATCTCCTCAGACTGGATCTGGTGCTCCGAGTGATTAATCAACGAACCAACGGCCCCTGTTGCCTTCACCGTCTCCGCTAGCAACCATCCCGTGTGGGCACCAGAGGTGATGGAGTCAACGTGTTGCGCGAGGACTGGTATGTCAACCTGACTCGCGACCCTGTAAAGATCGAGGTTCTGAGGAGCGGCCGCGACGCTTATCCCCTTCTCCTTGGCCACCTCGGCGATCGTCTTGGCAAGTTCCACCGCTCGCTCGCCCACCGATTGAGGGTAGGTCTTAAAGTTCACAATCACGATTGGTGTCTTCAGCAAACTATCACCTCCGCAAACTTGGGGTCAACCCTATATAAATTATTGTGCTATCAATCCTTGACCATGCGCAGTCTACCCACGGGCATGTTCCTTGCGGCACTTTCGATGAGGTCACTGGACGAGCTATGCTGAAATTGGACCGCTTGGAAGAGCTCGGCGGTATTCGTTGTCCTCTCCTTGGTGCCAGCCGAACATGTGGGCGATCGGGGCGGAGGAAACCTTGACGCAACTGTTGCCGACGAAGTAGTGGTGCCGGAGCAGGGAGTTGAACCCCGACCTCGGGATTTCTCACATCATCTCGTGAATCAGCACTCACAACCGCCGATCAGGTTATGAGTCCCGCGCTCG
The DNA here is from genome assembly GCA_004375695.1 of Hadesarchaea archaeon. Taxonomy (GTDB): domain Archaea; phylum Hadarchaeota; class Hadarchaeia; order Hadarchaeales; family Hadarchaeaceae; genus DG-33. Next base: position 4,678 of record SOKQ01000016.1, on the reverse strand, counting down.
GACCACCTGAGCTACTCCGGCATTAATCAATTTATGCCTCAAATTCTTAAGCTTTGATGCTTTGCACAAACTTCAGAAAATCTTTCTTCGATCGCAGCTTTGCACAGCCTCTTTCATACCCAACTAGCACAAGATCTGCAGCATTCACAAAAATCCCGTTTTCAACAACGCCCGGCACGCGGTTGATTGCCGCCTCGAGCTGAGCTGGTTGAGCCATTCGTGCAAACTTCACGTCCACGATGTAATTGCCATTATCAGTCAAAAAAGGGGTTCCCGCCGGAGTCACTCTCAGCTTCGGCTCCCCGCCGAGCTTCGCCAGATGTTTCATCGTGTACTCGCGCGCGAATGGCAACACCTCAACCGGCACGGGCATACGCTCGCCCAAGTGTCGGACCAATTTTGTTAGATCCACAACGATGACAACTTGTCGCGCCGCGCTCGCGACGATTTTCTCGCGGGTGTGAGCCCCACCTCCTCCTTTAATCAGGTTGAAATTTGGGTCGACTTCATCGGCCCCATCTATCACGAGATCGAGTTTTTCGTGGACATCGAGTGAGCTTAGTTTTAATCCCAACTTATTCGCAAGCCTCTGGGTGGACGAGGAGCTCGGGATGAAGACCGCCTTGGGCCTTAACTTCGCTAGGGCTCGAACTACCTGCGCGACCGTCGTACCCGAACCTAGGCCGACAAGCACGTGCCCCTTTACAAGCTTCGCCGCCGCCTCGGCCGCTGCACGCTTCCACTCTTCGACCAAGTTAAACCCAGTGAAGTTTTGTGTTACAAGTTTTTAAATAGCATAACCTATATTCAAATGGTGAATTCGTGAAGCGCATCGTTTCGGTCAGAGACGCGATGGCTGGCAAAGTTCTCACGGCGGGCTCAAACACCACGGTTGACCGGGCAGCAAAACTCATGGCCGAGCGCGGAGTGGGAAGTATAGTTATTGTGAAGAAAAAGAAGCCGGTCGGAATTTTGACAGAACGGGACCTGCTAATGAAAGTTGTGAGCTTGGATTTGAAGCCTAGCAAGGTCAAGGTCGGCAAGATCATGTCAAGCCCGATAACGACTATCGGTCCCAACATAGACATAACCGATGCCGCGCGAACGATGGCTCACAACAAAATCCGACGTTTGCCGGTGGTCGAAAACGGAATCCTCATAGGTATCATCACCGCAAGCGACATCACCGCGATTTCTCCCGAACTCAGCGAAGTAGTTTCGCACCCAGAGATGCTCGAGCGCGAGGAAATAGGGCAGAGTGTCTGCGAAGTCTGCGGCGAGGTTACAACTGCTCTCTCCGAAGTAAATGGTATGTGGGTTTGTGAGAACTGCCGCGACACGATGGGCGGGTAGATGGTGGAATGGTATGCCGGGACCTGCTCACGCGGGTCAGCATTAGCGATGTGATGCAGCCCTGCTCTACTTTTGTCAGCTCCCGAGATCTTGTCACACGAGCTCGAGCGATCATGCGCTCGAGCGGCTTTCGAACTCTTCCCGTAATCGATGGAGGGCGGCTTGAAGGAATCATCACCGCTCGCCAGATCATTCGCATCACCTCGACCCGCTCCAACATCCCCGTCGCAGGGCTCATGTTTCCACCCCGGCTCATAGCAACTCCGGCCAGCGATCTAGCCAAGCTCGCCAAAGACATGGTCAGGCTTGAAATCTCGAACGTGCCAGTGGTCCAGAGCTACAGCGATAAGACCGTGATCGGGCTCATCAGGCAGGATAGCATCCTCAAAATTGTGGAGGGGATGAAGTCTAAGCTTACGGTTGGCGACATCATGATCAAGAAGGTCGCAACGTGCGAGCGGGATGACGAGATATCCCGCGTCTGGGGCATCATGGAGCAAACTCGCTACTCGGGTCTGCCCGTCACGCGCTACGACAAGCAAAAACACAAGCTAGAGGTCATCGGCATGGTAACCCGCTCGGACATCATTCGCTCCGGAGAAATCCGATTGGCGGAGGAATCGGCAAAGGGCGGGCGTTCACCTACCAAGGTGCGAAGCCTCATGCGCACCCCCGCGATAACCGTCTCGCCCAAGGTGCCGCTCGCCGAAGCCATCGAACTCATGCTCAAACGCAACGTTGGCAGGCTCCCGGTCGTCGATGAGGGCAACCTGGTAGGAATTGTGAGTCGTTCAGATATTATAAAAGTGGCATGTGGGTGATGAGGTGCGGAGATTTCCCCATTATAAGTCCATCAAACGTGGACCGCTGGCCTTCAGGTCGAGACGCCATCGAGAGGAAGGGAGCATCATGCCCCTCGCGCGAAAACTAGTGATAACAGCTTCACCGACAATGCGGATAAAGAATGCGGCTGAGCTCATGGTCGAGCAGGGTGTGCGAAGGCTACCTGTGAAGAGCCCCGGTACCAAAAAACTCATGGGCATCATCCGCACACGCGACATCATCGACTTCTTGGGCGGAGGTGAAAAATTCAGAATTGTGCAGGAGAAGTTAAAGGGCAATTTTTTCGCCGCAGCTAACGAGCCCGTGCGAACGATTATGTCCGAGCAGGTGATCCACGGCACCACCGACATGTCGATGATTGACGCCGTGAAGCTCCTCCTCCAAACCGGTGTTGGAGGGATACCCATCCTCGACGAGCGCGAGCAGATTGCTGGCATCGTCACGGAGCGCGATTTCATAACCTACGTGCCAGCTACGGTCGGGACCCCCGTGAGCTACCACATGACCCGCCACGTGATCACTGCGGATCCCGAACTTCAAATTCGCGAAGCAGCTAGAAGAATGATTTTTCGAGGAGTTCGGCGCCTGCCTGTGGTACGCGAACCAGAGATGGTCGGCATCGTCACGAGCGTCGACATCCTGCGCTACTTCGGGACGAGCAAAGTGTTCAAGCACATGATCTCGCAGCGCGTAGACGAGGCGATGTCTGTAGGTGTTGGAGAGATAATGACTCGCGATGTGCTGACCGTGGCGCCCGAGACCGACGTTGGGGAGGCTGCGGGGCTCATGCGTGAGCGCGGGTGCGGGTGCCTGCCCGTGATCGAACGAGATGAACTTAAGGGGATAATAACCGAGCACGACCTGCTGGAGTTATTGATTTGAGGTGTCTGAATGCGTGTGAACCAAATCATGAGCTCGCCCGTCGTGACGCTCGACAAGGACCAGCCTTTGGCAAACGCGATCGACCTGATGCAACGAAACGAGATTTCTCGCCTCGTAGCGCTTCAGGCGGGCAAAATCGTGGGCATGATTACAGAGAAGGACATAGCTCGTGAGATGGGGTCGAGCACAGCCTACCGCTTGCCCCCCGAACGGATACACGTCTCGAATGTGATGACCCATAACCCGATTACCGTGGCCCCGGAAGTAATGGTGAAGCGGGCCGCTGAGATCATGCTCGACCACGACATCAGCGGACTTCCAGTAGTCGAGGGGGAGCACCTCGCGGGCATCGTGACCAAGCTAGACTTCGCGAAGGTTTGCTCGGGGTACGAGGATGTCTATGTGGGGCAGGTGATGCAGGCCAGCCCGACGACCGTCTCGCCGGGGGATCGGGTCGTCCACGCGCGTCGGCTGTTGCTCGATGAGGATTTGGTCGGCCTGCCGGTCACGGAGGGCGGGGAGCTCGTCGGCGTCGTAACGATGCGAGACGTGGCAATGAAGCTCGCAGCCTTTCAGGAGGTCGTTCCCGATCGGTACAAGATCGAGCGCATCAGAAACTTGCTAGTCGGGGACATCATGAGCCAGCCGGCCACGACGACGCGGACAGACACCAGACTCTCCAACGTTTCGCGTCTCATGCTCGAGCGGCGATTCTCCACCCTTCCCGTGCTGAACCTCGAGGGAGAGCTGGTGGGGCTGCTGACGAAGACCGAGCTCACCCAGGTCGCGCGGGAGCGGCTCTAGGATTTTCTCCTTATAATTGGCTCCAACATTTGGGCCCGCCATTTTGACATCGAAATACTTGGTATGACGAGAGACCGATAAGGCGCCCACCGTTGCAGAAATTGTACGTATTTAGTTTTCTCCAAGAGCAAGAACCTAAGCATCATCCCTGACATGCGGCGAACGTTCGCCATCGTCCTGTTTTCACTCTTCTGAGCTGGATTAAAGAGGCAGCTTCGGTGAATAGTGGCGAACGTTCGCCATCACTCCCGCCGAGGCTTTGGACGGAGGTTGTTCATAAAGAGGCAAACCGGGTAGCGTGCAGCTGTGACGCGCGCCAAGGCAACCGACCAAATACGTGCCAGAAATTAAAAAGTTAATTAGAACTGGATTGACATTTAATTGTGCGGCCGTGGTCCAGCCTGGTTAGGACTCAGGCTTCCCATGAATGCTCGGGAAAAGCCTGCTGCGCGGGTTCGAATCCCGCCGGCCGCACCATAATGATGTCGTTAACTTACCCTCAACTTTTTTGAAAGGTATTCTAGAACGGGCTTCAACGGGTCAGGACAGGTAACCCGTGGCTCCCGTGTTGGGTTTTTATAATACGTGACAGATTTAGATTTGGGCAAGTCTGTGAAAGAAAAAGGGGTTACGACAGCGGTGATGGCGGCCGTGATAGTCGTCATCGTTGTCGTAGCGGGGATCGGCGCCTACTTCATGTTAAAAGGACCAGGGCCATCCACCGAAGTGCAGGTTTACAAGGGCATTTGGATGCCCGGCATGTTACTTATTCCAGATTATCTGGCTTCTAATATAC
>SOKQ01000007.1 GCA_004375695.1 Hadesarchaea archaeon | reverse complement strand
GCGCGCCTTTACACGAGAACCTTCAACCCCGCCTTATCGTAGATCCGCTTCAACCTTAAAAGTCCTGAAGAAATTTTATGAAAAATGAGAAGCTGAAATTCACCTCGAAAGCACCGATTTTTATTTAAGGAAAGGGTATATACAGTCAGATGCGTTTAGGAAGATGGCGATAAAACTCAAAGGTGGTGATATTGATGGAGAAAATAGAGAAAAAAGAAGGCTTTGCTGAAACTTTTGCGCAAGTGTTGGAGAAGCTCGCTGGAACAGAGTCTGACCTTGAACTTAAATTTAAAGACTTCGTGATAGAAACTGCAGGGTTAAAAACAAAGCTGACGGGCTCTATTCTAGTGAACATCGCGTACTACCCTAGAAGAAAGCCCCTAGAGGAAGGTAAGTAGCCCCCATGCCGTTTTCATTGGGCGAACTTATGGAAATGCTAACTGGGCCCATGCATACTCTTAGATCGGGGGAAATCAGCGTTCTTCGAGGCGGAAGAGAAATCCTTCATTTAAACATGGAGGACAAAAGAATCGGCATCGACCTGCAAGACATACAACCAATCAGGGATTTATTAAATCTATTAAATTTAAAAAAGCTTAAGCAACTGAAGGGAGTAGCCGAAAAATTAAGGGAAGATGGACTTACAATAACTGTTTCCCACAAAGGTGACACTGCACTCAAGTTGGGCGCAGAAGCCAACCCTAGATTCGCACGATTAATAACGTTAAGCGCCGCAATAGAAATCAGCAGCATAGGCAAACTCATACAGATCATCAGAGAGGCGTAGTCAAAAATCCATCTGATTGTTTGAAAATAATAAAGATTATAATGAAAATCGGATTTAAAAGTACGGAATAAATTGCTGAAAATAACGATTAATTGATTCTTCGGGACTACTGAGGGTATCCTCGTTGCTTGTTCTCTTCAAGCCGTTCAGGTTCGTGCACCCCACTTCAGCTTTATTTGCAACGCCGATAGAATGTCTGTCGAGTGATTGATTGGAGGACATCCGCAGGGAAGCGCTCAGATGGGCCCTCGCGAACGCCCTCAAGCACGATGGGCGAGCGAGCGCAAAGGCCGTGCTGGGAAAGCTGGTGGCGGAGCTGCCGGGGTGGCGTTCTAAGATAAAGGAGCTTTCCGGGCTGGTCGAGCAGGTCGTGGCTGAGGTTAACGAGCTCCCCCACGAGGAGCAGCTATTCCGCCTTCGCAAGGTGGGCCCCGTGGAGCGACTGAAGCCAGAGGAGCGGCGTGGGTTGCCCGAGCTTCCCGATGTCGAAAAATATCCGATGGTTATCACACGCTTCGCCCCAAATCCTAATGGGCCGCTCCACATAGGCCACATTCGAGCGGCCCTACTCAGCCACGAGTACGCCCACCGGTACAAGGGCAAGTTCATCCTGCGCTTCGAGGACACAAACCCCGAGAACGCGCTGCTTGAGATGTACGAGCTCATTCGTCGGGACCTCCGATGGCTGGGCATGAGCTGGGACGAGGAGCACGCACAGTCCGACCGCCTCGAGTTCTACTACAATTATGCGGAGCAGCTCCTGCGCGAAGGCAAAGCGTACGTATGCACCTGCTCCATTGAGGACTTCCGGGAGTTGCGTGACCGCGGGGAGCCCTGTCCATGTCGCGAGCTTTCTAATGGGGAACAACTTCAGCGATGGCGGCGGATGCTAGCCGGTGGAGTCGCTAAGGGGGAAGCAGTCGTGCGCATCAAGACCAATCTAAATCACCCAAATCCTGCTGTGCGCGATTGGCCTGCGCTTCGGGTAACGGCTAAGCCCCACCCGCGCATGGAGGAGCGCTACTCGGTCTGGCCCCTCTACAACTTCTCGGTCGCAATCGACGATCATGAAATGGGTGTAACGCACATCATTAGAGGAAAGGAGCACGAGGTCAATGAGCAGCGCCAGCGCACGCTCTTCGAGCACCTCGGGTGGGAGTACCCCACGGCGGTTCAGTACGGGCGCTTGAGCATGGCCGGGATGGTATTAAGCAAGACCCAGACCATGCAGGGCATCCGGGACGGTGAGCTCACAGGCTACGACGACGTTAGGCTGGGGACGATTGCAGCGCTCAGGCGCCGGGGCTTCGTGCCCGAGGCGATTAAACAGCTTATCTTAGATATTGGTCCCACGCTCGTCGATAGCTCACTCAGCTGGGAGACACTCTACGCATACAACCGAAAGTTTGCCGATGAGCGAGCGGACCGCTATTTCTTCGTCCCGAACCCCGTGAAGGTGCTCGTGCACAAGGCGCCCGACCTAAAGCAAGTTCGGCTTCGTTTGCACCCGGGCCACCCCGAACATGGGGAGCGGATTCTGCCGCTTGCACGTGAGGGCGATGCGCTCGTGTTTTATCTCGCCGGTGAAGATACTACAGTTTTACAGGAGGGGCAAACCTTCCGCCTTAAGGACTTAATGAATGTGACCCTTAGCTCGAAGGGAAAGGTGCTCGAGGCCGAGTTTCAGGGGCTTGAGCTCGCGGATGTACCGAAAATCCAGTGGGTTTCGGCAGGGGCGGTGGAGGTTGAAGTGATAAAACCTGATAACTCCCGCGAATTTGGACTAGCAGAACCCGCGGTGGCGGGCCTCAATGTCGATACCGTCTTACAGTTTGAGCGGTACGGGTTCGTTCGGGTTGATGCGGTCAGGCCGAAGCTCGTCGCGGCATATGCGCATCGTTAAATTAAAATACCAATCGAGCTTCCTATTATACAGGTCACAGCCAATGAATGATGAAGTTGAAGCTGAAGGAGGTGTTTAAAGTGGCCAAGTCAATTTATGTGCGATTCGAGGTGCCGAAGGAGCTGGCGGATAAGGCTTACGAGGCAGTCGAGAACGCACGCGATAAAGGAAAACTTCGAAAGGGTACGAACGAGACAACCAAGGCAATCGAGCGGAAGCGGGCCGTGCTAGTAGTCATAGCCGAGGATGTCGATCCGGTTGAGATTGTCGCTCACTTGCCCCCGCTTTGCGATGAGAAGGGTATCCCTTACATTTACGTTCCCAGCAAGCGCGAGCTAGGGGCAGCAGCAGGCATAGACATCGGGGCAGCAGCAATCTCGATAGTCGAAGCCGGACAAGCGAAGGAAGTTGTAAAGGAAATCATCGAGCGCATCCGCGAGCTGAAGAAGTGAGTCCATGCCGGCTGAGGAGGAGCTCGGCTTTCCTGCCGAGGTAATCGAGATTCGGGCGCGCACAGGCGTAACAGGGGGAATTTTGCAGGTCAAGTGTCGCGTGCTCAAGGGGCGAGACAAGGGACGCATCATAACCCGCAACGTCAAGGGGCCAACACAAGTGGGCGATATCCTCATGCTCCGTGAGACCGATCGAGAGGCGAAGGAAATCAGGGTGCCTTAAATGCCAGTCGCGCGAAAGTGTTCCTTCTGCGGTGGACGTGTCGAGCCTGGCACTGGCTTGATGTTCGTCCGGCGGGATGGCTCGGTTCTGTTCTTTTGTTCGAGCAAGTGTGAACGCAACTTTAAACTGAATCGGAAGCCACATCGCGTGAAGTGGACCGAACGCTCCCGAAAAGCGAGGGGAAAGGCTTGAGGGAGCGAACCTTCGTCATGGTGAAGCCGGATGGGGTGGCGAAAGGCCTGACCGATGAAATTGTCGCGCGGATCGAGAGGGCTGGGTTAAAAATAGTTTCGATGCGTCGGATGAGGCTCGACCGAGGGCTTGCAGAGGAGCTTTACTCGGTGCATCGGGGAAAGGATTTCTTTGAACGCTTGGTCGAGCATGTGCTTTCGGGCGAGGTGGTCGTGATGCTGGTCGAAGGTGAACGAGCGATAACGCAAATGCGTGAGCTCTCGGGTGCCACTGACCCGACCAAGGCCGCGAAAGGAACGATTCGAAGTGACTTCGGGTCGAGCATCACGGAGAATGTCATTCACGCTGCAGATTCCGCAGAAAGCGCTGAACGGGAGATGCGAATTTTCTTTTGAAAGCCTAAAATCTTTTCATGAAAATTGGAAAATGTGCACTTTAATTAGGGTCATGAACTTAATTAATTAAAGAGCTTTTTAAAATTGAGGGGAAAAAATAAGAAGGGCTGATAATACGAGAAAGCAAAGGAAAATTTTGCGGGAAAGTAAAAAGGCGGTAGGTAGAAGACTAAAGATCATAGCGGGGATCATAGTTGTATCGGTAGCCGTAATTTCGATATTCTGGGCTTTAGTTATGCCCGCACTTCCCAAAAAAAATAAGATAGCTATCATTGAACTAAGAGGTGAACTCACAACTGGCGAAGAATCCACATTTTATACCACTACTGGGGAACTTCAGAGATCACTTGAGAACGCCAGGAGAGATAAGAGTATTAAGGCTGTTGTTTTAGCCGTGGATTCGCCTGGGGGGTATGCAACAGCTAGTTACGAGATGTATTCGATGGTCAAGCGTTTTGAAAAGCCAGTTGTAGCGTTTGTTAGAGGGGCAGCGGCATCTGGTTCATACTTGGTCTCTTTGGGAGCCGATGTAATAGTTGCGCATCCATTTTCCGAAGTTGGAAGCATCGGAGTGTACATAGAGCTTGGCGAGCCAGTTCCTGTGGAGCCGGAAAATGTTGAGGCGATTACTGCTATTTCTTCTGGGATATTCAAAACCCTCTGGGAGGATGGAGTTCTAGACGAAAACGAGCGGGAATTCTTAAGGCTTAAAGTCGAGGAGGCCAAAAATTCATTCTTCAACATAGTGATAGAAGAAACTGAGATTATGAGGGAGAAAATCGAGAACGTGGCGGAGAACATCGAGAATCCGTGGTATGTCCTGATTGAGGGAGGGTGGTTCAACGGCAATAAAGCCTTCGAGCTTGGGCTTGTGGACAAACTTGGGGATTTGGAAGACGCGATCGAGCTAGCTTGCGAATTGGCTGGAATCGAATATGCGGAAGCAGAAGTAGTTAAGATTGAACCTCCCCCACCCGGAGCCTTTGAGAACATGTTATACGAAACACCCCTCTACCAACAAGAAGACAATGAAGCCTTGCCTATTTACTTAGGATAAAGTTTAATTTTAACTTTTGATGTTTTTAGCTCTCATTGTTTCAAGAATAGCCGATAAGAAACTTGTTCTCTTAGTGTTTCCCATAGATCAAATTGAATAGCTTCACGATAGGAGTCAATAGAATTCTCACGAAACGTCGCAGCATTTCAGATTTTTCAATCGTGCGGGCTATTGGAGGAGATAGCTTGTAATATGCGCGAACAAAGATTTCTCCCGTGCGATTTTGTAATAGGAATCCGTCCCTGAATTTCCTGAGTATGTTTACCTCATGTGCCATAGGAGTCCCAAAAGTCGCCGTGGCGATAAAACATCCTCCTCCTCTTCGCTCAAGCGATTCTTTCCATTCCATCCCACAACTGGAACAACGAAATTCAATGTGTGGAACTGTCCTAGTTCGTTTTTTGAACAAGATTCTTTCGTCTTTATCCACGTCTACTTTTCCCACGATTTCCATTGGTTTGTAGCATTCTGGACAAAGAATAACCGGAACAGCGATCGGAACCTTGGGTTTCTCTTTTGGAATTTCTTGTTGTTTCTCCATAATAAGCACATTTAGTAAGCCTCGACATTCTTTAAATACTTTCTGAGTTCATTTGGCCAATCTTCCCCTACTGTAGCCTTTTAGTCCCGAGAATTAATTTTTTTCAAAATGGATGCATCAAAGCGCCCCAGTTTAAATCAAAAGCAAGTGCATGTTAAAAACGAGGCGATGGAGATGGTCGGGAGAAAAGTCCGCCAGCCTATAATTTCGGTGCTTGGGCACGTTGATCACGGCAAGACCTTATTGTTAGACAGCATCAGGGGCACGGCAGTCGCAACCAGAGAGTCAGGTGGAATTTCTCAGCACATAGGGGCGACCGAAGTCCCAGCGGAAACCATCAAACAAATTTGTGGTGCTCTTCTCGAGGAGTTCAAAATAAAGATGACTCTTCCCGGGCTGCTCTTCATTGACACTCCCGGGCACGAGGCCTTTACCAACCTGCGCCGCCGCGGAGGGGCGCTCGCCGACCTCGCTGCTTTGGTCGTCGACATCAACGAAGGCTTCATGCCCCAGACGCTTGAATCGCTGACGATTTTGAAATCGTACAAAACTCCCTTCATGCTTGTCGCGAACAAAATCGATCTTTTGCCGTGGTGGCAGCCCTCTCCAAAAGCATGCTTTCTTGACTCGTTCGCCCGCCAGCGCGTCGAGGTGCAGGGCGCGCTCGACGACAAGATTTACGAGCTGGTCGGCAAACTCCACGAGCTGGGCTTTGAAGCCGAACGCTTCGACCGAGTGAGTGATTTTCGAAAGCAAGTTAGCATCGTCCCGGCAAGCGCCAAGACGGGTGAAGGGGTACCCGAGGTGCTTACGATGTTGGTTGGATTGGCGCAGCGATTTCTCGAAAAGGAGTTGGTGATTGAGGTGACGGGTCCGGCGCGGGGGACTGTGCTTGAGGTGAAAGAGGAGGTCGGGCTGGGGAAGGCCATCGACGTTATCGTGTATGATGGTACGTTCACCAAGGGGAATACATTTGCCGTCGGAGGGCTCGACAAGGTGATTATCTCGAAGGTCCGCGCTCTACTCCAGCCGAAGCCGCTCGACGAGATTCGTGATCCCGAAGACAAGTTCAAACCGGTCGAGCGAGTGTCCGCGGCGGCCGGAGTTAAAGTCGCAGCACCCAATCTCGAGGGAGTCGTCGCCGGAGCCCCGCTCTGGGCGATCAAGGATACATCAGAGGCGGAAAAACTTTGGCAGGAGCTTCAGCAAGAGATGGAGAGCATTCGGATAAGCACGAATGTCAATGGGGTCGTGCTCAAGGCAGATGCTTTGGGCTCGCTTGAAGCGCTTGAGGGTCAACTCAAAGCGAAGGACATACCCATCCACCGCGCAGATATTGGCGATGTCTCAAGACGTGATGTGGTCGAGGCAGCGAGCGTGGTGAAGAGTGATCCACTTCTTGGAGTGGTGCTGGCATTCAACGTGAAAGTTTTGCCCGACGCGCAGACGGAGGCAAAGCGCGAGGATGTATCCGTGTTGCATGATGAGGTCATCTACAAGCTCCTGGAAAGCTACGAAGATTGGGCGAAACAAAAGCGCGAGGAGATTCGGGCGAAGCGTCTCGAGGTTTATGTCAGGCCAGGGAAGTTCGCGCTGAAACCTGGTTATATTTTCAGGCGTAGCCACCCCGCAATTGTTGGGGTAGACGTGCTAGGGGGAGTGCTCAGGCCAAAGTATCCGCTCATGCGCAGGGACGGGCGCTCGGTCGGCACCATTCGCGAGTTACAAAAGGAGAAGCGATCGGTGCAGGAGGCGAAGCTGGGGGACGAGCTCGCGATTTCGATCGAGGGCGGGGTGGTCGGGCGCAATGTTCAGGAGGACGATGTTTTATACACGGATGTCCCAAGAGAGCACGTGGTTGTCCTGAAGCGGGATCTACGGGACCTGCTTTCGGGCGATGAGCTAGCGGTGTTGGATGAGATAATTGCGATCAAACAGCGTGAGGATCCGACGTATGGGGTGATGTAGTTAGGAAAAAGTTAATTACCTGTTTTTCCTGATCTAGCGAGAACTCCAGAAAGTCTTATGAACTGATAAAGGAATAATTGAGCCTGTTTAATGATTGAGGTGTGATCTGATGGTGTTCAAAGTAGTGGTCGCTGACCCCGAGACGGGCAAGAGCTATCCCCGAGAGGCTCGTGAGCCGGATGCGCGGAAACTAGTCGGACTCCGGCTAGGGGACAAGTTCGACGGGGCGGTCGTGGGGCTCCCGGGATACGAGCTCCAGCTCACAGGCGGCACCGACAAAGATGGCTTTCCCATGCGCCCAGATATCTACGGTTCGGGGCGAACAAGTGTCTTGCTGGTTGGTGGCCCTGGGTTTTCTCCGCGAAGGAGGGGGGAACGCCGCCGAAAGCGGGTTCGAGGTTCGAGAATTTCCGATGCGATCGTGCAGGTCAACGCGAAAATCGTGAAGCGCGGGGAGAAACCCGTTGAGGAGCTCTTGGCCCCAAAGGAAGCTGAAGCGAAAGCGACCTAATCGACAGGTGGGTTCCACACGCTTTCACATGTTTATAGTAATAATATCATGTGTACTCTAGTCGAAGCCTGTGCGTTTTATATCTGGTGAGCAGAAAATTTGAGCAAGGTATCCAAATGTCCCAAGCTGTCGTTAACATAGGCCTCGTTGGGCATATCGATCACGGGAAGACTACTCTTACGGAAGCGCTTTCGGGTATTTGGGCCGACGTGCACAGCGAGGAGATTCGTCGGGGCATCTCGATTCGTTTAGGGTATGCAGATACTTCGTTCACACGTTGCCCCAAGTGCAAGCGGTACAGCACCAAGGAGAAGTGCCCCTTCTGCGAGGCCCGGACGGAATTCCTTCGCCGCGTCTCGTTCGTTGATGCTCCAGGGCACGAGATGCTCATGGCCACTATGATATCGGGCGCAGCGATTATGGACGGAGCCATGCTCGTGATAGCGGCGAACGAGCCCTGTCCCCAGCCCCAAACGAAAGAACACTTGATGGCCCTCAGTCTCATTGGGGTGCGTAACGTCGTGGTGGCGCAGAATAAAATTGAGCTCGTCTCGCGAGAGAAAGTGATGCAAAATTACCAACAGATCAAGGAGTTCCTTTCGAGTACCTTCGCCGCCGATGCTCCCGTGATCCCAATATCCGCCATTCACCGCGCGAATATCGATAAGCTGATTCAAGCAATTGAGGAGCACATCCCGACGCCAAAGCGGGACCTCTCGAAGCCCGCGCGGATGCACGTCGCCCGCTCCTTCGATGTTAATCGCCCGGGAGCCAAGCCAGAAAAATTAGTCGGCGGAGTCTTGGGCGGATTACTCCTTCGAGGAAAGCTTCGTGAGGGTGAAGGAATAGAGGTTCGCCCCGGCATACGAGCGGGCCGGGAGGGAAGGGTCACGTGGCAACACTTAGACTCGAAGATAGTGAGCTTGCACGCAGGGGGGAGCCGGCTGGAGGCGGCTGTGCCGGGTGGCCTCATCGGGGTTGGTACTGAGCTTGATCCATCGCTGACCAAAGGCGATTCGCTCGTGGGCTCGGTGGCGGGGGCTCCTGGAAGCTTGCCCGAGGTGCTAGAAACGGCCGAGTTAGAAGTTCACCTGATGAAGCGCGTCGTCGGGCTTCCCAAAGAGCTTGAGGTAAAGCCCTTGGTCACGGGTGAGCCCTTGATGTTGAACGTGGGGACGGCGATGACCGTGGGCATGATATCAAGTGCCAGAAGGGACCGAGCTACCATCAAACTCAAACTACCAGTCTGCGTCGATCAAGGGGCACGAGTCGCACTGAGTCGACGCGTCGCTGGAAGGTGGCGTCTGATTGGCTACGGTATCATAAGTTGACGAGGAATTTGGTTGCAGGTCATCGCAGACACAAGTTTCCTGATGATTCCCGGTCTGTTTAGCGTGGATGTTGTGGGGGAACTCAACAGGTTGCTGGAACAACCTCATGAACTCATTATTCCAAGTCCGGTCCTCCAAGAGCTTATGCGAATCTCCGAGCGGGGCAAGCCAAAGGAGCAGATGGCTGCCAAAATTGGATTGTTTCTAGCTAAACGTGGGGATGTCATCAAGGCGAAAGGTATAGCGGATGAGGTAATCTTGAACTTGGCGCTCAAAGGAGGCTATGCGGTGGGAACTACTGACGCAGCTCTGCGGAAGGAGCTCCGGCGTTGTGGGGTGCCAGTAATATATTTACGGCAGAAGTCTCATCTTGCAATAGACGGTTGGATTAAGTAAGGTTAAAATTCCTCAAGAGGTCGTGAGATGGTCGGATTTGAACCAGTGGTGCTGGCACCGATAGCAGGTGTCTTAGCCCTCGCGTTTGCGGGCTACTTAACTTTCAGGATCATGCGGCAGCCCGTCGGGACCGAGCGAATGCGGGAACTCTCCGGCACCATCTATCGGGGGGCGATGGCTTTTCTGAACAAGGAGTATCAGGTAATGGTCGTCTACGCGGTTATAGCGGCGGCTATTTTGGCGCTGGTCGTGGGTCACCAGACTGCAGTGGCGTTCATGGGCGGGGCATTTTTCTCAGCGCTGGCCGGCAACGTTGGGATGCGCGTGGCGACCAAGTCGAACGCCCGAACGGCAACGGCGGCGAAGCGGAGTATTGGTAAAGGACTTACAGTTGGGTTCTCTAGCGGCGCGGTGATGGGGATGTGTGTCGTAGGGCTGGGGATCTTGGGCGTGAGCATTTTCTACTACCTATTCGGAGACCCCAGGATAATCGTTGGCTTCGGCTTCGGGGCGAGTTCGATAGCGCTGTTCGCACGCGTTGGTGGGGGCATCTACACGAAATCGGCGGACATGGGCGCAGATTTAGTCGGAAAGGTTGAGGCTCGAATTCCCGAGGATGACCCACGAAATCCGGCGGTGATTGCAGACAACGTGGGTGACAACGTTGGCGATGTCGCTGGGATGGGGGCGGACCTGTTTGAATCATATGTGGGCTCAATCATTGCGGCCATGGTGATAGGTTTCACCGGAGTCACCGTGGGGGGCGTCGTGCTCGGCCAGACGGATGCCGTGGTGCTTCCTATGCTGCTCGCTGCAGTCGGGATTTTCTGCTCGATTGTGGCGACATTCTTCGTGCGGACGAAGAGGGGTGCTGGAATAAAAACACTTCACGCCGCGCTCAACAAGGGGGTTTTTGGAAGCGCCATCTTGATAGCCGTGGCGTCATTCTTTCTGATATGGTTTTTCGTTGGTGCGGTGGAGATATTTGGGGCGATGCTTGCCGGGTTGGTGGCTGGAATCTTAATCGGTCTTTCTGCAGAGTACTACACCGAGAATAGA
This sequence comes from Hadesarchaea archaeon, assembly GCA_004375695.1. GTDB lineage: Archaea > Hadarchaeota > Hadarchaeia > Hadarchaeales > Hadarchaeaceae > DG-33. Next base: position 16,572 of record SOKQ01000007.1, on the reverse strand, counting down.
TTTTCACCCGTGCAGTCAATTGCGATATCATCCCAGACTGGCCCCGCGACGAATATCATCAGCGGCCTTTCAGTTGGAATGCTCAGCACCGTGATTCCAATTATCGCAGTTATTGGTGCAATTTCGTTTGCTTACTACATCACTTTACCAAATGGGTTATATGGAATTGCGATTGCCGCGGTGGGCATGCTCAGTACATTGGGCATGACGCTTGCCACGGATACCTACGGCCCAGTTGCAGACAATGCCGCTGGGATTGCCGAGATGGCTGGGATGGGACAAACGGTACGCAAACGTGCCGAGCGACTGGATGCTGTTGGAAACACGACTGCTGCAATCGGCAAGGGCTTCGCAATCGGTTCAGCAGCTCTGACGGCACTTGCACTTTTTTCAGCTTATACCATAGGAATGGCTGATGCAGGGATAACTATGAATCTCAGCATAACTAATCCATCAGTCATTGTCGGGCTGTTCATAGGTGGGATGCTACCGTTTTTGTTCTGCGCGCTCACCATGCGGGCAGTGGGCAGGGGGGCCTCTCTAATCGTGAGCGAGGTGCGGAGACAGTTTAGAACTATCCCTGGGCTGATGAAAGGAAAGGCAAAGCCGGACTACAACCGGTGTATCGAAATTAGCACCTCTGCTGCTATGCGAAACATGGCGCTCCCGGCAGCGCTGGCCATCCTTACCCCAATCGCGGTGGGCCTTTTTAGTCCTGAGGTGCTGGGGGGTCTGCTTGCGGGTTCGATAGTCACGGGTCTGCTGCTCGCAATCACCCTCGCGAACTCCGGCGGGGCTTGGGACAATGCGAAGAAGTACATTGAGGATGGGCATCTGGGCGGAAAAGGAAGTGAAACCCACGCGGCTTCGGTGATAGGCGACACCGTTGGAGACCCGTTCAAAGACACCTCGGGTCCCTCGCTTAACATCCTGATTAAGCTCATGGCCATGGTGTCCTTGCTATTCGTCCCGCTGCTGTTGAAGATTTGGGGCGCATGATGTGGTCAATTTTTGAAAAAACGTCAAACTCGAAGGTGTTGCAGGTGCTGGGTTTCCTCGCGAAAAAGGGCAAAAAGTTAAAGGGAAAGAAAACCAAAAGGCTTGAGTGGCGAGGGCGAGGACAGCACATGAGGCGATCGTCCGCGTCATGGAGTTTTACACTAAAAAATTTGAGGTAGAGTGAATGTACAAAATAGTGACCGTGAGTGATACCGTGCGGGTGCCCCCCAGCAGGCTTGGCGAGCCCCTCGAGGAAGTGATTGTTGACGTCCTGCGCAAGAGTTACGAGGGGCTAACCGACAAAGACGTTGGCACAATCCTCGCAATCACCGAGCTCAAGAAGGTCGAAACGGGCCGCATAATCATGGGCGACGGGGCCAGCTACCATGATGTCACCTTTGAATCGCTCGTTTACAAGCCGGAAGTCAACGAGGTGGTGTTGGGTGAGGTGGTTGAGATTGTCGAGTTTGGCGGGTTCGTGCGTCTGGGGCCTATCGATGGTTTGGTGCACGTTTCACAGGTGATGGACGACTTCGTGGGTTATGACAAGAAGAAGGGGGCACTCTACGGCAAGGAGTCAAAGCGGGTGCTGAAGGAGGGGGACAAGGTTTGCGCGCGCGTGGTTACAGTGAGCACACGACGAGGCCCCCGTGGTGGAAAGATAGGGCTGACGATGCGCCAGTTTGGACTCGGCAAGCTCGAATGGATCAAGGAGGCCCGCAAGGAGGCAAAGGCTTGACCGAAAAGGCTTGCCGCAATTGTAACTTCATCACCGATCAGAATACCTGCCCGGTTTGCGGGGCGGCATCGCTCTCGGGAGACTGGTCGGGATACATCATCGTGCTCGACCCAGAGAGCTCTGAGATCGCCAAGCGATTGAAAATCACCCAGCCTGGGAAGTACGCGTTGAGGGTTCGGTAGGGTGTTAAAGCTACCCGATGAAGTGCGGCCACTCTTGAAGCGTCCACTTGGTCAGCTTTTCTCTAGCGTTACAACTGCGATTGAGCGCCTGCAGCAGCTTCGCCCGACTAGGCTGATTGCAGTCGGCGATATCGTTACCGCGGAGTTACTCGAAGCTGGCCTGAAGCTGGATGTTGCCGTGGTGGATTTCGTCGTGATGCGGTCCCCGGTTGATAAAAAAATAAGGCGTACGATCGATTTGTTCGATGCAAAAATAGTTCGTGTAAAAAACCCCGCGGGAACGATAACTCAGGAATTGCGCGCAGTCCTCGATGAGGCAAAACCTCCCCTAAAAATTATCGTCGATGGGGAGGAAGACCTCGCCACCCTACCAGCCGTGCTCTCCGCCCCACTAGGGTCCGTTGTCGTTTATGGGCAGCCATACGAAGGGGTTGTGATCGTAGAAGTCACCGAGTCCAAGCGCCGCGAATTCGAAGCGCTGCTAGAGCAATTCAGGACCAGTAGGTGATTTTTAAACAATCATTACATAATCTCAAAAAGGGGGGACAGATTAACGGGGGCTAAGGTTTAATTAGGTTTCGCTAGAGATGAAAGGGGTCAATATGAAGGTCGAGATAATCGAGAAGACGGAGAACCCGCTGTTCAAGCGTGCCGAAGTAAAATTCAAAGCTGATCATGCGGGGGAGCCAACCCCAAAGCGTTTGGACGTGCGTGCTCAGCTCGCGAACCAGTTGGGCGTCGCGGCGGAACTCATCGTCATCGAGAAGATGGCGAGCACCCACGGTCGCCAGATGGCCTCTGGGATCGCCCGCGCCTACAGCTCCCGCGAACAACTCGAAGGACTCGAGCCCAAATTTTTGCTTCAGCGGGACATGCCAAAGGAAGCTAAGCCTGAGGCTGAAAAACCCCCAGAGAAAGCCGAAAAACCCAAAGAGGAAATGAAGGCAAAACCCGAGAAGCCGAAGGAGGAGAAAGTAGAAAAGCCGAAAGAGAAGCCGAAGGAAGAAAAAGCTGAAGTTAAGGAAAAGCCATCGAAGGAGGCAGACGGTGGCAAAGAAAGTTAAGGCCGCGAAGGCAAAGGTCTACAAGCTTGGGGGCGAAAAGCTAGAGTATCTGCGCCCGACCTGCCCGCGCTGTGGCCCAGGAGTTTTCATGGCTAACCACGGGAACCGCTTAGCGTGCGGAAAGTGCGGGTACACGGATTTTAAGAAGTGAGCTTGACTATTGCGCCGATAACCTCAGTTGCAAGTTTTTCTATCTCACGCAAGTTTTTATCGATATCTTTCTCAGCCAGCTGCGATTCGCGATGAAGTTCCTCAATTGTCGCTCGTGCGCGTTTTAGGTCCGACCGATATTTTTCTATCGATTCTTCGAGTTCCGCCTTTTGTTTTAGCAGCGATGTTTGTTCACGAGCGCGTTTTTGAATTTCCATATCAGCGTGGAGGTGGGCGAGTCGCTCTTTGAGTTTCAGGAGCTTTTTTTCCTCCAGAAGTTCTCGAGCTAGTTTCATTCGCTTCTTACGTTCACGGTCGTCCATGCTTATTTTTCCTCCCTCAAGAAGTTTTATCATTTTTTGCAGCAGCGCATTGGTAGAAGCTATTTTTTCGTCTGATGAAAGTACTTCAAGTGGATTCTCGATGCAAAGTTCAAGGACTTTTATCATCTCTCGGTCCATTTGGCACTCGCCCGCTGTCACGAGCTTTTCCATCTTTCTGAAGGGTCGGCTGAGTCCCGAAATTGCGCTTGATGCGGCGCCCTTCACCTGGGCTATCTCTCGCTCAATTCGTTCGAGCTCGCGCCCAGACGCGTCCAAGCTCTTGAATTCCTCACTGTTGATGAGCCGCGCCATTTGATTGCTCTCGTTCTCAATCAGCTTTTCAAGCGCCACGACCTGATTTTCCAACGATTTGGCATTAGTCCGCATATCCTCAATTCGGTGAAGGAGCTCCTTTTGTGATGAAATTTTAGAAGAGACCAAATCTAGCGAACGCATTTTTCCGAGGGTTCCTTCGATGAGAACATTGACTTCCCTGACCAATCCATGCAACCGTCGCAGACGTAGCTCGGCCGAGTTAAAGTGAGAGCCGAACAACGCTCGAACATAGCGGCTGTGGGTGGCGATTGCGTCGGTTGTAAGGTTCACCATTTTCGTCAGCCTGCTATTTAGTGTCGCGAGCTCGTCAGTCGAGAATCCTCCTCGCCGTTCGATAGCAGTGACCGCGCGGGTTAGCTTGTCAGCGAGGAGCCTTCGGGCCTCGAGTGCCGTCTTGTGCAATCCTGGATAAACTTCATCGGTGGGTTCGGCCTCGGAAAGAGTTTTCAATTCCTTTAAAAGCGCTTCCCGCTCTTCGGATAGCCTGTCAAGCATGGCATTTAACTTGGATTGGGTCTCCGAGAGCTTTTCCTGCTTGAGTTTACCCACCCGCTCGCCTAAGGAATCGATGGACAATTCTTCAACTTGAGGTTCGGGTGCGTTTGGTTTTTTGCCGAAAATCTTGCGGAGGAACATCGGCTCGCCAACCATACATAATTGGGCAGTTGTTTAAATGTTCGGCGTGGCCAAGACAAAAGCTGTTTATCAAATTACATGTACCGAAGATGCTTTAAATGCAACGTAAACTCCAGAGCCAATTCTTAACTTCATGTCTAGAAAAGAGCGCTTGATGATTATCACTACCAACTCGCGTCCAACATCTACTTTTAACCTTACAGTTGTGCCTCGGTCGGAGATCTCAGTTATCTTACCCTTCAGCATGTTTCTTCCGCTTGATTTGATCGGTCTTTTTGATAGGAGAATGTCTTCGGGTCGGATGCAGACTTTACCTTCTTTTTGCGTCACAGCTTCAATCAACACATTTTCGATATCTATCCTAGCGAGACCTTTTTTTAGCTTTGATTTTCCTGAAAAAATACTTTTAGTTAAACATTAATGTTAATAAAAACTATTCTCACGCAAATTTATAAGCAAAGTCCTCTACTTTAGGTTGTAATAAAAAGGAGTTGAAAAGTGTGTACGGACCTAGAGAGCGAAGAGGACCACCTGCTCCGGTGAACGTTGGCGACATTCAAGACGTGAAGATTGAGTCGAAGGGCAAAAGCGGAGATGGGATCGCCCGCATTCAAGGCTTCGTGGTCTTCGTACCCGGCACGAATTCCGGGGATGAGGTAAAAGTTCGCATCACTGCGGTGCGGCAAAGATTTGCGACAGCTGAAGTCGTTACAGAGTGAATTCATTGCTCTGGACTTTGGCATTTTTGCTTGGTTAAGCGGTAGCTAGGTCAAAAACTGAAGACTTTTTGGTCGACCGGGCTAGTAAAGTTGGGTTCAAGTATGCTTTGTCTTGGCATCGAAGGTACAGCGCACACGTTCGGAGTAGGTATCGTTAACTCGAAAGGGAAAATCTTAGCCAACACTTCAAGAGTTTACACACCCCCGAAGGGCGGCATTCACCCCAGAGAAGCCGCACAATTTCACACCGCAAACGCCCGCGCGGTATTGAGTGATGCATTGAAAAAAGCAGAGGTGGACATCGGAAATATCGATTTGGTTGCGTTTTCTTTAGGGCCGGGCCTGGGCCCCTGTCTTCGCACGGCTGCTACGGCTGCGAGGGCTTTGGCAGCTTTCCATAATATCCCAATTTTAGGGATAAATCACTGCATTGCCCACGTTGAGATCGGCCGCTTAGTAGCGCGCGCTAAAAATCCAGTCACTCTTTACGTCAGCGGGGGCAACACTCAAGTAATCGCCTTCGATGCAGGGCGCTATCGTGTTTTTGGAGAAACACTCGATATCCCCGTTGGCAATTGCCTTGATGTTTTTGCGCGGGAGGTTGGATTGCCTCACCCCGGCGGACCCAACGTCGAGCGGCTCGCGCGCGAGGGCAAGCGCTACATCCCGCTACCTTACGTGGTTAAGGGGATGGACCTATCGTTCTCAGGATTGATGACTGAAACGGTCCGCAAGCATCGTGCTGGAGTCGATGTTCGAGATCTCTGCTACAGCCTGCAGGAGACGGCATTCGCTGCTCTTGTTGAGGTGACCGAGCGGGCTGTTGCGCACACCGAGAAACGCGAGGTCATGCTAACTGGCGGGGTCGCGGCAAATAAAAGGTTAAGAGAGATGCTCAAGCTCATGGCCGAAGAGCACCACGCAAAATTTTTGGTTCCACCAATGGAGCTATGCGCTGACAACGGGGCCATGATAAGTTGGACAGGTATCTTAGCGTATAGAAATGGTGTGAGGCAGAATCTCGAAGACACAGTAGTGAATCAGAGATGGAGAGTCGACGAAGTTAGCATTCCTTGGCGATAGTTAACGTGTTTTCAATCTCTTGAAGTGCAAGCATCTCTTTTGCCTACATTCTACCTCGGATAAATCCGTCTCTAAAAACCCGTCAGATTTATTTTGTCCGCAAAAATTTTTCGACTAAGTCAACCGCGACTTCTCGTTTGGCAGGGTAAACCGCAACTTTCAGTCTGAGGTGGATAACATCGCCACCCCCGGTCAACGCGAGCTCCCCTGCATAGGCCAACTGTTTATTGAATCTCAGGTGAAGATGACATGTCTCATCGATTCTGCCCGGTGCGGCCCTAGCAATTTTTTCGGACTCTCCTCCGCGTAGCTTGGCTAGGATTCTTTGCCAGAGCTCTCGAGTCTCCTTGCGCTTAATCCGCGCCTCGAGGTTCACGATGGGGTTGCCATGGTGGCCTTTAAGCCTCGATCGGCGGACCTCAATTTCTTCGGGCAACAAAATCCTAAGGGCATCTAAAACCCGTTCTTCGGCCTCGGTGGCATGCGCAAATGTGCTAACAACCGCGCTCCTGAACGGAAATTCCATTCACGATCACTTCAGCCATGCCGACGGGCCCGAACGCTCGGCCTGACCTTCTCTGCACCCTTGCCTTTGTGAAGTAGCCCACGCGACTTTCGCCCTGATCTCGTCAAACCCCGGTAAACTCGCCCACTATGTTTTTTCTCGGCCACCCATCCGAGTTGGGAATCGCTCAGAATCGCCGGGTGGTTCGGGTCGAGCATGATAACCTCAAAATACTCGTGGGTGCCGTCGGGGCCGAGCGGGTAGGAGTTCAGCACCTCCAAATTGGGGTACTTCCGGGCTGCTCGCTCCTCTGCAATCAGCTGGATGCTCTTCTTGGGGACGAGCTTACGAACTCCCATGCGCTTTGGTCGGCGTCCACGCCATGGTCGCACCTTGCGTCTACCGCCTTTCCGCACCCGAGCCCGAACGACGATGACGCCTTGCTTCGCCTTGTACCCAAGCGCACGAGCTCGATCTAGCCTAGTTGGGTGCTCGACACGCACTATCGCTGACCCGCGCCGCCACTCGCGCATTCGGCTGCGCATGAGTTTGTTCAATTCTGCCGATTCATTTCTCAAGTACTTGTACATTATGACATCCCTACTGGACAAGTGTATCTCTTATCTTCTGGACTATAATCATAGCTGCATCTCGTTGCGCCTCGCGTGTTGAAGCTCCGAGGTGTGGTGTGAGCACGACGTTTGGCAGCTCGAGTAGTGGGCTATCACGGGGCGGCTCCTGCCCGTAGACATCCAAACAGACCCCCGCAATTTTTTTGTTCTTTAACGCTTCAATCAGTGCCGCTTCGTCAATGATTCCGCCACGCGAGGTGTTTATCAACACTGCGGTCGGTTTCATGAGTTCGAGTTCACGTTTTCCGATCATATGTTTGGTCTCAGGCATCAGTGGTACGTGTAGAGTCACGAAATCCGATTCTTGAAACAACGTGTTCAAATCGACGTACCGCGCTCCCGTCCGCTCGGCGAACTCTTGGTTTTTGATAACGTCAAATAAGAGCAACTCCATCAGAAATGCCTTTGCTCTGTAGCCCACCGCCCTGCCTATCTTTCCCGTGCCCAATATGCCAAGCGTTTTGCCTCTTAATTCGGTACCAATGAGTTTAGACTTCTCCCATCGCCCTGCTTTAGTGCTTGAGTCCGCGAGCGGGATATGCCTTACAAATGACAACATGTGTCCGAGCACGAGTTCAGCGACCGCGATGGTTGGAGCTTCTGGAGAGTTGAGTACCTTAATCCCTCGCTTTTCGGCGGCTTTGACATCTACGTTGTCAAGCCCTACTCCCGCTCGGGCGATTATCCCGAGCTGTTTACCCGCATCGATTACATCTTTCGTTACCTTCGTCGCGCTTCGCACCACCAGCACATCATACCCCTTAACTTTCTCAAGTAGATCGGCCGGCTTCAGGCCCGTGGCTACCTCAACCTCTGCGAACTCACGCAGCGCCTTAAGACCATCTTCGTGGATGGGGTCCGTAACTAAGATTTTCGCCATACCACTTCCTCCCATATGCTTGAAGAAATTAAGCGAAACTGACTTATATCTGCGCGGGTTGCTTCATCCGCCGGTGAGTTGTCGGACAGTCTCCCTAAAACTAGTTCTGGACTTGAGGTTAGCCAAAAGAATTTTCATGCGGTACTTGCTTTGCACAGTCTTCAGGATTTGCGGTATCCAGAATGTTGGTCGTTTGATGAACTTTGAGTAGAAGCGGTCAATCATCCTGCTGAGTTCCTCTTCTTTCAAATGGGACGGAAAAACATTGATCGCGGTGACCGCATCTTCCCAATACTTCTCTTCATCAAGGTAGCCCTCGTGCACCGCTGTGTCCCATAGGTCCATTCCTGGCGAGAGCATGAGGACATTCATTTGCGGGAAGTCCATGCCTTTCAAGTTTAAGGCGAAATCTAAGGTTCGCTGGACATCTTCTCTAGTTTCGATTGGGGCGCCAACGATAAAGGAGCCTATGATGTTCTCGATGCCCGCTTCCTTACAGTTACGCATGGCTTTTTGGCTGAGCTCCGGCGAGATGTTTTTCCCGTAATAGTTCAAGACTTTCTGGTTGCCACTCTCCACTCCGAAATAAATCGTCTTGCAGCCAACGCGTGCGAACTTGCGCAGCACCTCGCGCGATGCTTGGTCAACTCGTCCTTCTGCCCAAAGGGTGAGCTTGATTCCATTCTCCTTCAGCAGGTCACAAATTTTTTCCATCCTATGTCGGTCCAAGAGCAAATTGTCATCAACGAATCCAACTTCTTCGTAACTCTCCATCTGCAACAGCCCCATCTCAGCTACCACGGATTTTGGAGATCTGAACCTAGCTTTTCGCAAGGAGAAGGCCGAGCAAGCGCAATATCTGCAGTTGTAGGGGCAGCCTCTTGACGTCAACATGGTGGTGAACTTTCCGCTACTCCCGAGCATCCCAACCACCTCGGAGTGATACTCCTGCTCCAACAGCGTTCGGTCAGGGAAGGGGAGCTCGTCGAGATTTTGGATGAAAGGTCTCGGCGGCGTCTTGACCACCCCGCCGTCGTGCCTGAAGGCTATTCCTTTTATTTTCTTTATTTCCTCGTTTCTCTCCAGAGCGTTGACGAGTTCCAAAAAAATTTGCTCGCCCTCGCCTAGCGCGACGTAGTCAACGAAGGGGTACTTCGTCAGCAGTCTCTCATAGGTGAAAGTGGCGTGATAATTCCCAAAAACTATTTTTAAATCTGGGAGTTCAGCCTTGATGGCGCTAGCTATTTTTATGCCCTGCTTGAAGGTTGGAGTGAGAGTACTCACCCCGAGCACTCCCGGATCCGCCCGTTTCACCCGCTCGACGATTTTCTCGACCGGCAGCTGGATTCGTGCGTTGTCGATAACTTTGACTTCGTGCCCGGATTTTTCTAGCACCGCCCCTAGGTAAAGCAAGCCCAGCGGGGGCCATGCCGCTTCGTTCTCTATACGCTCGACTCGTCCGGTGTTTGGATTAATGAGGGCGACTTTCAATGGCTCATCTTCCCTTTGCCGCGACTATTCTAATCACATCCCTCTCCTTGAGCTCGTAGTCTTCACCCAGCCTTCGCTTCGTCCGAGCGTCTATCGCGTGAATAAAAGACTCTCCGAGGTCGGTGTGGATCATGTAGGCAAACTCGTGGGCCGTGGTACCTTTCGGAACAAGGTATGTATCAGGAAGCACGTTACCCTTCTTGTCCGTGAGCTTGTGTTCATCGTCGACGGGGTAAACCACGATTAGATTTAGCAGTTCATAGATTGCCTTATCTACCACCTGTTGGACGCCCGTCGAGCCCCACTTTTTCAACAGCGCACGGGTCATCTCGATCGCCTTTTTCTGCTGCTCGTTCAGCTCCTCAGGCTTGAGAATCTCGAAATCTTCGTCGCCCGGCTCGTAGAGCATAAACCCCTTCTCGCTCCCGCGCCGCAGAATGAGCTCGGCTTCGGAGCAAGTCGGGACCACGATGTACCCCCGCTGGCGCAAACGCTCGATATTCAGCTCGGCCGCCGGAACATCGGCTTTGTTCGCGGCGATCACAATGGGCTTACTCGCTTTCCGAACTTCTGCCACGAATCGGAGCAAATCATCATCCGTCCATTTTTCTGGGTTCGAGCGATCCACGCTTGCCTGCCGGAATGCTTGGGCAACGTGATTTTCCTTTATACCTAGCCCGCTCAGGCGTCCGGCTATCTCCTTAACCAAGTCGAGCTCTTCGTACTTCGCCCTGCGCGCGAACTTCGGCCAATCTTTCACGAGCAGGCTCCGCAGCCATGCCGCGATCTCGACTTCGAGGAAATCTATGTCTTGAACGGGGTCGTGGGTACCTGGTGGGCAGGGTTTGCCCTCAGCATCGGTTGCTCCGGCTGCGTCGATAATGTGGACTAGTGCGGCTGCCATCCGAAGGTTGTCGAGGAAGCGATTGCCCAAGCCCCGCCCCATGTAGGCGCCCTCTACCAAGCCAGCGACATCGATCATCCGGATGGGCACGTACCGAACCCCATCAACGCACTTCGAATTTTTGGGGGTACAGATCACCTTGAACTCACGGCAGGGGCATGGGCTTCGCACGTAGGTGACGCCGACATTAGCATCGATTGTTGTAAAGGGGTAACCCGCTACTGGAGCATTCGCAAGCGTTGCGGCGTTGAAAAAGGTGGTCTTGCCTGTATTTGGTTTACCCACGAGTCCCAATTCAAGCATGTTTGACCCTACTCGCTGCACAAGTAGCAGCCGGACTTCCTTCGCTTGCCAAAGCTCTGTAGTCCACGCTCGGCCAACTGGGCGCGCAAATGCCGTGTATAACTAGGCTCGATTTTTCCGTTCTTCTCGAGGAAGTTTATTATCTCAAGCGCTTGGGCATCGTTTTCGCAGCGTCGGATGAAATCGACGGCGGTTGGCTCGTAACCATGCAAGTTGTGTGATGTCTTCTCAGCCTCTTTCGCACTCGTTCGAACGGCTTGAATTTTGACTGTCCCTGCTCCACCCAACTCTTCAGTTAGGTTCGGATATTTCCTCCGGAATTCTTTGCGGGTGCGCTTGCTCATGTTAAAACCTACTAGGGTTTCCACTTCTTCTTTTCCAAGATAGGTTTCACGGATATCATCGTATTTGGGGGAATATCCTTGTAAACGACCGCTCCGGGTCCGACCGCCGAATCTGGACCGATTTTCACGCCAACGTTTATCGTACAGTTGATGCCAGTTTTGACATTGTCGGCGATTATCGTGCCCAGCTTCAGTCTACCACTGCTGACCACCTTACCGCCGACTTTCATTTTAATAGGCTTCTCGTCCAAACGCAGATTCGCGATGGTTGTTCCCGCTCCGAGGTTGCAGTGGCTCCCGATAACGCTGTCACCCGCGTACGAGAGGTGCCCGATGTGCGTGTAATCCATGACGATGCTGTTCTTTACCTCGACCGCGTTGCCAATCCTTACTTTGTCGCCTATACTCGTGCACGGCCTTATGAAACAATTTGGCCCGATGTCGCAGTCCTTGCCGATGTAGGTTGGTCCCAAGATGTAGGAGCCCGAACGAATTCGCGAGCCCTCTCCGATGTAAACGTTATCTTCGATATAAGCGCCCACTTCAACCTCGCCGTGTATTTCGCCGCGCTGCCCTCGCAAGAAGTAATCGTTCGCCACCAGCAAATCCCAGGGCCTGCCGATGTCAGTCCATAAATTGAGTGGCGAGGTGTAAATCGCCTTGCCGTTATTGATCAAAATTTGCATCGATGCTGTTAGCTCGTACTCTCCCCGCTTGGATTTCTTCGTCTTCTTGATCGCCTCAAAAATTGTGGGATTGAAAATGTATACGCCCGCGTTCGCTAGCCTGTTCTTGACCCGCTTCGGCTTCTCAACTATCTCGCTGACTTTTTCTCCCTTCAGAAAAACTATCCCGAACTGCTCGGGTTCATCGACCTCGATGATTGCCATGATTCCACCAAAATTTTTGCTTGTCCCCTGTTTTTCGTAGCGTTTCAGGAGCGCGTTGAGCGACTCTTGGTCAATCAGGGTGTCGCCATTCATCACGATAAAACTCTCTCCGCTCACGAAATCCTTAGCAAGCGAAACGGCGTTCGCGGTGCCGAGCAACTTCTTTTGATGTAAATACTTGAGCTTCACCCCAAGTTCTGAGCCATCGCCATAGCGCTCGATGATTTGCTCTCGCCCGTAACCTACAATCATGGCAATTTCGTCGATGCCAGCATTTCTCAGGAGCAGGAGCACGTGGTCGAGGGCGGGCTTCCCAGCTACCGGAAGAAGGAATTTTGGCTTCGTGAACGTGAGCGGACGCATTCTAGTTCCGAGGCCCGCTGCAAGAACGACAGCTTTCACCTTTACCCCAAATGTTAGTTGATGTAGACTAATAAAAAACATGGTAAAATTACTTATCAGCGATAGTTCACGGGCCGTGCACTTTCCATCTTGGCTTTGCGAAACTCTTGTGTCACCTCAGAACCGTGCATAGTAGTAGAAAGATCTTGTTTAGATGGGAGCTTCGTGATAAAGCTAAGTAAGTTAAAATTTAGTCTCGCATGGCGTCCTTCAATATTTTTACCGCTTTTCTAGCGATTTCCTTAGCTCGCGTCTGGGTCTTACCTTCCACGGTCACGCGGATGTATGGCTCGGTTCCTGAAGGCCTGACGAGCACCCAACCGCTCTCGAACTCGAGCCTGACGCCATCGATGGTGAGGATTCTCTTGACGCCCAGAAACTCTCGCTTTGCGTGAGTCTTGAATTTTTTCATCACGTCCGCCTTTTTCTCGTTTGGGCATGCCACCTTTCCCCTCACAGTCGGATACTCTGGCAGCATGTCGAGCAATTCGGAAAGTTTCTTACCAGTTGAATCGAGTAGTTCCAAAATTTTTATCGTCGCGAGAGGCCCGTCTGGCGCAAGGTGAACGCGGGGAAAGATCCAGGCGCTGCTGGGCTCCCCGCCGAAGACCGCTTTGTGTTTTTTAATCGCCGCTGCTACGCTGACGTCGCCAACTCGCGTGCGCACTACTTTGCCGCCGCGCCCAGCAACGCAATCATCAACGACGCTCGAAGCATCAACGGTCGTTACCACGACTTCCTTCTTTCGCCTGATCTGGTGAGCCGAGATTAACCCTAAGATCTTGTCGGGCTGCGCGACCCTGCCAAGCTCGTCGACAGCGGCGGCTCGATCCGCATCACCATCGTGTGCGATGCCGAGATCGGCGCCAATTGATTTCACCACGCTGCAGAGCTCTCCCAGATTCTCGGGTGAGGGCTCGAGCCTGCGACCAGGGAAGAAGCCGTCGAGCTGTGAGTTCAACGTCACCACTTTGCAACCCAGCTTTCGAAGCAAGTAAGGCGTCACTAAGGAGCCCGCTCCATTGCCGCAGTCGACCACGACCTTGTAGCTCCGCTTCAGCTTGACAGTGCCCGCGATCTCATCGATGTAGCTCGGCAGGACATCAATCGCCTCGACTTTGCCTATTCGGTCCCAAGCGGCAGACTTCATTCGCTTACCGAAGTAAATTCGTTCGATCGCTTCTTCCTGTTTTGGAGTGTACGCCATCCCATCGCTACCCCAGAACTTGATCCCGTTGTACTCGGGCGGGTTGTGCGAAGCGGTGATCATAATGCCAGCTTTGGCCCTAAACTGTCGCACCGCGAAGCTCACGGCAGGAGTTGGGACTACACCTAGTTTCATAACATCGCAACCTCCCGAAAGCAGCCCCGATGTTAAGCAGTTCTCAATCATGTCGCTGGAGGTGCGGGGATCTTTACCGAGGACGACGCTGCCCTCGCCACCGAGATGTGTTGCAAGCGCTAGGCCGAGATCTAGCGCGAGCTCAAGAGTAAGTTGGTCTCCCACCACGCCTCGAACGCCAGAAGTGCCGAAGAGCTTGCGCATGAAAATTGCCAACTACGCTGGTCCTGCCAGCACTTTTGTCTTCCAGACCTCGACCCGCTTAACCGGACAATATTTCTTTGCTTCCTTGTAGATATCGGCAGAGAGCTTTCCCAGCACGACCTCCTGCACGAACTGGTCGAACGTTCGCTGCCCGGCGCGGTCTTTGATGACATTCCGCATGTCCCTGCGGATTGCCTCGAGCTGCGAGCTCTGGACACGGCGAAGTGTTGTGATGATCGAGCTCACCCTAAGCCTGTGGCCGTCTTGGGTCGTCACAGTTGAGATGTTGCTGATGCGTGTCGCTCGCCGTCGGATCTGGCTTCGGATGTAATCGCGAGCCATGTCGTGACTTATGAAGCTGGTGAGCGCGCGGCCTTCCTCGACACCCCTCACTTGGAAGTATAGCTTGATGTGAGACTTCGAGAAGTCCTCGATGAGGTCGCCCAGTGTAGTCTCGAAGAGCCGCCCGATAAGCTGGCTCGGATCGGAGGCAAGAGTTTCACCTATCTTTGCGCTGCCGAACATGGGAGGAGCGACGATGTCGTACCACTTCTTCTCCCGCCAAGACTTCTTCACGGCCCGTTTTTTCTCTTCCATAATCCGACCTCTATTGTTTTATAAACTGTTTTCAGTGCCCCTCTCTCTCAATGAACTTAAATAGTTAGTTTTCAAAAAATAGATGGAGAATTTTTGCTGAAATGAAAGTTTACAAAGACTTTTAGATTAGGAACAAAATTTATTCCATGGGATTGGGCAATGCTTGATGTAAAATTTGTGCGCAAAAATCCTGACCTCGTAAAAGCAGATTTGGTCAAGCGGGGAGATCTAGCCAAAGTAAAGTGGGTCGACAATCTACTGAAACACGATGAAAATTGGAGAAAGTTGACACTAGAAACAAACAAATTGAGGGAAATGCGTAATAAAATCACCGCGGAAATAGCGAGGCTTAAAAAAGAGAACAAGGATGTAACGGAGAAAACTAAAGAAGCGAAAAAAATCCCGCTAAAAATAAAAAGTCTCGAACAAAAAGTGCAAGGCTACAGAAAAAAAATTGATCGTATCCTCCTTAATCTGCCAAATTTAATGCACGAGTCAGTGCCGGTAGGCAAGGACGAAAACGACAACGTTGAAATAAGAAGGTGGGGCGAGATACCCAAATTTGACTTCACACCAAAAGATCACATCGATCTCGCATTGAACCTCGACCTAGTCGACCTTGAGCGAGCTGCTAGGGTGGCGGGCGCGAGGTTCTATTACCTAAAGGGAGAACTTGTTCAGTTAAACTATGCCGTAATAAAATTTGCACTCGATTTTATCACAAGAAAGGGGTTTGCTCTATTCCAGCCGCCTTACATGCTAAAGAGGAAACCACTTGAGGGGGCAGTCGCTTTATCTGATTTTGAGGATACCATCTACAAAATCGAGGGAGAAGACCTCTACATGCTTGCTACTTCTGAGCACGCGCTGCTGGCGTTACACATGAATGAGGCACTGGATGGAAAGAGCTTGCCGATTAGGTATGGCGGGGTGAGCCCCTGTTTTAGGAAGGAGGCCGGAACGCACGGCAGAGATACAAAAGGGATATTTCGGGTTCATCAGTTTGAGAAAGTCGAGCAATTCATCTTCTGTAGACCTGAGGACTCATGGAAGAGGCACGAGGAATTGATTACCAACGCTGAAGAGATATTCCAAAAACTCGGGTTGCCTTACAGAATAGTAAACGTCTGCAGCGGCGACATGGGGACGGTAGCGGCGAAAAAATACGACCTTGAAACTTGGTTGCCAGGTCAAGGAAAATATCGAGAGGCGGCATCATGCAGCAATTGCACTTCATACCAAGCCGTCAGATCAAACATAAGATATAGCGACAAAACGGGTGAACCTTCAAAATTTGTTCACACCATAAATAGCACACTAGTGGCCACTGAACGGGTTTTGATATCCATTCTAGAAAACTATCAGCAGAGGGATGGCTCAATCCTAGTTCCGCCCGCATTGGTACCCTACATGGGAATCGAAAAAATAGGCCAGAAATCTGCAACTACAGGATGCTCTCAGCGGTAGAAGTGCACGCTAGCAAGTCGTCGAGCGTTGCCAAGAGAGTTTCAATTTTGCTGTCAAGCTCTATCGTGCTGACCACCTGCGTGCCTCGTGCATCTGTTGCTACCCGAATACCTTTTGGAGTTTGATGGCTATCCGGCCTTAGCGCAACGGCTATCGCCTTCGAAATACCCTCGCCCCCATAGGTGCAGCTCACTTTCGCTCGCATTCGCATAAGCATCCTCCGTAGTTCATTTACTGCCTCCCGAGAGCATTTGGTCGATCTTGACGATAAATTCGTCCATCCTTTCCCGGGGTATTCGAGCCGCGGCCGAGACATCGTGGCCTCCGCCATTGCCTCCCACCGCCTTCGCGGCTTCAGCCAGAGCTCGCCCGAGATCTAC
>SOKQ01000019.1 GCA_004375695.1 Hadesarchaea archaeon | reverse complement strand
GTTGTTCAGAGCAGATAGCCATTGAGCATTTAGGTCTTAGGTGAAGAACTGACTTTAGGTGCAGAAATCATTTTAGTAGCAAAGCCACCATGACAGCCTCTGACTGAAGCCAAGAGATTCTGCGCGAAAAGATTAAAGTTGTCCTCGTACCCCTTTTATTGGTGTTCGCATGATCACGGTGCTCGAGGGCGGTGTGACAACAGTCCCTGGATTCCTAGCGGCTGGCGTACGGGCGGGAATCAAGCGCCGCGGACTTGACATGATGTTGCTCGCGAGCGAAGATGGGCCAGTCACAGCCGCAGGGGCATTTACCACAAATTTAGTGAAGGGCGCCCCAGTGCTTGTGACAATGGAACATGTGAAGAACGGCGAGCTCGGAGCGATAGTCGCAAACTCAGGGAGCGCGAACGCTTACACAGGTAAGCGGGGGCTGCGGGACGCGCGCCAGATGGCTCGCCTCGTGGCGCGTCTGTTGAAACTTCGCACCGGAGATGTCGCTGTTGCATCTACGGGGCTAATAGGTTCACGCTTGCCCATGCGGAAAATCGAAACTGGAATCCGCGCGACCGTCGAGGAACTATCGAATTCACGCGAGGCAAGCCTGAGCGCAGCTAAGGCAATCATGACCACCGACACCACGCCCAAGGAAATCGCCATCCGAGTCGACCTCGAGGATGGAACACCTGTAACTATCGCAGGCATGACAAAAGGTGCCGGCATGATCCGCCCAAATCTGCAAACCGCAACCATGCTCGCATTCGTCGTCACCGACGCCGTGGTGAGCTCTGCAGCGCTCCGGGCAGCGCTCCAAAATTCGGCAAATCAAAGTTTCAACATGGTCAATATCGACAACGAGACAAGCACCAGTGATATGGTACTCGCACTCGCGAACGGACGCGCAAAAAATCGCTTAATCACGCTCAAACATCAAGATAAGCAATTCCAGGCCGGACTCGATTATGTGCTTACTGAACTTGCGTGGATGATCGCCAAAGATGCTGAGGGCGCATCGCATCTAATCGAGGTCCAAATTAAAAACGCCCGTAACAAAAAGGACGCACGATGCGCCGCCCTTGCGATTGCGGGATCAAATTTGATCAAGGCTGCTATTTTCGGACGCGACCCCAACTACGGACGTATAATCGCTGCTCTTGGTTATTCGGGAGCATCGTTCGACCCGTCAAAACTGAGTTTGGAGCTAGTCAGCGATCGGGGACGCGTTGACTTAGTCGTGCACGGTAAACCTAAAGCAAAGCGGGCGTTCAAGCGGGCGCGTGACATCATGCGCAGCAAAGAAATCGAAATCCATGCTGACCTCTCCGCGGGAAAAGCTTGCGCTACCGCCTGGGGGTGTGATCTAACTTATGACTATGTACGCATCAACTCGAAATACACAACCTAGTTTGGATTATCTTTAAGAACATGTAATTTAATGAAATCAACTCAGTGGTGAAAATGCAAGACCGCGCCACGATATTGCTCGAGGCCCTGCCATACATCCAGCAATTTCACGGCAAGACGATAGTTATCAAGCTCGGCGGGAGTGTGATGGGAAAAGAGAAACTACTCGATGCCATGCTCCGCGACATCGTGCTCCTAAGCTACGTTGGCATGAAGATCGTAATCGTGCACGGCGGCGGGCCCGAGGTAAGTGAGGAGATGCGCAAACTGGGGAAGAAGCCGAAGTTCGTCGAAGGGCTCCGCGTGACCGACGAGAAGACGATGGAGATCCTGCATGAGCAGCTCGCGGGAAAAATCAACAAGGAGATCGTGCTGGGGATAAGCAAGCATGGGGGGCGCGCAGTGGGTATCTCAGGCATGGATGGAAATCTCATCCGCGCTCACAAACTTCTCTATAAGACCACGACGAGCAAGGGGCGCGAGGTCGAAGTAGATCTTGGGTTGGTCGGTGAGGTTGAACAGATAAATCCAACCGTCATAAACTACCTCGTGGGCACGGGTTACATCCCGGTGATCGCTCCGATAGGCATAGATGCAGAAGGACGCAGTCTAAACATTAACGCCGATGTCGTGGCTGCCGAACTCGCAGCCGCTATGCGCGCGAAAAAACTCATCCTGCTTACTGATGTTATAGGCGTAATGCGTGACCCCAAGGATGAAAAAACACTTATCTCGCAGCTAACTGCTGAGGAAACACAGAAGCTCGTTCAAGAGGGAATCATAAAGAAAGGCATGATTCCAAAGATTGAGGCCTGCCTGAGGGCCGTGCAGGGGGGCGTCGAGCGCGCCCACATCATCAGCGGCACCGCGACCCACGTGCTTTTGCTTGAAATTTTGACCGAGCGCGGTATAGGCACGATGATCGAACGGGGCAAGTAAATGCAGCGCATCCAAGAACTAGATGAGCGCTACATTGCGAGCACCTACCGACGCCAGCCTTTGGCGCTTGTAAAGGGGCGGGGAATGTTCGTCGAGGACATTCAGGGAAAGCGTTACCTAGATTTCGTGGGGGGCATCGCGGTCTGCTCTTTAGGACACTGCCACCCAGCGCTTGTCAAAGCGATTTCCGCTCAGGCGAAAAAGTTAATGCACATCTCAAATCTTTATTACATCCAACAACAAGCGGAGCTAGCGGCATTGCTTGCACGCGTCGTCCCAAAAGGTATCAACAAGTTCTTCTTCTGCAACTCTGGCGCAGAAGCTATCGAGGGTGCATTCAAGCTCGCGATCAAACACACCAAACGTCAGCGTATCATCGCTATGCAGGGTTCCTTTCACGGCAGGACGGCAGCTAGCGTTGGCGCGACCTGGAAATCCAGTTATCGTGAGCCATTTGGGGCCCTCATCCCACAAATCTTCGATTTCGTGCCCTTCAACGACCTTGCTGCCGTCGAGCGAGCCATGGGCGAGCAAACGGCTGCTGTAATCGTAGAGGCGATTCAGGGCGAGAGTGGCATAAACGTGCCATCCAACGATTACCTGCCAGGACTACGAAAGCTATGCGATGAGTATGAAGTGCTCTTGATCTGTGATGAGGTCCAAACTGGGGTGGGGCGCACGGGCAAATGGTTCGCGTGCGAGCACTGGAATGTGGAGCCTGATGAACTCACCATGGCGAAGGCGCTCGGCGGAGGTTTTCCAATCGGTTGCCTCGGCGCTAGAGCTGAGGTGATGGAATCGTTCTCGCCAGGTGATCATGCTTCAACCTTCGGTGGCAATCCCTTGGCATGTGCAGCTGCAAAAACCGTAATAAAGACTATGATGAAGCTAAAGCTCCCCCAGCGAGCCACAAAAATTGGCGAGTACTTCAAAAAGCGCTTGAATGAACTTGCAGACAAACACGGGTGCGTGCGAGAGGTGCGAGGGCTTGGGCTAATGCTTGCGATGGAACTCTCCACCAAACAAATTGCCGATGCTGCGGTAGTCAAAGCTAGGAAGCGAGGTTTCCTGATAAACTGCACCGCCGATAAAGTTTTGAGGTTTATTCCACCACTGATAGTCGAGCGAAAACATATCGATCGCTTGATAGAGGCGTTGGATGTGATATTTGTCGAGGTTGAGAAGTGATGGTTAAACATCTCCTCTCCATGCAGGACCTGAGTCCAGAGGAAATTCATTCTCTCTTGGAGCGGGCAAGTTACTTTAAGAAACAAAGGTTGAATAGAATCCTCTCAGATGAACTAAAGGGCAAAACAATTGCTCTGATATTTCAAAAACCATCAACGCGCACGAGGGTATCTTTTGAAACCGGAATTCATGAGCTGGGGGGGAATCCCTTATTTCTCAATGCCCAAGAGTTGCAGCTCAGCAGGGGAGAAACGATAGCAGATACGGCTAGGACTCTGAGTAGGTATGTTCACGGCATAGTCGCCAGAGTTACATCCCATAATTATCTTATCGAGTTATCAAAACACGGCACTATTCCTGTGATAAATGCCCTAAGTCCGCTAGAACACCCCTGTCAAACACTCGCCGACCTGCTCACGATTCGTGAACACAAGGTCAAACTCAAAGGGCTTAAACTAGCTTGGGTAAGTGATGGAAACAATGTATGTAATTCTCTATTGCTCGGCTGCACACTCGTCGGCATTAATATTTCGGCCGCATGCCCAAAAGGCTATGAGCCACCCCCTGAAGTTGTAAAACAAGCACAAAAGAACGCGGCCAAAAGTGGAGCAAAGATAGAAATTTTGAATGATCCGAAAAAAGCTGTTACTAACGCAAACGTCGTCTACTCCGATGTGTGGGTTTCAATGGGTCAGAAGAAGGAGGCACAAAAGCGTTTGAGAGCTTTTAAAGAATATCAAATCAACGCCAAGCTCTTGAAGCTTGCAAAAGGTGATGCCATTGTCATGCACTGCCTACCCGCGCATCGTGGGCAGGAGATCACGGCCGAAGTTATAGATGGCCCCCGCTCGGTCGTTTGGGATCAGGCTGAAAATAGGTTGCATGTTCAGAAAGCAATCCTTTACACGGCGATTTAATGTCCCGAGCTATCGGGCCCCTGCCTCGCTTTGCGGAGATTCATGTTCGCAAAGCGCTCGAGCTCATAGCAAAACACAAAAAGATTGGTCGTAAACGGCTTGCCGGAGAGCTTGGGGTAGGTGAAGGCAGCATGCGCACTATTCTTAACCAATTGAAGAAACAGGGGTTAATCACCTCATCGCGCGGCGGGCATGCGCTCACGACCAAAGGCAAACGTTCACTCGGCAGGTCCCTCGAGTTTGTGCGGGTTGACGCTGGTAACCTCAGCGTCGGCAGAGTTGATGTCGCGACGATTGTTCGCGGCGCGGCTAAGCGGGTCAGGCGAGGCATCGAACAACGGGACGAAGCGATCAAAGCTGGCGCGGATGGAGCGACCATCCTAGTTTTCAAACGAAGGGGGCTCAGGTTCCCTGACGGCTTCTTGAACGTAGGACGAAAGCTGAGTTCCACGCTAGTTGAGATCTTCAAACCACACGAGGGAGATGTCATCGTTATCGGAACAGCTAGGGATGTGAAGAGGGCTGAGGATGGGGCACGAGCGGTTGCTAGTTCACTCTCGCGAAAGCGCCGTTAGAAAGTTGGCCACTCTGAAGTGTATTTCCAAACGATGTTGTCCCCATCGGTCACTATGTACTTGTCCGCTGCGACATTTGGATATACTCCATTGACCTGATAGATCCACCACTTGGATTCTGTCGCCGCCTTATTGTCAATCGAAGTTACATATACGCCAACACCGGGATACTCCTGATATTCCACATCCGCGATCCGCTGCAACATTTTGAAGACCGAAGTCTTTTCAGAGATTTTAACGTTTTCATCCTTCAACACCGTGTTCTCCTCGGTCCCGATGTCGATGATGCAGATGGAAACCGAACCGGCAATCTGCTCCGTCGCGCCGAAAGTGTAGCCGAGCTGATAGGCCGCTGCTGCCGCAATCGCTACTATCACCGCAATCAATGCAATATTTTGGACTTTCGTGCACTCACCTCCATGTAGTTCTCTCGACCCTAGCTCGCACCCTCACTGCGACTGGGGCTGCAATCGGAACCTTCAGGAGGGCCTTTCCTAACCCCACGAGTGGTGGAACGAAAACGAGCGAGGTCAGGTGATAGAGTGTAAAGGGTGCTTGGGCCAAGTAAGCGAGCCCCAAGCCGGCAAGGCTCCGGGGGTACCAGAGCATCCAAGCACCGAACGCCGTGAAAACGTCGAACATGAGAATCGCCACCGCGCCAGTGAACATCGCGCGGTAAAGCACGGACCTAAACCTTCCAAAGGGAGAAATCTTCATGCGCATGGCGAACATCCAGCAGATGAGGAAGCCAAGCCACGTGAAAGCATAAATTGGGTGAAGGCCCCATCCAGCTACATCAAGCAAAAGAATGCTCAACAACGCAATCACAACGAAATATCGTGTTAGATATCGCCCAAATTTGTCATCACCACATGATAATGAAATGCAGCCGATGACGACCAGAGTTGGGATTATTAACTCAAAATTGGGCAGACCATATCGACTCAAAATCAACTTGTTAAAAATTATTAATACGATACCGATGAGAATGAACAGCTTGATGCGCTTAGCCAACACCCGCTCTGGCGCCCCGACCCCCCACAGCTTGGCCATTCCTCTTTTCCACCCACGAAGGATTTGGGCTCTGAAAATGCTGATCAGGTATAGAGCCGATAAGCCGAACGCAAAGACGCCCAGGGCAAATATTATCTCCTCGAGCACGCTGTCCCCCTTGGTTGGATTATCCATCCAACATAAAAACCTTGCTGGCCCGCTCACGTTTGCAATAATTAACTGGGGGTGTGTTGATCAACGAGGTTTTACCGCGATAAACTGGGGTATTCATCAGCTTACGCTTTTCTCTGCTTGATCCTGCGGAGCTTCCGCCGCATGCGCTTCCGGACCCACTTCCAGCGCATCTTACCTTTTTTCTTCCACTTTCTAGGTCGCTTCCCCATGAGCATCGCCAACTTCTAAACTCTACCAACAGCTAAAAGCTTGCTCCTGCTCGCAATATAAAGAGTTCCTCAAATGACAACTTCCTACGCGCTACAACCTCGACCCGTAAACCGTTCGCGCCCAGCGCTCTAATTGTTTTCTCAACATTCGTCAGCGAAGACTGCACGAATAGCGCATGCCCGTTGGGAGTCAAATATTCCGACAACTCATTCAAAAATCGATCGATAACCACGCGACCGTCTGGCCCTGCTTCCCAAGCTAAATCGAGTGGAGTGCCAAACGCCTCTCTGGGTTCAATAGGCAAGTAAGGTGGATTAAAAATCACGAAATCAAAGCGCTCAGCTACTGGTTCAAAAAGATTGCCCAAGCGAAAATCAATACGATTTGCAACACCATGGGCATGAGCATTTACGCGAGCGCATTCGAGAGCAGCTTGATTTATATCAGTTGCAACGACCCAAGCTCCTGCCTTAGCTGCTAGAATCGCGAGTAAACCACAACCAGTGCCAATCTCTAAAACGCGTTCACCTGAGCGCGCATCAAGATTATCCGCAAGTAGGAATGTGTCCTCGGCCGGCTCATAAACACTAGCCCCGATTTTGAAAATCTTGCCCTTATAACCGATTTCGACCATCGAATTTTCCTCCATCAACTATTTTTCTCATTCACTTAACGTGCCTAAATCAAAAAGTACTACTAAATGCTTAAAAGGAGGAGAAAATCATCTTTACATGGAGGTTTGAACCTGGCAAGGGTAAAATCGGTTGAAAAGATGGCCCTACTCGGTCCAGCGGCATTTTACATCGGCCTACTGATAGTGTTGGTTACAGCGTTCGTGACACCATCGCGTGAGCTTTTCACGGTGCTTGCTGTGTTGGGAGTGATCGTCGGACTCCTCAATATAACGGCCCGCGAGAGTAGCCCCTTCCTATTGGCCACGATTGCCTTCGTCGTTACCGCTCTAGGCATGCAGATGATGATAACATTTACTGGAGTCACCATACCGACGGAACTCACTCGGCTAGCAGCAAACGTAACGACGCTTGTAGGTGCGGCTGCGATGGTCATTGCACTGAGGGCAATCTACGAAGCTGCGAAGGGCAAGTAAACTCTGCCCTTCCTTTTCTTTTTTTAATCCAGCTCCAGATTTTTATGTTGTGCCTCTAGCACGAAGAACTCCTAGTTGACGTTTTGTGAAAATAAATTTGTTTTGAGCGCACTCGGCGGTGGGCTTTACTCCTTTTTAAGGTGTTTTCGGAGCATGTACTTTAACCCTATTGGAGTTATGAAGGTGGTTGCAAAGGCCGTGAAAACGAGCAAGGACACGTGAACATCGGTAAGGAGCTCAATCTCAAGACCAACCATCGCCAAGATGAGTTCCACCGTTCCACGCCCGTTCATCCCTATGCCGATGGTGAGTGCTTCTCTTTTTTTCAAACCGGTGAGATATGCTCCGCCGCCCGCCCCTATCACCTTTCCAGCTATCGCCGCCATGATGAGCACTATCAGGAACAAGGTGTATGTTTCGAACACGCCAAAGTTCACGTGAAAAGCCACGCTTACGATAAATATGGGTCCCAGAAATCCGTGACTAAGGGTCTGAAAGCGCCTGCTCAAGTCCCGAAATGCTCCGCCCACGAACTCCTCCCGCACAAACAAGCCTGCTAGATATGCACCGATAATGAAGTGCAGCCCCATTATCTGCCCGATGCCCGCGATGAGCAGACCCATAACGAGGGCAAACGTAAAACCTCTCGCCCCTGGGTGGACGAATAACTTTCCAACTCGTGGATAGACACGATAGCCGATGAACAGCGCGATTCCGAAGAAGGCTACTACCAG
>SOKQ01000011.1 GCA_004375695.1 Hadesarchaea archaeon | reverse complement strand
TATGCCATTTTTCTAACACTCCTTTTTTTCTCAGACACGGTTTGAAAAAACAGTTAAGCTGTTCTCCTCCCGAGATTTTCCACGAGAGATCTAACGTGTCCTTGTCGCATTGGACTTGGATGCTTAAATAGGCCACGGTTTCCGTTTATTATGGGTAATACTGACGAAAATCATGAAAAAGTTAAAATTTAACCTGCTTTTTAATGCCCATTTATGTGCAAACAATGGAATTCATGTGCAAGAAGTAGTTTATGTGCAAAGCCGCTTCAGCTCGGGATCGGACAGGGGTGCAAGGAACAAATTTGCCTTCACTTAACCTTGGCTGCCACCCGCTCGATGCGCTCCTCCATCGTCCGAAGCTCATCCAAGCGCTCGTCTATGCGGAGTGTCGTGACCACGCGCTTGGCACCGGCATCGATGACGGCTCGGTGCGCCGCCTTCGCGATCTCCAGCACGGTCTCCAAATCCGCCTCAAAGACAGTGCTCGTCGGGCAGAGTCGGTACTTCACTCCAGCCCGCTTGACCTCGCGTAGGGCGGTCGCGATGTAATCACTCAAACTCGTGCTCGAAGTCCCGATCGGCACCACCGAGAGCTCGGCTACCACAAATCGTTTCAATACCTCACCAATTAGTCATTAATATGTGAACCCAATAAGTATGCGCGGTGAACGAGTGTACCTCGTACTTGGTTGCGGTGATGTCGGATTTTCGGTGGCGAGCAGACTCAAGAAGCGCGGCGTGGAGCTAGTGGTGGTCGATAAGAACATCAAAAAAATCGAATTGTTCAAGAAGATGGGCTACAGCGCTTTCGTGGGCGACTTTTGCCTGCTCAATGTGCTCAAAGATGCCGGAATCTCACGGGCGGAGGTCATACTTCTCATGGTTCCCGATTTCCGCACTACCGGGCGGGCGCTGGGGGCAATCAACCGCTTGAAGGCAGAGCTGAAGATAGACCCTGTAGTGGTCGCTCGAGTTCTGGACGAGGCTGAGACGGTGGAAGTTAAGCGCTTGGGTGCCAGCGATGCTCTACCCTCATCCCAAATCCTCGCAAACTTCACTCTCAGTAGGTTTGAGGAGTTGAAAGGGATGGTGAAAGAAAAGCGTCTACGCGCGCTGCTTCGGGAACTCAGCGGGGGAAGGATAGCGATCGTACTCCAGACAAACCCCGATCCAGACGGAATCGCGAGCGGTGTGGCGCTGAAGCGTTACGCTAAAGCGTTTGGGATAGACGCCGACATCATTTACGATGGAAGCATAGGGCACCAGCAGAACCGCGCCCTCGTTAATTTGCTCGATTTGAATCTACTCCGCGCCGAGGACATCAAGTTCAACAACTATACCGCGTTTGCGCTCGTCGATGTGGCGACCCACGCTAACTGTGCCCTCCCCAAAGATATCTTGCCCACCATTGTGATCGACCACCACCCCGTGCCCTCTAGCGAGGTGCATGCGAGGTATCAAGACATCACGATCGTCGGGTCCACATCGACGCTCTTGACGAATTACCTCAGGTACGCTGCGGTGGAGATTGACGGAGCAACTGCAGCTGCGCTTGTGATCGGGACACTAACCGACACCATGAACTTCACCCGGGGAACCACACCCACCGATTTCGACGCGTTCGAACACCTCATGAAGCTGGCGGACGTTGAGCTGCTCGGGAAGCTCCAGTCCCCGGCAATTTCGCCCGAGGCCCTTGATGTGCTCGCGCGCGCCATCAAGGGGAGCAAACTCAATGGGGGCTATCTGATAACGAACGTCGGCGAAGTTGATGATCGGGACACCCTCCCCCAAGCCGCGGACTTCCTGCTCAAACGCGAGGGGGTGCAGACGGTGCTGGTCTACGGGATATGGAACAACTCGGTTTGCGCTTCGGCTCGAACGAACGATATAGCGATACATCTCGGGCAGGCACTCAGGCAGGCCTTCGGCGAAATCGGCTCGGCGGGGGGGCACGCGCGCATGGCCGGAGCGATGATTCCCCTCAAGGCCATTAAGGCAAAAAGCAAGCGAGTCCTTAAGCGCGCGATAGATCGACAGGTGGGGCGAAAGTTCTTCGAGGTAGTTGGGGTCACCAAGCCAAGCAAGCGGAGAAAGACTAGGCCGAGGAGCAAGCGTTAATTTTTGTTTGACCGGTGAGGGACGCTCGTATGCGATATCTGCGGGAGGCTCTTCGCAGCGTGCTCACTCCCAAAGAAATTGAGCTCCTCCCCGCTGGCTTCAATCGCGTCGGCCACATCGCGATTATCTCCCTGCCCCCACAGCTCCTGCCCAAACAAGGCGAAGTTACGCGGGCGTTGCTTAGACTTAGAGGGGTGCGGACCGTCGCGCTTCGGGAAGGCGTGATTTCGGGACGATACCGCAGGCCGAAGCTGAAGGTCATCGCCGGCGACCCATCGACGGAGACTGTTCACCGTGAGAATGGCTGCTTGTTCAAACTCGATGTTGCTCAGGTGATGTTTTCATTGGGCAACGTTTACGAACGTGCACGCTTGCCAAAGCTCGTCCAGCCGGGTGAGGTCGTCGCCGATTTGTTTGCAGGAGTCGGGCAATTCAGCGTCCCCATCGCGAAACACGCGAGGCCGAGCCAAGTTTACGCGGTCGAACTGAATCCCGTCGCCTATGGTTACCTGCGCGAGAACATCAGGCTGAACCGAGTCGGGCATGTCGTGAAACCGTTGCTGGGCGATTGCTCGGCGGTCGCTCCTCGGGGTGTCGCGGATCGGGTGATGATGGGCATCCTGCATGTGACCCATCGCTATCTCCCGCTGGCGCTCGAGGTACTCAAACCTAGCGGAGGTGTCATCCACTATCACGAGAGTGTGCCTTCAGAACTGCGGTTCGAGCGGCCGATTAGACGCATGTTCGACGCGGCGGCTGGGCGAGAGGTTGAGATTTTGGGCAAGCGCGTCGTCAAGCGTTATGCGCCCGGCGTCGACCATGTTGTCATCGATGTAATGGTCGGGAAAGCGAGCGGTAAAAATATCCCATCTTAAAATTCTGGTGTCCTATTTGAGACAGTTTGCGTTTTGGAGTGGATTGTCCTATCTGAGACATCGTGTCCTATTTGAGAAACGTTATTGGGTTTCAGCTAAGCTCTGATCTGTCCTATTTAGGACACTACGCTATGGGTCTGCCGCCTTTGAGCATGACTTCCCTTCCGCCGTCGCCCTCATCGTAAAGCACCCAAGTGAGCCTGGGCGTCGCCGCGGACATGCGCCTCACCGTTAGGACGACTCTCAACCTTTCCTCGTGGCTGCGGACTCGGGTGAAGCCCCATCGAGCGTCGCGCGGCTCCATTTCTTCGAGGATATCCGACTTCCGCCACAGCTTGATGCGTTCATTAAAACTGCGCTGCGCATTGAACTCCTCCTTAAGGGCTCGAAGCGCTCGGAGTTCCTCGGGGCAAACGGCTTCAAGGGTCTGATAATGAATCAGTTCCATCTTTCCCGCCGAGGCTTTGGGTGTAGGTTGTTTATAAAAGGGAAAACTAGCGCACACACCACTCGACGACTGATTTGAAGAGCTCGCTTCCGTCCGCTGGCTCCAGCCTGAACTCGTTCCCACGCTTTTCGTAGCGCCCCGCCACTAGCTCGGGGTCAGCCTGCTCGAACTTGAAGCGCTTGAGTTCCTTAAGCTCCAAAGGCACCGAGACCAAGCCTGTCTTAAAATGCATACTGTAGGGCGAGCGAACGTCGCCCATTGGTTTGATAATCGACGCGTCAAACAGTACCTTGTCGACACGGGCCTCCTTCTTCGCCGTCTCGGTCGTCGTCAGCCCCGGCAAGCTCTCCGCCACGCGCGACTCTGTAAATCGCACGATGTCCGCGTAGAAGCTGAAGAAATTTCGCTCCCGCCGCCCGGTCCGAAGTTGCTTGGGTTTATAATTTTTAGGCAGGTCATGCGGCTTGAACTGCGCCCAGATTTGGAACCCGCGCGAACCCGAAAACTTGACCGCTGGATCGATGCCGTATCCGGAAAGCACCTTGTGTGCCGCCTCGACGACCTGCTTTGTTCTTTCCACAGGCACCTTTTTCCCCGCGTCGAAATCGATCACGAGCCAGTCCGGACGATCGCTCCCCACACGGTGAATGTAAGGAATAAAATCTATCCCGTGCACATCGAGCCACCGTTGCACATCTTTTGGGCTTTTTATCGTGATGTATCGGGGGCCCAGTTTGCGCTGAAGCCACGCGCGCCCGGTGAACAGGCGAAAAACGGAAACCCAGCGGTCACGGCAAAACTCGAGCATGGCATCAATCACATGGGGGTAGTACTGCTTTGCCCGATAGACCTTGAGATAGTCCTGGTTTAGCTGCTCCCCAATCTCCCGCCACCGCTTGTCGAAGTACTTGCGCCCGGCATCGGTGATTGCGTACTCGCCACCGCGCTCCTCGATTAGGCCCTTCTTTACCAACTCACCGAGTAGCTCACGCGCCTTGCGCTCCTCGAATTTTTCACCCGAGTCCCGGCTGAGCTTTTCTTGGATGTGCGGCACGTCGACGAACTTGCCGAGACGCTTGATAGCTAGGGTCATCAGCGCATGGTCCTTGGGAGTTGCCTTCACCAAGTAGCCCGCCTAAAATTCCTCGAGTTTCTCGCCCAGCAGTTTCTTGGCACATCCCCAGCACACGAAGCTGGCTTTTGTCTCACCCGGCTTCACTACTTTGAGATAAGCGGCATCGTAGCTCATGATTGAGATGCCCTTACCACAAAGCTTGCACTTCAGCCTCTTCGTTCGCATGGCCATCGAACTTACTAAGCGCTCGAAATTTATAGCTTCTACGCAAAAGCGATATCGGGTCCAAAATGCTTCCAATCCTGCGCCCCCCGAAATTCGACCTCGACGATCTGGCCCGGCTCCAGAAGCGGATAGCAAAACGAGTTGTCAAAGAGGATCGCTTCAGAAATCTCGAAACTATCGCAGGTTGTGACATTTCGTTTGCGCGAGGAAATCTTGCCTACGCTGCCTGTGCGGTGCTCGATTACAAAAGCCTTGAGGTGCTCGAACGAAAAACCGTCGCGGTCCGATTGAACTTTCCATACATCCCAACCTTCTTGGCCTTTCGAGAGCTCGAGGGGATGCTGAAGGCCGTCGAAGGGTCGGAAGCAGACGTTTACATGGTGGGGGCCCAAGGGCTTGCCCACCCTCGACGAGCAGGTTTAGCCTGTCATCTCGGCGTTGCACTCAACAAGCCCGCGCTGGGTGTCGCGAAAAGCAGGTTGTGCGGCGAAGCAGCATCACCATCCAAAAGGAAAGGGGCACATTCGACGCTCAAGGATGGTGACGAAATCGTTGGAGCAGTACTCAGAACCCAACCCAATGCAAAGCCCGTCTACGTGAGCATCGGTCACAAGCTCTCGCTCAAAACCGTTATTAAAATCACGCTCAAAACCACACGCAAGTATCGCTTGCCCGAGCCGCTCCGCGCGGCGCATAAGCTTGCAACTGACACCATGAGAAAATCTAAGCTTTAAATCTGAGTACACACATGTGCATAGATGCTACCATGAAGCTGGGTCTTTCGAGCCTGCCTTTCGTCCACGCTTCGATTGAGGAAGCGATTCGTGCGAGCGCTAAGCTCGGTGCCGAATGTGTTGAAATAGTTTATGATGTTCCCCACTTCCCGCCGGGCTACGACAACCGCAAACTCCCCAATATAAAGGAACTCCTAGACACTCATGGGCTTCAGGTTTCAGTTCACGCGAGCTTCTGGGATTTGAATCCAGCCAGTCATCACCGCGAGCTCTGGGAGCTGACGCTAGAGCAGGTGCGGCGAAGCATCAATGCCTGCCGCGCGTTAGGCGGAGAAATCGTGGTAGTCCATTTCGGGAAGTGCCCCATCCACGTGACAAGAGGATTCCTCGAGGGGACAAAAAGGCGATATCTAAAATTCATCAAGCAATGCCTCTCCTACGCGCAAGAGCGGGGCGTGACTTTGGCGCTCGAAAACGCTGGGGGCCAACCAAATATCTACCCATCGACCGCTGAAGAACTCGGAAAATTTGTGGCCGGACTGGAAGGAGCCAAAATAACGTTCGACATCGGACACGCGCATCTAGCCGAGCGAAGAGCCGGAAGGAAGGATACCGGAGCTGCGATTGCCAGATCTATTGAGGCCCTTCGCGAACATCTGATCCATGTGCACGTGCATGATAACCACGGCATGGAAGATGATCACCTGCCGCCGGGTGATGGCGATATCGACTTCAAACCCGCAGCTGACACCTTGCGGGCGATAAACTATGATGGGCTGCTGATAGCCGAACTCTGGAACCCAGCAAATCCGCCGGAGGCAGCCCGAAAGGGGATAAAAAAGACCAGAGATATCTTCGGGTAGCTATCCAAACTCCGCGACCACCGTGGTGAAAACTGGTCCTCGAACATCGATCCGCTTCTTGTTCGCGGTGATGTAGCGTTGTGCTGCCTCGTCAATCACCAAGTTGATGTCGCTCGGCAATTTTGCTGCCCGAACGCGCACCTTCACCTGCTTCTTGCCACTCTTTGCAGCTCGCTCGATTTCCTGCGCCGCGAGGGCCGCGAAAGCGCTGATGTAGCTGATGCCGGTTGAGACCCCTTTCTCCTGCATAAAATTCAAAACTTCGTTTTCCCAACCCTTGGGTGGTACACCTATGACGTTGCCCTCCCAACCCTTGGGTGGTACACCTATGACGTTGCCTTCATAAACGTAAATCTCGTTGAAGCCCGCTGGCCCAATGAGCTTCGTGTCGCTCTCGGGTTCTACCACTCTCACGATAATTCGCTTGCCCCCAAGTTTGCCTTCAAATGCCTTGAACTCGCATGGGCTCGGCTTGTCGGCGTGCTGCTGTGCTGCTTTGACAATTGCTGCGGCTATCGCTTGACCAGTCTCGGTTTCCGGCTCACGTTCGCACTTTATCATGTCCGCCAGCTCCTGGTCTGAGAACTCAGCGGCTTTGTAGAGATAAGGATACATCAACACGCGTATGTCGATCTCACCCGTTTGAATCATTAGCACGCGCTCGAGCCCTATGCCGAGGTTGAAGACAGGGTAAGAGATGTCATAATTGCTGAGCGCGACTGGGCTGTAAAACC
Organism: Hadesarchaea archaeon; assembly: GCA_004375695.1. GTDB lineage: Archaea > Hadarchaeota > Hadarchaeia > Hadarchaeales > Hadarchaeaceae > DG-33. The sequence continues at coordinate 21,830 of SOKQ01000011.1, read as the reverse complement.
CCGCATCGCCCACCTCTATGAAATCGCCTGTCTTGGGGTGTTTGACGAAAATCTCGAACTCCGTTTGTGGTGCATAGTACTTCGAAGTCGCAGTTTTTATCGAGAACTTCACCTCCGCGAATCCCAGCTTGTCCAATATTTTTCGAGTTATTCGCTCACCGTCCTCAAGGCTTATCTTTTCAGCAGCGATGACCATCGAGGCTGTCCACGACTCATAGAGATGCGTCGGGTCGAGCCTCTGCTCCCGCCTGAACTTTGGACCGATCGAGAATAGCTGGAGCGGCAGCGGCTCGCGTCGCTGTAGCTCGCGTAAAACCAAAAACCAACCCGCCGTGGTGTGAGAGCGTAATGTTAGGTCCATCGGCACGGGCTTCAGCTCCCTAAATTCCCCAAAAAGCGCAAGTAGCCCAGTTGCCTGTTCCTCGCGTATGTCTAGCTCTTTCACCATAACCTCGACCAAGTCGTCCGCTACTATCTCCCCCCGCTTGTACCGCCTGAAAATCCCTTGAAGTTTCTCAATCTCCTTAAAGTCCGGTACCAACTCACAAATCTCCTGGATTTTCTTGCGGCTGATGCCTATGTCCGGGCGCTCCAGCCCCGCGAGGAAGAAAATTCGATCAAGGATGACCGGCGCTTCAGGTCCGTACTGGGCATAAACTTCCTTCTTGTCCACAATCGTTGGCACAACTGTTTCAGCGAAGCCAAGCTCAAGTAGGGCACTACGTGCACGCCCGATTAGTTCGAACAAGGGATGGGGCTTGGTTTTATCCTTGAGTGAAAAAAGTTTCCCCCTTTTCTCCACCAATTTGGCGCTTTCAAGCCAAGCGCTCTCGTAATCTTTCTTCGCGTTGTCTCTTAGCTTTCGTATGTTGAATTTCGTCATTCACTACTTCCCTCGCTCGGCCCGCTTGAGAGTACGTTCAAGCTTTCGCTGCCTGATGGCAATCGTGAGATCCCCCCGCGTGTGCTCAATCACTCGCCGAACCATGTCTTGCTTCCGCTTCATCCCGGGTAAAATAGCATCCGGGTAGTCAAACTCCATCAGCAGTTCGAATATTTCCTCCATGAGCTTGAGCGCTTGCTCTGCCCGTTCGACCTCGTCGACCCTTATCAAGTCGAGCGCGTGCCTTCGGAGCTCGCCCACAGTATCCGCGAGGGCTGCGAGGTAAGGTTTATAAGGGATGCTAAGCTCCTCGGGCGTCAACAGTTTTCCATCACGGATTAGTGCCCGAACTAGCGTGGCTTCACCGTACTCCTGGTAAGCCGCGAGGATGATGCCAGAATTAGCTAGGTGAGGCTCAGCCTTCACCGCTTCCGTAAGAGTCGCAAGTGTATCGCGAGACTTTGCCAAGAACTCGTCAGCGTTAGATTGATCCTCCCGATGAGTCGCGGCTATGGCCCGGGCGGAGAGCCGGATAACCTCTCGCGAGACATCCAGCACCTTCTCACGAAGCTCCTCTTGGGCGTCGAAGTGCTTGCGCATCCGTTGGAGCATTTCCCTCAAGTCTACCCCTATCTACCTAGGCGGCCGGCCTATTCAAGGCTTACGCAAAAGGGACAACGTAAATAACTAGCGCCTTGTCTACCGTCCGCTGAACTCCTTGCTCACCTTCAAAATATTCGTCTTAAAATAACGCGTCTTCGTTATCGCGTGCTTCCGTTCGAGGTTGTTTACGAGGGCGCTTAGCTTGGACTTGGACATGTCGAGCTCGCGCCTGAGCTTGTCTTGACGGGCTTCTCCCGCGCGCAGGATGGCCTCAAAGACGAGACGCTCGTCCGGGGTCAAGGTCATCAACGCCACTCGCATGGTACGCTCGGAAGCGTAGCGTTTGAATAAAAATACGAGCACCGCTGCAATTGATCCAGAGACGGCCACCATTACCGCGATCGCGATGACAATCGAGTATAGTTCCAAGCCGGGAGTTGGTGTTATCACGTAAATCAGCGCACCCAAGCAAAGTTGGAGCACCACGACCAACGCAACTATGCCAAATGCTTCCCTAAGCGTCATCGGTTGACCATAATTTTTGAGCACTGTAGCCGTATAAATTTTTAGAAGCAAATGGGCCCAAACCCAAAAATCAGGATTATTAGGTTTATTTGAACGATAAGAAGGAAAAATAATAGGTTTTTACTTACAAATCGATCTCTAGATCCAGAACTGAATTAGAATTGGACGGTCTTTCGGGATTTGGTAAATACCCCTTTTTACAAAATGTTACCTAACAATCGATGAACCGCGCGCGCTATAGGGGCCGTGCGGGGAGCTAAACCCGAATGAAAAGGAGGGATAAAAAAATGTTTGGACCTGACCAAAAGGGTGTCGCGGCGATAACGGCAGTGATAATCGTTGCCGCATCAATTGGCGCGGGAGTGGCAACTCCTGTGATAGTGGACGCTGCAGACGTCGACCCCGACTCACCGTTCTACGGGCTTGAGCGCCTAGGCGAGCAAATTCGGATGGTCGGCGGCGAGGATCAGATGAAAGAACGCTGGGGGGAGTATGTCAGTTTAGTAAATCGCGGAAAGGGCCTAGCTCATAAGAGCATACTCGAAGAATTCGTGGAGAAAATGCACGATGTTGTTCCAGGGGATGTTGAAACGAAGCAAGAAATCGTGCAATGGATGCAAGAGCAAATGCCCAGAGTTGGCATGGTGCAGCTGAGGTTGTGCAAAGAAATATGCCAGCAGCTCAAGCAAGACCTTGATAACACGCCCGAAGCGGAGTGGATCGAAAACTGCATCCGAGAGTGTGAAAACTTCGAAGAAAACTGGGACAAGCACGAGCTACGCGCACAAATCCAGGCACGTTTGCGTCTGATCAGGGAAAGAATAAAGAACGTCATGAATATTTATCGCGCGCAAATCCACAAACCGATGGACGTAGACGTATATTTTGACATCGATAATGTGCTTGTCGATGTAGATGTCACGGCGAACGTTGAAATTGACATAAACGCAGAAAATCTCCCAGACCTAAGTGAAGCATTCGAGAATAAGCTGGAAGAGTTCAACACTTTGCTGGCTGAAGTCCAAATAATGCTAGAAGGCGCCCCAGAAAATGCCCACGGAAAGCACGCAGCGGAACGGTTGGTTGAAGTGGCCATTAATCTCAAGGACAAAGCGGTGGCCGGTTTCGAAGAAGGGAAAACTAGAAGAGCGCTTGCCCTCATCCACGCCGCAAAAGTTCACCTTGGCAACGCTGAGATGATCCTAGAAAACGCTGACGAGTGGGAGCCCGAGTTCTCAACCCAGTGGAACACATGGAGAAATCAGTGGGAAAACATGAAACAAGAATGGACCGGAGAGGGTATCTGGGAGAACATCATTGAAAACTACAACCGATACGCTGAAACGGTTAGAAAGCGGTGGGAAGAAGAAAAGCATAAAGGCCCTGCATGGTAATTCTTCTTAAAAATCTGCGACATGATGAGAAGAACCCACCGCTCATGCTTTTTTTAACAGTACCACCCGGCTTGGCCTGGACTCTCCTGCGATAGAGTAACCAGTCTCCCTAGCTAACTCTCTAGCGAACCCATTTACCTCATCGGACAGGGGCATGTTTTCCATCACCAATCTTCTTCGAGAGAACCCGACGAACATATAGGCCTTAGCCTCTATGAAATCTGCCCCAGCTTTCTCGATTATTTTTGCGTATTCTTCAGGTTTCTTGAGGTTGAGCCCTTTAACTAACGTTATCCGGATTGTCTTCCTGCACTTGAAACACGACATGAGCTCTAAGCTCTGGTTCAACCGCTTCCAGCCATCGGGAACCGTTGGTTGGCAGACCGCCTCGTAAGTCTCGGGATCTGGGGCGACGACGGAGATATAAAGCTGTGTGGGTTCGGCGATATGCTCCAAAACTTCTGGGTGCATACCATTTGTGACCAAAAAACTAGTCATCCCCCTCCTACCGCACTCCTCGATTAACTCGCTGAGATTAGGATAAAAAGTCGGTTCCCCAGCTAACGAGATCGCACAGTGTTTTGGTTCCTGAGCCTCCTCGAACTTTTTTTTGTTTGCATTAGGATTGCCACCAAACCCGCTGAGCAGTTTTCTCTGCGCTGAAATCGCCCCATCCAAAATATCTGCTGGATCATCGACCTCGCCGACCCAGCTCGGAGTTGTAACGTCGGTATTCCTCCAGCAGTAAACGCAACGGTGATCGCAGAAAGGTAAGCTGGGGGCGAGCTGGAGACATCGATGGCTTCGGATGCCAAGGTCTCGTCCATAAAAGCGTTCTTTATAGCAAGCCCCACGGTTAAGCAGGCTCTTCCGGGTCCAATGGCAGACTTTAACTGCACTGTGCTTGTGCTCCCCCACGAAACGATACCCAGCCAGTTCTAACTCCGATAACTCTTCAGCCGAAACTGCCATCGAACCACTTTATTTCTTCGGCTTTAATTTCTGCCACAGAATCCCAAACAGATGCTTTTTGGCTTCCTCGAGCTTCGCTTTGCCACGCATGCTCGCCGCACCCGCATGACCTCCTCCACTTCCCTCGAAATGTTTCCCCATCTCTTCCATGAGTTCACCCAAGTGAAGCCCTGTTAGCTTCAAGGTCTTCTGGCGCGCTCGCCCGCTGACCCTCACCTCTCCTTTTTCTTCCGAGCCCACGAACGCCACATCTGCCCCGATTCGCACCAGCATCCCGGCCGCGTCCCCCTCAAAGGAGCCCAGCTCAGAAAATGCCACCAAGCGTTTATGAATCCGGCATAGCTTCGAGCGCGCAGCGGCTTTCAACATCGCGACACGTTTAGAGTAATCCTCGGATAAATTGAGACTCTCATTCACGCGCGCGTAATCGCCCCCTGCCTCGAGGAGCTGATGCACCGCCTCAAATGTTCCACCCTTCGCGAACCTGAAGTGTCCGGTGTCGCTGATGATGCCGGCGAGCAACAGAGAAGCCTGCTCAGAGGTAAGCTCCACTCCCAGCTCCTTGAGAAGCCGCAGAATGATTTCGGCCTCCGAGGTAAACTCCTCCCGAACAAAATACAAGGCCGTCAGTTGCTTCATCGCCTCGACCGGACGATGGTGATCGATCACCACCAGCTTAGGCATTTTCTTCCTTAATCGCTTCCCAAGCTCACCAAGATGTTCCAAGCTTGAAGTGTCGACGAGCACAACGAGGTCCACATCAAGCGGGGGATTTATCATGAGTTCCCGCCCGAAAGTTTTCAAAACGTTTTGGGAGATTAGGCTGATATCCTCTGAACCCCCAGCCTGGGCCTGCGCGCCCAAATGATTGAGGACTTCGGCAAGTACTGTTGCGCTGGCGGCGGCGTCTGGGTCGGCGTTGTGGTGGCAAAGCACTAAAATTCGCTGCCTGCAACTAGCAGCTTCCGCCAAAAAATCGGCAAGCTCTTTCATGATTTCAGCTCAAGCTAGGCTGCTTCTTCAAGCTGCTTGCCCTTGAGCGCCCCCTCGAGCTTCTCACGCATTTCGCGCAAGCGCTGGACGACGCGTTCCTCTTGACGCCCGAGTGTTTTAATTCTCAGGTCGAGGGTATCTTTCTGCTCGCTCAAACTTTTTTTAAGCTCTTCCCGCTCTGACTTGACTAAAATGGTCCCCACGGTCTTGTAAACCGCAGCTCCCTCTTGGAGTTTCCCGAGCTCCTCAAGGGCCCGCTCGGTCTCCCGCATAAGCAGCTCAAGCTGTTGCTTCTGCCTCATCAATACCTGAGCCTGCTGCTGAGCCTGCTGGAACTGCGCGAGCTGATGACGCAGCTGAGGTGATAGATTCTCCATTTATTTTCTCCTCGATTCGATCATATCGCGTGCAACTATCGCCCATCGAAGGAACGAATTTAACCCCGCACGCAAGGCTGCTGTATCTTCTGCATCTACCCGCAAGCATAAAACGTTTTTCCTGCGTCGGATGCTCACCCTGCACCGCGTCGAAGCTGGCAACGCTTCCTCAGGCTCAAGCGCTTGTTGTACTGCTCCTGCTTCGCGCACGGTTCGAAAGGTAAACTCGACCGTTGCGCTAGCTTGTTTCGCCTTCACCACGTAATCTCCCAAAACTCGTTATTTGGAGCACCGGCCCGATCACTTCAGAGCTCGGTCTTAGCTGGAACCGGAGCTTAAACTGGTTATCGGAAGTTATCACGACAACCGCACCGGTATCTGGCAGTTCGCTTGAGATGGGTAGGCCCAACAACTCACCGAGAAAATTTGCAAGATTCTGCGCCTTTTGTCCTTCGGCATAAACCCTCACCCTCTCGAGTTTGACCTTCTGCCCGAGATCTCGTTGGAGCTTGATCTCACCTAGCTCGACCCGCGCATCAAGCCACCGCCAGCCATTGGTCACGGCCAAAAATCGTAACTCTATTGGTCCCTCGCCGAAACTGCTTACGACCATCACACGATTGTGGCCGAGTGAGCCAGCAAGTGAGGCTAGTTTGTTTATTGTTTTCGCCCCACGCGGCACATATCCCGCATCGGGGAGAACCCGCTCAAGTTCCCGACATAAAATTCTCGTACGGTGCGTTGGTCTCCTCGAAGTGGAGATGAGCATTTACCTCGCCTTGACTTTACGGACAACCTCTTGGCGAGGTTTATACAATATGCGGAACCCACAGTGAGGACATCGTACACGCCCCTCGGGGAGCTTCTCAATTAGCATTCCGCAGTTGTTGCACTTCAACACTTAACCCTCCTCCGCTCCACCAGAAGCTTTCATTTCGGCGGGGGGCGCCATAGTTGAGAGTGCGTATGCCGCGCCAGCAAACTTCATTCCACAACGTCTACACTTCCAGATCGAAGTGCTAACGCGCTTGACCTTCACCGCCCCGCAGCTCGGGCATTTGCAGCGCTGCTGAAGCTTTTGATCCACCGCTAGGGCGAGCTTTCGAATCTTCGTCCCATAGCGCGGACCGAACCTGCCCGCGGAACCTATCTTCTTCGTACGAGGCATGCACTCACCCCAATTTTGCTCGAAGTTCTGCTGCCTTCGCTCGAGCCAGCTCGTAGGCCTGCTCTAGCTCCTCCCGCGAGAAGTACCCAATGCCGCCCTTCTGCATCGCGCATATGCTGCCGTCCTCGATCGTCGTCATGGTTATTCGCGCGTCCATCACACTTTCCTCGTCCAGACGCGGGTCGACCATCAGCTTGCCGTTGATTTTCGCCACGGTCACCGCCACGGGCTTTTTCTGGAGCGGGAACTCAGGCAGCGTCCACGCCTCGTCCTCGGGCAGCTTTACATTCAGGAGCGCCGCTATCGCCGCGAGCGCCGAGGCATCAATCAGGTTTCCGTCGTGGTCGAGGGCGTAAATGTCGATGAATACTGCCCACACGTCCTCGCCAGATTTTATTACCAGCTTTTCTAAATCGATTGCCTCCGACTCACGTATGCCTCGATCGACCACGCGAGCTAACTCGATCGCATTTTCATCGGGACGCCCAGGTTCGAAGGTGGGAGATGCTAAAGGCAAGAGCTCAGCGTTGACGATTAGCACCCCGTTATCCGGCCGATCGGAAAACGGCTCAGCGTGCTCCAACTTGACGCCGGCAAGCACCTGCGTCTTCCCAATCTTTACGCGAGCCGAACCTTGGGCACTCTTGATCGGGCCACTCTCAACCGATACCTCCCGGAACTGATCCAACATCCGGGTGTCGACACGCTTGCCTTGGCGCGCGAGGTCGGCGATGTAATCTCGCTTGACGCTCGAAACTATCCCATACATGTTCATTTTTTATTCCCCCGTTTGATTGCGTACTTCTCCCTTAGCGCTTGTCGTTGTGCATCGTATATCTGCTCGCACCCCTTAAACGCGAGGTCCAGCGCCTGCTTGAACTCTTCCCCAGTGAAGTGGCCGTCCATCTGCAGCAGTGTAATCAGCTTCTTTCTAGGAACCATCGCTATCGGCATGTCCGTCGTTCCCCACTGGTCCTCATCATTAGTCAGGTCAAGCACTATTGTACCGTCTACCTTCCCGACCGCGATCGATGAAACTATGTCGCGCATCGGAACACCAGCATCAGCCAGTGCAACGGCTGCAGCGGTTATGCCCGCGGTGCGCGTCCCAGCATCGGCCTGCAAAACCTCAATGAAGACATCGATGACTGATCTCGGGTAGAGTTTCAAGAAAACCACCTGCTCAAGGGCCTCTCGTGTCACCTTCGATATCTCCACCGAGCGCCTATCGGGCCCGGGACGCTTTCGCTCCTCCACCGAGAACGGGGCCATGTTGTAGCGACATCGCAGTACCGCCGTATCAGGCTGCTGATGGTGGCGTGGATGCATCTCCCGCGGTCCGTAGACTGCCGCGAGCACCTTGTTAGCACCGAGCTCAACATAAGCCGAACCGTTCGCTCGTTCCAAAATGCCTACTTCTATTTTCAACGGCCTTAACTCATCCGGCGCGCGACCATCAAGTCGTTTGCCGTCCACAATGAGTTTTTCAGGTTTTTCCATTCATTTCCCTCCTGATTTTATTTTTTCAAGCATGAGGTGCACTCTATCTGTCAAACCAGAGGTATGCGCCTCGCGCTCGATCATGAACAGGGCCTCGATGACGGCATTGGTCATACGCGGGTTCTTTCCCCAAACCATTATCCGCCCATTCTGCCCGACATTAATTCTGCATTCGCCAACATTTTGAAGGGTGTTGAGCATCGAACCCTTTCGCCCAATAACGCGGGGGACTTTCATAGGTGAAATCTCAACCAGTTTGCCCCCCTCAACCCGACCCATCCCAGGTTCGCCCGCCTCAAGCTGGACGCGCATGCGTTCGTTCACTTCTTTGATCCCCGCGACCACCACATCGTCCATGCCTAAGTACTGGCTGATATCCTCGCGGACCAGGTCGACCTTTCGCCGCAGCAAATCTGAAACAAAAAGATTTCCGATGTAAGGTGAATTTATGTCGAGAATCCATCCCGAGTGGTGGGAATCCACGACCACCCCTATCACCACATCGCCTCGCTTCGGGATGTAGCGTCCCTGCAGTGGGATGATTCGGATATTTTGCCCGCGCACATCCGCGAGACCCACGACCGATGCGTAGACCTGCTTGCCCTCCCGAAACGCGCCTTCATACACCTGGTAGTCTCCCTCGGCGATTAGCTGCCCGGGCACTACCAGCTCGCGATTTTGAACGTGGATCATTCACAACACCTTCGTTTCGACCTCGCCCCGGGTCAAATCGTTAATCTTGTCGAAGAACTCCCCTTGGATGCCGGCGGGGATCTCCACGACCACGGCCCAAGAACCATCCTTTAACCACTGTTCCTGCTTGACGGTAGCGAAGTTCCTTACCACTTGGTTGGCCTTGCCCGTGTAGCTTGCGGGGATTTTGATCGCGATTCTTCGCGTCTCGAACTTTAGGGGGATAATTGGCAGCAGTACCTTTACGATACCGGGGAGTTGTTCTTCGGCGCTCTTGAACTCGTCAACATGTACCCTGGCCTCAACTAGTGCGCTCTCGATTCGCGCGGGTGGATGGGGCAGGCCCGTCTGGGGGTTTATCGCCCGCTTCGAGATGAGCGTCACGACTTGTCGCCTCCGTTGCTCGCGCATCTTGCGGCGCTGCTCGGTGGTCACTTGAACCTCGCCCTTTCGAATCACCTGTTCAGCGATTTTAAACACGTCGAGCGTGCCGAAGACCTTCTTCATCATTTCCTCAGAAGCCGCCTCGCCTTTCTTGGAGTCCTTGAAAATTTTGTCGATGGCGAGCATATTATGCATGTCTACCTCGTTCCCCGTTCTTAGAGCAAGGGCTAACTCAGGGTCGACAAGTACTTCAAAAGCCGTGTCATGGCTAGACATCCTAGCGATGACCGCGTCCTCAAGCCTTACCATAACCCGCTACTCCTTGGCAGGCTTGGCTGGCGGCTTGGGACCCATTTTCTTTATATATTTGGCCAAATCTTCGGAACCAAACTTCTTGAAACGCTTAGTCTTGCTCGGGATGACTGCCATCTCCACCTTGTTGGGGTCAAGCTCCTCCTCAATCACAGTTCGCAGCGCCTCTAGGGCGAGGACAGCCACATCGTCGAGCGACATCTTCTCGTCATAGCGGCGCTCTAGGAACTCCGTGACCGTTGAGGCTCCGCCTCCTATTGCTTGGCACTTGTACGCTGCAACCACACCACTGGGATCGGTTTCGAAGAGGTGAGCTCTCTTTATGTCGACGCCAGCAATCAGCAGCCTAGCCCCAAAAGGTCTGACACCCCCATGTTGGGTGTAGAGCTGCTTGATATCGCCGATGCGCTTCGCCAGCGCCTGCACGTTAATTGGCTCATCGTAGCGCAACCGGTTAATCTGCGCCTCGACGCGCGCGTGATCGATTAGCACGCGAGCGTCAGCGATTAACCCAGAAGCTGCAGCCCCCATATGCTCATCCACTTGGAATATCTTCTCAATCGACACTTCTTCCACTAGTTTGCTCCGAATTCTCTTTTCCGCAGCCAAAACCACTCCTTCGTTTACCTTGATGCCCAAGGCTGTCAGGCCCCGCTTCACAGCCTCTTGGGCGTACTGAACCTGGAAGAGTTTACCATCTGGGCTGAAGATGGTAATCGCCCTATCGTAGCCAGCTCCAGGCGGCACAAAAGCCATACATTTACCTCTCGTTAATTGATGATTGTGACTATATCTTCTAAGCAAGAGCGTTTATTAATACTTTGGTTGAACGGGTCCCAAGAACTTCCTCTTCGCTGCCCTTATAGTGCCGGAAACTCCCAAAATCAAGAACGATGCTTCTTTGCCGCCGATTTTCTTAACGCCCAACATCGCCGCCTTGACCTCGTTGACCCGCCTATGACCGCAGCGCAGCAGGCCTCGTCGTGAGTCCGTGTCGTAAAGTACGAGCTTCAACATCTTTTTGTCGACCTCCAGTTTGCGGGCATGTAAAACGTTATTAATTGTCCACGAGATGTCGCCCTTGCTTGCCCCGCCTATGAACTCGAACGCGATGTACCTGCGCTTCTGCCTCACTTTTCTCCCACTATCAGTTGACGACCGGTGTTAATAACGAACTGTATTTTCTTCCTCAAAACCCACCCCTACCGAAAACCTAGACGGTGGCAGGTCAGCCTTAGCAACATAGATAGCTCCTCATCGCAAAGGGTGATTTCATTTAGGTTATAAACGTGAGTAAATAGTGGTAGCCGGTGGTGCGATATGGTGTTATTCAAAAAAGGAGCCGAGGCAAATCTCCACCTCGAGAACTTTTCGCGTGTACTCTACCGCGCAGGTAAAAACAGAGTCATCGTCAAGCACCGCATCTCGAAGCGTTACCGCGTTTCTGAATTGGATAAACAGTTGCGCGAGTCTAGAACCGCGCTCGAAGCAAAGTTGCTCGCAGATGCAAAAAAAGCCGGGACGCCCACCCCCACGATATTTGAGGTCGACCGCGTGGGCATGCGGATCGTGATGGGGTTCATCGAAGGCAAGCAGGTCAAGCTGGTGCTCGACAAATTGAAATCTTCCGCGAGGCAGAGGTTATGCAAGTTAATCGGCAGACAGGTCGCTAAGTTGCACCGCGCTGGCATCGTGCACGGTGACCTGACGACATCGAACATGATCCTGACCCGCGGGGGCAAAGTCTACTTCGTCGATTTTGGGCTGGGTGAATACAATCCATCGCTCGAAGCTCGTGGGGTGGATCTACACTTGCTCAAGCGCGCCCTTCAAAGTATCCATTTTCGTATCACCGACGAGGCTTACCGCGCGGTTTTAGCCGGTTACAAGCGAGAATTTGGTGAGGGGGCAAACGAGGTGATCAAGCGGGTCGAAGAGATTGGGCGTCGGGGGCGCTATGTCTCAAAGGAGGAACGCGCATGGCATTAATTTTCGTGACCAGTAACCGCCACAAGTTCGAGGAGGTGAGCGAATTCGCGGTGAGGCACGGCGTTGAGCTCGAGCACTGCGATACACCTTACATCGAGATTCAAGCGGACGAGCTCGAGCAAGTGGTACGCCCGAGCGTCCAGCAAGCGTGCGCCCTGCTCAGGCAACCCTGCTTCGCCGAGGATGCCGGATTATTCGTCCAAACACTTCGGGGTTTCCCCGGCCCCTACTCCAACTTCGTTTTTCGGACCCTGGGCAACGAGGGCTTGCTGAAGCTTATGAGCGGGGAAAAAAATCGACGGGCCGAGTTCAGGTCTGCCGTCGGGTACTGCGAGCCGGGCAAGAAACCCCAGGTCTTCACAGGGAAAGTTGAGGGCACCATCTCGCTCGAAGCTCGTGGCACGCGTGGCTTTGGATTCGACCCTGTCTTCGTGGCCAGCGAGGGCGACGGCAGGACTTTTGCTGAAATGTCAATGGACGAGAAGAATCGCTTTTCTCACCGAGCTCGTGCAACCGAAGCATTTTTCAAGTGGTATAAACAAAGAGAGAAAGTCCGTGGGTGAACGAATGGCAAGCGAACAAAAAGGACGTGCGAGCGCGAAGCTGAACGAGCTATCATCCAGCGATATTGAAGAGCTCGTGGTGAAGCTGGCGAAGGAAGGTGTTCCCCCGAGCAAGATAGGCCTAGTTCTGCGTGACCAGCATGCCGTATCGAGCGTTGAGAAGGCGACGGGGAAGAGCATGGGGCAAATACTGGATGCCCACGGTTTGAAGCCCGAGATACCTGAGGATCTCCTGAATAAAATTAAAAAAGCGGTACTCCTGTACAGCCACCTCGACCGCAACCCGATGGATTTCGGAACCAAGCGCGCTCTGGAGGGGGTTGAGGCCGAGATTAACAAGTTGGCCAAGTACTACAAGAGAAAAGGAATTTTACCTTCTGACTGGCGATACAATCGTGAACGGGCAGCCATCTTGGTGCGCGCCTGAATTGAACCACACTTTCGCTTATTTGTAACAGCTTGTGGCAAGACTACTAACCGGTGCTCTCCTTTGGATACTTGGAATAGACGTAACGAAGTAGCTCGACTAACTTCATCTCGTTGAACCGCTTCAATGATTGCAGGGATCGTTTTGTCGCCCTTGGCAACCGGTCATAAACCTTCTTCGCCGCTTTTTCCCCTTTAGGCGTCAACCTGTAGCGCCTCTCCACAACCCCATCGCCCGCTTCAATGACCTTCCCTTCGACTTTCATCAAGTTCATGCTCACGAGCCCCGTCACGTCATCTGAAACTTCCTCCGAGAACGGCCCATGCGCATACGGGGCGAATTGGTAGGAAAATTCGTTGAGCCCAAATTCGTGTTTCGATAGGAAGAGCAGCTTTTGGAGTTTTATTCCTCCCTCGACCTTACCACCCATGATGTGCAATAGCGTTAGGATGCATTTTGCCCGGTCCTTTGAGAAGGCGAATTTCCTAATCTCTCTCTCGGCGGCCCCGAAGAAGCCTCCCTCGAGCTTTAGGAGTTTTACCACTTCCGTGCCGCGATCTGTCAATTTCAGGGTCTTTCTAAAGGGCCAGACATCCGATTCCTCGTAGTGGATCCACCCCTCTTTTAAAAGTTCATGGATGCGCAGTTCCAGAGTTGAGGCGCTACCGCCGACCTCGGATTGCAACTTCCTCACGTGCTTGGGGCCCTTTAACAACTCGAGCAGGATTTCAGTAGCTTTGCTCCGCCTTAACGTTCTCATTATCAATCACCTGGTTGTGTGTGTTACATTAAGCGTAACATATAAATAATTAGTGCTGTACATAAAGAAATGAACTATTGATCAGGGGGCTGAAGATGGAATTTAAAGGATTTCAAAAAATTTCTCTCCTCGACTATCCCGGAAAAATCGCTGCCATTGTATTTGTTGGGGGATGTAATTTTAGGTGCGGTTTTTGTTACAACCGGGACCTAGTTTTGAACCACCAAGCTTTGCCGTCCATACCCGAGGAAGAAGTTTTGGAATATCTGGAGAAAAACAAGGATTGGCTGGATGGACTAGAGATAACCGGCGGCGAGCCGACCCTTCACCCAGAACTACCGAGTTTTCTGGAAAAAGTGAAGAAGTTGGGATACAGCGTCAAGCTCGACACGAACGGCTCGAACCCAAAAATGCTGGCAGAGCTGCTCGAAAAACACCTTGTCGATTACGTTGCGATGGATGTGAAAGCACCTCTCGTCGAGGATAAGTACCAAGCGGCGATCGGCATCCGGGCAAATGGGGCACTGAAAGAGGTTGAAAAAAGCATCGAACTGCTCCGAGGCTCAAACGGATTAGATTACGAGTTCAGGACTACGGTGGTGCCGGGACTCACAAGCAAAGACGACATTACACTCATCGCCCAGCAGATAAGAAACGCGAAAAAATATTGCCTCCAGCAGTTCAAGTCCAACACTTCGCACGTGGATGAGAAATATTCTAACATTGCGCCTTGCCCGTTCGGATTCCTTCAGGAGATTCAGAAGCAGATCGCCCACCATTTTCAGGTGTGTAAGGTGAGAGGGGCGAGATCAACATGAGCAAGATCATCAAAAAAGTGCGGAAGCGCGACGGCAGGATAGCGGACTTCGACCAAGCGCGCATCACAAATGCTATTTTCGCAGCTGCAGTGGAGGTCGGCGGAAGGAACAGGGAAATAGCGGAAAGGCTATCCGATGAAGTTGTGAAAATTTTGGAGGAAAAATACGCGGGCGAAATCCCGAACGTTGAGGACATCCAGGACGTGGTAGAAAAAGTTTTGATCGAGAAAGGCCACGCAAAGACGGCAAAAGCATACATCCTCTACCGAAAGCAGCACGAGGAAATGAGGAAGCTCAAATCCACGTTTTTCGAAGTTGAACACATTGTTGATGATTATCTGGGCATGCAGGACTGGAGGGTCAAGGAGAACAGCAATGTGGGTTACTCACTTTCGGGCTTGCTGCTTCACATCGCTGGCTCGGTGATTGCGAACTACACGCTCGACAGGGTCTACCCCATGGAGGTTGCGGATGCGCACGCTCACGGAGATTTCCACGTCCACGACTTGGGTATGGGAATAACAGGCTACTGCGCCGGCTGGTCTCTCAGCCAACTTTTGGCGGAGGGATTCAACGGCGTCCCGAGCAAGGTTGCGTCTAGGCCCCCAGCCCACCTCGACACTGCTCTGCTCCAGATGGTGAACTTCATCGGATCATTGCAGAACGAGTGGGCCGGGGCACAAGCCTTCAATTCCGTCGATACCCTGCTAGCACCGTTCGTTCGCAAGGATGGGCTTGATTGTAGGCAGGTAAAGCAGGCGATGCAGACTTTCGTTTTCAACCTCAACATCGCCTCGCGCTGGGGCGGGCAGACGCCGTTCACGAATATCACGCTCGACCTGACCGTTCCGGAGGACCTCGCGGGCCAGCACGTGACAATCGGCGGCAAGCTGGGCGAGAAAACTTACGAGGAGTACACGAAAGAAATGGAGATGATAAACCGCGCGCTCATTGAAGTCATGATGGAAGGCGACATGAACGGGCGACCTTTCACCTTCCCAATTCCCACCTACAGCTTGACCAAGGACTTCGAGTGGGACAACGGCGTTTCGTCGGCGCTGTTCGAGATGACCGCGAAGTACGGCCTGCCCTACTTCCAGAACTTCATCAACAGCGACCTGAAGCCGAGTGACGTTCGCAGTATGTGTTGTCATTTGATGCTCGACTTGGCAGAGTTGCGAAGGAATGTGACTGGTGGGCTCTTCGGCTCGGGCGACTCGACAGGCAGCGTCGGGGTCGTCACGGTAAACATGTCCCGCCTTGGTTACCTTTCCAAGAGTGAGGACGAGTTTTTCGAGAAGCTCGGGTACATAATGGAGCTGGCGCGGATTTCACTGGAAGCAAAGCGCGACAGGGTGAAGAAAAACATGGAAAACGGCCTGCTGCCTTTCACCAAGCGCTACCTCGGCACTTTGAACAACCACTTTTCGACCATCGGGCTGGTGGGGATGAACGAGGCCTGCCTGAACTTGCTCGATTGCAGCATAGCCGCCGATGGGGGTAAAAAGTTCGCCGTCAAAACTCTCAAGTTCATGCTCGGACGCATCAAAACCTTCCAGGAGGAGACGGGCAACATCTACAACTTGGAGGCGACTCCGGCCGAGGGCGTGAGCTACAGGCTCGCGAAGATCGACAAGAAAAAGTATTCGGACATAATAACGGCCGGCGAGCGTGCACCCTACTACACGAATTCCACCCTTCTGCCCGTGAACAGCGGCCTCGACCTCATCACGGCCCTGAAGCACCAGGAGGAGCTGCAGACGCTCTACACCGGGGGTACGGTCCACCACATTTTCCTCGGTGAGAGCCTCGAGGACGGGGAGAGCTGCATGAACATCGTCCGCAAGGTCTCCCACAACACCCGGTTGCCCTACTTCACCGTGACGCCCACCTACACCATCTGCGACGACCACGGTTTCATCCCGGGGGAGTACCCGAAATGTCCTTCTTGCGGCAAGGTCACGGAGGTTTACTCTCGAGTTGTCGGTTACTTCAGGCCCGTGCGGAACTGGAACGTTGGAAAGCAGGAGGAGTTCAGGCAGAGGATTGAGTACCATTAGTTTGAGTGGAAGGTGAGGGGTACTCCTGATTAGGATGGCGATAAGAGGGCCGATGAAGTTGGTGCAATATTTGAGGGGCGAAAAGGATAACTACATACCTATTGCGATTTTGGTCATTGGGTTTAGAGGAATGAAGGAGTTCATCCATGAGAGATGAAAAAATAATTAAAAAACTATCAAATTTTATTAAAGAAGGCCGGAGACTGGCAAATGCACTAAATAGTGAAAGTGATTTAGACTATTTCGATGAGCGATCTGAAAATGTAAAATTATATCCAAGAGCGATAAAATGGTCACGAGATTCCATCAATTTGCTAAAGTTGAGATTTGGTGCAGACTCTACACATCTGGAATATTTTGTGGATGAGATAAACAAAAGAGTAGAAGGGAGGGGTGGCCGATTCTACAAAGAGAATGTTGCAAACGCGACTGCTATTCTTGAACACGTTTTAGATGCCGTGGAGAGCGGGTTAACAGAAGATTTATTCTATAAGCGAGAAATTCTGGTATTCAGCGATTTGCTCGAACAAGCTTTTGAGTTCCTTGAGAGTGATCATAGGATAGCGGCAGCGATTTACGGTAGAATTGTCTTAGAAACCACAGTTAGAGAATTTGCGAGAAAGGAAGGAGTCGAGGGGGAGAAATTTGACCAAGTTATAATCAAATTGAGGCAGAAGGGAGTTATCCAAAAACCTCTTGAAAGTAGCTTAAGGGCCAATTACCAGTTAGGTTCTATGGCGGCTCATGGGGATGAAAAATTTAAAAATTATTCGAATAGCGAAATAAGAGAATATCTGAATTTTATTAGAGACAAGGTTTTGACTCTATAAAATCTAAACCACCAAAACGCCCAAGATTAATTTTTGATATTTTTTTGACTCAATTAAAATGCACATTTTCTAAATCAGCCTTTTAGCTTAGCAAAAATTCCCAAAAGTTTCACGCTATCCCCCAACATGCCAAGGGCATCAGAAGGATCAGCGAAAATGTTTATGTCATGAGCGAGAAAATGACGTGCTTTTTTACTTGCTTTAATAATAAATTCTTTCACATCTTTTCTATCTCTTTTTATTATTTTATTATCTTGCAAAAATTTGATTTTTTCTTCATCAGTTTTTCCCTCGACTTGAGCAAGAATGTAAATAATTACCCTACCAGTGATAAGTGCGGATGCTAGATAATGTCCCTTTTCATATTCATTTATCGCTTCGCTCAGGTTTTTCTCATAATTTACGTCTAGTTTAGTAACCACACTTGCTATCTCAGAGCGTAATTTGCCGAGCTTATCGGCATTTATTTCAGTTCTCTTAATAAACGGGTCCACTGTTGGGGACGTTATTTCTTGACTCTTCAATACCCCCTTCATAATCCTCCTAACCAAACTAACACACTCTATATGTGCTTCTTGAACAGATTGCTCATGGAATTCTCTTTTGATCTCTTTGGTAATCAAATAGTACATCACTGGGATACATTCAACTTTAACAATAATCCCATCGGATAAGTGTTGCTCTGGCAACACTCTAAACTTAAACGGTACCCCCCTCCGCTTTTCTATCAAGATTCGATTGTAGAGTTTTATTTTTTTTTCAAATGCTTTTTTTGGGTCCTTTGATTTGAGTTTTAATAACTGTTGGTATTCCCAAAGTTTTAGTTGGAAATCAAAAAAATCTGCCACCCCTTTTCGTTTAGATAAGTATATCCAACGCGGCAAAGCTTTTTCGATCTCTTTTATTATTTTATCCCAATTTTTTATCGGAATTTTATATCTAGACGTTACAACAAGGGAATTTAAATCAGGAGAAATAAAATGCTTAGTTTTATCCACCATGAATTTCACCCCCAATGGTATCCAATCCAATTTTTAATCCCTTTGATGTATATTAAAGTATTTAGATAAAATTTTTATCATAATTGATTTATGGCCTAATTAAAATGCCCATTTTTCCAAGCTCAAAAGATCTCCTTTATTCTCGCTTTCAATGCCGAACAGAAGATTTTAAATTCGGGCTAGGAGGGAGGTTAAGTTAATTGGCGGAAAGAGAAAATTTTTATCGAGCACCGAATAATACAGCTCGGATAAACAGTTGATTAAATGCCGCCATTCGAAAAAATTGTAAAAACGCTGATGAAACGTGCGAAGGAAAAAGGTGCAAACTCTGTTAAACTTATTTCAACAAGGGACGTCTTTGCGGAAGATTTCGTGAGGCAAAAATGCAGATACGGGTGCGAAGATTACGCGAAAAGTTTCACCTGCCCGCCGTATGCACCAACACCCGATGAAACCAGGAAGACACTGAAAAGCTACAAACAGGGTTTGTTGATCGAGTTCAGTAGAGTGATGAATAAGAGTGACCAACCAAACGTGCGTGAGATAATGTACGAGCTGGAAAGAGAAGCTTTTTTGAACGGTTTGTATATGGCTTTTGCCTATACGGCTGGCCCGTGCGAAATTTGCGAAATCTGTCCAGCAGGAAAAATTGAAAACCCGAATGAATTCAGTAAAAAATGTTCTCCGGATAACTTCTTTCTATTCTCCAGGCTTCACCGATGCCAACCTATGGGGTGGGTGACTCCTTGTACCCCTCAAGTGTGGATATGAGCTCCTCTAGGCCCATCTCCCCGATATCCAGGTCCAACTCCTCGATATCTGGTTCCATCGCCTCGAGATTGGGATCTGTCACCAAGATGTTTCTGTTCGGATACGCCGCAGCTAGACAGCTGATCCTGCCGTTCCTCACGACGTATCTTGTCTGGGGGTGTAACCCTCCGTAAATCCTATCATTGTCGCGATCGTGCAAGAAGAGCATGGATACGCTTCCTCTCTCCATGAGGGGGCTATCTTCGATCTCGACGTGGACTGGTGGAAGTGCCCCTGGTGGATCCCAGATCCCACCGTACTGCCTAACGGTCACCACATCGCCCTCTCTGACCCCTCCGCTAGAATCCTTTATCATCCTGAGGACCTTAATCTCGTGAAGCGTATACTCCTCGTCCTCGGGATCCAACCGCTGATCCACGACCTCCCCGACTATCACTAGATCCCTATCGTTCATTACCTCCCTGAAATTGAAGTAGTACTTGGCCCAGCTTACGTGCGCATAGGTGGTCCCCATCCCGTTTCCCTGACTTTCTGCAACACCCTCGTTTCCTTCCGTAGCCTGCAGGGAAAACCAAAAACCTGACGCCAATATTGCCAGTGTAACTCCAAGTATTAGGGCTTTATTTTTCATTGGCATCACGAGTATAAATCATTCACCCCATTTATGTCGTCTTGTTGGGGAGTATAAACACCATATATACCGTAAAATACATTTAGGTAAGGGTACATGAGCACCCGCGGGGAGCTAAGTTCATGGGCTAACCCGAGCACGTGACCGTACTCATGCGCCGCAAGAGCTTGTGTCTTCTCACTACTAAAATCCGATACGTAGTACAGATTTAGCTTCACATCTGCATACTCATATGGATACTCGTAAGGGCTCGGTACTATTGAGGTCATCCCAAGCCAAGCAACCTCCGGCTCATACACCGCCACAGAATTCACGTAAAGCCCTTGCCAATACATTACTCGGACGAAGTAAGCGGGCGTCGACGCATCATTCCAAGACTGCATAGCATAAATGTATTCAGCTTCGACCGGACTCGGGGAGTAGACGTAGTTTTTTAGATAACTCACCTTTTGGTCGGGCCATCGTCCTCCCAATAAATGGTAGGCGAAAACCTGCGGTATCAGAATCAAAGCCAATGTCAACGTCACGACGAACAAAGTTAACTTCAAATAAGATCTCATTTGATTCCAACCTCTAATCCAACCTCCAATCTAACTATTATATTATCTCAAGTTATATTTAAATTTTTTCATTTTAAGACCTCAGAAAAATCTCCCCATAAACCTTTTTTTGAGGCTAAATTTATTCCAATTTAAACCAGCAGGAAAAATTGAAAACCCGAATGAATTCAGTAAAATAAATTGTAAAAATCCATCGAAGGCTAGACCGTCCATGGAAGCCTGTGGAATCGATGTGTACAAGACAGTGAGAAAAGCCGGATTTAAACTCGACGTTGTAAAAGGAGGAGAATGTTATAAATGCTTTTCATTGTTGCTGCTGAAGTGAGGGGAACGTCAAAAAAGCAAAATTTTAACCCATGATAACAACTTTTTAACCCTACAAATAAAAAAAGCAAGAGGAATCAAAAATGAAAAAAAGTTATTGGGGGGATGCTGGATGCCGAAAGTTTTGATCGTTTACTATTCGAGGACCGGCAACACCAAGGAGATGGCCGAGTTGATAGCCGAGGGTGTGCGAAGGGAAAATGAAGTTGAGGTTGAGGTGAAGGCTGTACAAGATACTAAAGTTGAGGAGCTGCTCGATTTTGACGGCATAGTCATCGGGTCCCCTACCTACTACGGGTCGATGGCCGCAGAGGTCAAGAAGCTCATAGACGACAGCAATAAATTTCACGGAGAACTGGAAGGGAAGGTTGGCGGGGCTTTTTCTTCTTCAGCCAACATCGCCGGTGGCAACGAGACAACGATAATGGACATCTTAAAGGCCTTGTTGATTCATGGCATGGTGGTCCAGGGAACGCCAAATGGTGATCACTATGGACCCGTGGCAGTCGAGAAACCGGACGACAGAAGCAAAAATTCGTGCAGAGAATACGGTCACAGAATAGCCAAACTTGTTTTGAGAACAGCTGCTTAACTACCAACGGTTTTTAATTTTATTTTTGGGTTTTGATTCCTATTTCAAAGTAAAATTTCATTATTTTTTTAAAATCAATTGCTCCATGGCTTAGTTTAATATCTTCTTCTGCCACGGTCTCTGCGTTCGCCTCTGAATCCGCCGCCGTACCCCGGCCTGAACCCTCCGCGCTCCTGCTCCGCAGCGCTGACATCGATCTCCGTGTTGACATTTGGTATCTCCTTGTCGGATTTTGTCATCTTGCCGTATTTCCCGACATTGAAGTGCATGTGTCCCCGCACGAGCGAAACGTATCCATTTTCTATAGACAGGACATCGCCCTCCTTGACCGACCCGATCTGGTCCTGCCACAGGGAGAGGATAATTGTCCCGGTTTCGTCGCCCACTCTGGCCTCCGCCACCCTCTTTGCTTCTCCACCCAATCTGTTGGGGATCTCTTTTGGCTCCCCGACGCCCATGACCTTTACCAGCACGTTTGCCTTATTCGACCTAGGCGTCAGATCCTTTACTTTCGTTGTCCCTACTGGGGGGCCGCTTTCTATTTCTCCTTCCATGAATATCCTTCTCTTATAGGATGTACTACCATAAATACTGAATGATGCATGAAACTTTTCCATTCCAACGTCCTTGGTTGCTTATGGCGGCCAAAAGTGAGATGAGCCAGTTGGTCGCGTTGACCGCGAAGGAGATAGTGTAACCG
>SOKQ01000032.1 GCA_004375695.1 Hadesarchaea archaeon | reverse complement strand
TCGTTGACGGCTCGATGGTGGATGCCCTACACGGGAGGATCGAACTTGGGGTGAAGAAAGGGAAGGCAATAGAAATACTAGGCAAACATTCTAGAAAGCTGACCAAAATGTTAGACAAGGTCGGAAAAAGGGCCTACAACTTGGCTGAATTCGGCATAGGTACTAATCCAAATGCGAGGCTCATCGACAACGTGCTCGAGGACGAAAAAGTGATGCGAACTTGTCACTTCGCATTGGGGGACAACTCGACTTTTGGCGGTAAGGTTCGAGCAGGGATTCATGTCGACGGAATTCTCCTAAAACCAACGGTGAAATTGGATGATAAAATTCTGATGTTAGATGGGGAACTGAAAGTCTGATTACTCCACGGTTACCGATTTCGCGAGCGATCTGGGCCTATCAGGGTCCTGGCCCAGCTCGACTGTGATGTGGTAGGCGAGGAGCTGAAGCGGGATTATGTAGAGGAGGGGGCTGAAAAGCTCCTCGGTCGGCGGGATCGGGATAAACTCATCGACGTGCCCCTTCATATCGTCGCCCTCCTCCGCAACTGCTATCACGGTCGCCCCGCGGGCCTTTGCCTCCTCGACGTTACCAGCCATCCGGACCCGGCTCTCCCCAGGTGGAACCACCGCGATGACCGGCGTTCCCTGGTCAATTAGCGCGAGCGTGCCGTGTTTTAGCTCTCCCGCAGGCATCGCCTCCGAGTGAATGTAGGTTATCTCCTTGAGCTTCAGGGCCCCCTCCATCACCAGAGGGTAGCCGATACCCCGGCCGATTAGATAGATATGCTCGGCGCTGCAGTACCGCCTCGCAAGCTTTTTGACCTGTGGCTCCACGCCGGTTAGCACGGCCCGCATGGCGTCCGATATTCCTCCAAGCCTCTTGATGAGTTCGTCCGCCTTTGATTTGGGCAAGCTCCTCTCCCTAGCAAGGTGAATTGCGAGGAGCAACAGGTAGGCAACCTGCGCCGCAAATGTCTTGGTCGCCACCACGCTGACCTCTGGCCCTGCATATATGTGACAGACGATGTTGCTCTCTCTGGTTATGGAACTCCCGACCGCATTTGTCAAACACGCCACCTTCGCGCCGCCAGCCTTTGCGACCTGGACGGCCTTCAACGTGTCCGCGGTTTCCCCTGACTGCGTTATCGCCAAGATTACTGTCTTCCCGTCGACCCTGCAGCTCTCTTGGAACTCGGATGATATCACCGCCTCGACCGACATGTCAGCCAGTTTCGCCAGCGCGTACTTGCAGACCAACGCAGCGTGATAGGAGGTACCGCAAGCGATGATGTAAATGCGCTCTGCCTTCAACAAAAGCTTCACCAATTTCTCTAGTTCTCCCGTGGCCGCGCGGAGGGTATCGCGCACCGCGTCGGGCTGCTGGAATATCTCCTTGAGCGTGAAATGGGGATAACCCATTTTCTCGGCCATCTCGGCAGTCCAAGTTACCACCATTGGCTTTCTCTTGACCACCGCACCCGATGCGATACGCTTAATCGATATTTTGGCCGGAGTTAGTACCGCCATCTCACCGTTTTCGAGCACGAGGATGCGCTTGGTGTGGGAGAGTACCGCTGGGATATCCGAGGCTAAGAACGCCTCTCCATTGCCAATGCCGAGGATAAGCGGACTTTCCTTCCTCACAACGATAATTTTGTCTGGCTCTTCAACGCAGGCGATCGCCATGGCATAGCTTCCCTTCAGGCGCTTTGTAGTTTCCCTGATGCTGCGCTCGAGATTCTTACCTTGATGCATAAAGTAAGAGATTAAATTTGGGATTACCTCAGTATCTGTTTCCGAGACGAAGCGATGGCCGTGCTTTCGAAGGAACTGGCGGAGCTCGAGGTAATTTTCGATTATTCCGTTGTGCACGACCGCGACTTTGCCAGAACTGTCGAGGTGGGGGTGAGCGTTGGCGCGAGAGGGTTTTCCATGGGTCGCCCAACGTGTATGAGCTATCCCCACATTGCCTGGTAAATCGGCAAGCTTCAGCTTTCGGTCAATCTCATGAATCCTGCCCTTGTCTTTTTTCACATGAAGCTTCTTGAACACTGTCGCTATTCCTGCCGAATCATATCCCCTGTACTCAAGCCGTTTCAGTGCGTCAAGCAAAAGGGGGGCAGCCCGTCGAGCACCAACATAACCCACTATTCCGCACATCTCATTACCTCCGAAATTTAGAGCTTGCGCATTATTAAACTCAGCGCGAGTCAGCTTGACTTTAACTTCTTCAGCTCGCGATCCAGCAGCTCGTGCACGAGCTTGCCATCGGCCCGCCCACGTACGCGCTCCATAAGGATCCCCATGAGTGGGGCAATTGCCGCTCGCCCTCGGCGCTCGATGAGTTCGCGATTGC
>SOKQ01000010.1 GCA_004375695.1 Hadesarchaea archaeon | reverse complement strand
TGCTTCTGGATGAACCTCTCCACCATGAGCACGGTGTCCAGTCGCGGGTATCTCACCGGGTAGGCTTTCCGCGGCATCTCGGTTCCCTTATTGGTTGTATCAGTTGATATACTTAAAGATTCAGGGCGGTGATGTCCTCATCCCAAGAGAACACCTCAGTTGTTATGACTTCCCCGCTAACGGCGTCTATGATAACCATGATCTCGTTCTCCGCAAACCTATCACAGAAGTTGATCAACCATTGATTCGTGAACTCGTCATACACGCCATTGAAGACGGCGATCCTATGGGTGTTCAAAAAATCCGCAGCGGCGCTCTGCGCTATCTCTAGGGCTTCCTCCCACTTTATCGTCGGTTCACGGGTCTTGATCTCCCCGGTCTCAGCGTCGACGAACACGGTTACCTCAGTGAAAATCTCCATCGAGTACGCATTCACCACCCACTCCATCAGTTTTTCGTTGTACCAAACCCACACTTCGGCATCGGGGTGGGCGCTTAGGAACTCACTCATCTCAGCGGTCCCTTTGGCGATGTTTATGGCCTCATCTTCAGAAATCACTGGAGGCCTGTAGACTTGGACGTCCTTGACTTCGCCTGTAAGATCGTCAACGATGACCGTTACACATTCAGCGGGATACCATTCTACGGGTTCAATTGGCTCAACCACGTTATTGATGAATGAAACATACCATTCTGAACCTTCAGGCTCGTAATACGCGTATTCGTATGCGTCGGGACGATTGGCGAGAAATGTTTGTACCTCGATCCTCTCCTTTGCTATATCTATGGCCTCCTCCTGGGTCAGATTTGCATCTAGTTCTGGTGGACCTACCTCAATGACCTCGCCGGTTGCATCGCTTATTACGACATAGATGAAAGGCAACTCAATCGGTTCGGCCCCCCATTCCACTGGAACTCCATAGAAGCTAACCGACCATTCACAAGTCATCTCGGAATACCAGACATCAACTTCTACATCCGGTTGTTCTGTGAGAAAATCCTTCACCCTATCAAAATTTCGCGCTATCTCTATCACTTCGTCCTCGCTGAGGTTTGTGCCCACCGGTGGCCACACATAGACGTAAACTTCAATTACCTCGCCGGTTTCGTCGTTTATGTTTACATAAGCGTACTCCCTCCCTTCGAGCGGGTTGTCATAAATTACGTGCCAGATCTGAGAGTATGAATCATAGGATGCATAACGTTCGGCGTCAGGATACTGCTGGAGGAAATTGCTTATTTCATCCTGCATCTCCGCTATCTGAAACACTTCGTCGCTAGTAAGGTTCGCACCTTCAGCCTCGGGTGGTGGTGGGGTCTCACCTGGCATATCCGGAGCTTCCAGCGATGGGCCCGATGGTATCAGTATTCCCTCATACATCCTCCACTCCCCATCCTCTTTGACTAACGAGATTGTCTCACTAGTGTCGACAAACCCCTCTCCGGCTATTTCGTCCGTGTAAGAGACGGTGACTGTGGCGCTTGCGGTAGCTTTGCTATCGGTGATTCTGATATCGGAAACTTCCGCTTCGATTATCTCAGCGTTAATATTATCCAGCATGGTCATCAGAATCTCGAAGTCATCTATTGTCATTTCACTTTGTATTTGGCTTGAGAGGCAACGATACAAAGCGTCGGCATTGCGGTTATTAATCGCATTCACAAAAGTATCTACAACTTCCTTTATCGCTAATTCATCTGAGTCTTGGCCTGATGCCAGTGCTGGAGCCGAACTTAATACTAAACCAATCCAAAGCACGAGAGCCAAAGCTTTCATCGTGTTTTTTCTTGGCATCTTTAGATCCATTTTTATTCTTTTCCTCGATTTTACCGCAAAAAGCAAAACCTCGTTTCCTAACATTTTTCCCACCTTTATTTTCGATAATATCTAAACGGAACTACGTAAGTAGATGAGGCGAAACAGCTGTTCCGTGATCTGAAACACCTTTTTAAGTCCCACGACGGAAGTAAAACCAAGCGTGGGGGTTGAATGCAGCGCGTTCTTACGATATTGATATTCTTAATTTTTCTCCTAGCGGTCCCTACGGTGGCCGCTCAAGAATCTCTAGTGATAAGCGAATCTGATTCATATGTAATTATTGCCCAGAATTCGGTGCATGAAAAAATAATTCTAAAATACGTTGTTTCTCAGATTCCTGACTACAGTCTTACAGATTCGATTTATGTTTATGGCTCTCTATCAAATGTGGAAGTCTACGATTCTCGAGGTCGGCTTAGCAAAACTCTCACACCGATGGAGGATAACTCGACCAGAATAATGTTTTACCTCAGACCGACTTTGGTGGCTGGGGATCGTTGCACGGTCACGGTGGAATTTGACAAGGCAACCGAGAACTCCGGAAATTACACATATCGGATCGATTACAGGTGGAGCGTTGTTCCTGTGAGTTATAAAGTCGTGGCCAAGCTTCCTCAAGGGTATACCCTGCTGGGATCGACCGAAAACTACGTTCTCCATACCGAAGAAAGCGGTGATATGTACCTAAGGTGGTTCGGGACTTGGAGGTCCCGTTTTCGGACCATACTCGCTTTTTCGGTAGGAGCTCAATCCCAGGAAGAAGAAAAGGCCCCCATTCCATACCTCCCTCTACTGGCTGTTAGTGTTGCATCTCTAATCGCCATTGTGGGACTTTGGAAGTTCCGCGCGCTTAGGAAAGCTGGAGAAGTGAGGCCCCCTGAAAAGCTCAAAGCGCTCCAAAAAAAGCCTGAAGTGCCGAAGGAAGAAGTAAAGAGAATTTTAAGGATGTTTACAGACAACGAGGGGAGAATTGTTGAGGAGCTCTTAAAGAAGAACAACTTGACCCAAACGGAACTATGCGGAAAGACAGATATCCCAAAGGCAACTATGTCACGCGTTTTACAGAGTCTTGAGCACAAGGGCGTGGTGAAGAGGGTAGGCTATGGTATTAGCAAAAAAGTAATACTAACCAAATGGGCGAAGCGATGGAAGACTGAATAGAAAGAAGTAGGTCGTATATTTTGAATTGATTCTCACGTAATCATAGGGCAGGTTGCATCCCCAAACAGTTGCAGCTGACGGCAAGACAATCGCATTTAAACCCCTAGGGATATGGCTGTTGAAAAGATAGAAAACTCTCGGCCAGCCGAAATTAGTAGCAGTTTTTTATTCACCAACGCACACCCAAACTTGGTCGAGAGCGTGACACTCGAGGAGAAGACCATCCACGACCCCGTGCACGGGAGCATGCGCCTCAGCGGCCTTGTGCTCGATCTCGTCGACACGCCCGAAGTCCAGCGCCTCCGGGGCATCCTGCAGCTCGGCCTGGCAAACCTCGCATTTCCCGGAGCCAACCACTCGCGTTTCGAGCATGTCCTCGGCGTAGCGTACCTCGCAAAACGCATAGGCGACGAGCTGAGGCTGTCCGGGGATGAGCTCAACCTACTGCTCGCCGCGGCGATGCTCCACGACATCGGCCACGCGCCCTACTCCCACACTCTCGAGTACCTGATGACCGAATACGCTGGCAAGAATCACGTGGAGGTCACCGGCGACATCGTCAGGGGTAAGTTGGGAGTCTGTTCGGAGGAAGAACTCGAAAGGCTTCGGAAGCTTAAGGTGCCGAGCGTCCCGGAGGTTCTCGAGCGCCACGGGATCGACTCCAAGGAGGTCGCCCGCCTCCTGCTCGGAAGAAATCGAAAGCCCTACCTCGGGCAGCTGATCCACAGCGACATCGATGTCGACCAGATGGATTACCTGCTGCGCGACGCCCACTTCACCGGTGTCGCCCTGGGCATGATAGACACCGACCGCCTGATGCATACACTCGTCGTCAACCGCAATCGTCTGGCCATCCTCAGCAAGGGGATCGAGGCCGTGGAGGGGCTCCTCACCGCCCGTGCGCTGATGTACAGCTCGGTCTATTTCCATCACACGGTGCGGGTGGCCGAACTGATGCTCGCAAACGCCGTTGAGTTCGCGATTTTGCACGGGGGGCCGATCACCAGGGATAACTTTTACCTGATGACGGACGCCGGGCTGATGGAGCACCTTTACTCGATGGACGGATACCCGAGAGATATTGTCATGCGCCTCCGGTACCGGCAGCTTTTCAAGAGCGCCTACGTCGAACAGCGGAGGGAATTATCGCGGGTGGAAAGGAAACAAATCTTAAAGAGATACGGCGGGTGGGGTCGTGTCCGCGAGCTTCAAAACCAGATCGCGGATAAAGCCGGGGTCCCACATGGCCATGTCATTTTGGATGTGCCGTTCGCCGACATTCTGATCTTTGAGCCCCGCTTGGAGAAGGTCGAGGTGCCTGTGCTCTCGGAGAAAAAGCTGGAAAAGTTATCCAAGCTCTCGCCGATAGCCTCTGCAATCAAGAAGAGGCAGGCCCCCCGCTACCTGCTGCAGGTCGCCACCAAACCCAGGTACGTGGGGCGAGTGAGGCGGGCGGCAAAAAAAGTTCTAAGATAGGGCTCTCCCATTTTTTGGTATGCAGAAAGTTCTAGGCCAAGGCTTTCCGTCCCCGGTCGGTCAGCTTCAGGTGCCCGTCCAAATAACCGAGAATTTGTAGTATGGTGATATGCGCCCTCGAGACCGACACAGGCACCCCTGCATCGCTGGCGGCCTTCTCCAAGCGCGCGCCGCCGTCAATGCTTCGGAGGACGCTCCTACCGACTTCACCCACGAGCAACTCGTCGGCGAACCTCCGTTTGGCTATGGGGTCCATCCCCGGCTGCGCGGCAAGAATGCGCTCGAGAAGTTCCGGCCCTGACTTAAGGCCATATTTATCGCTGAGCACTCGCTGGCAGGCGCTTGACCCACCTATCGCGCACCTGAGGCCCTCGAGATCCTTCACCATTTCGAACAAATTTCCAAAACTTTCCATCCTTTCCTTGGTTCCAACGCCTACGCTGCCGCGGAGCGCCTCGTTGGCATCCTGCAACCTTTGCATTTCACTGCGTAGATAACCGATTTCCCTCGAAAGTCTGCGCCTTCGGATAATGCCGCCGCCGGAAAAGAGGATTACCCCTAAAAGCAGTAAGATGATGACTACCAACAACGCGTATATCCACATCCATACCACTGCCACCATTTACGCTCTTAGATTTAAAAATAAGTGGGTTGGTGTCTTGAAAGAGAGATATGACCTAAATAAGACGATTTCCGCGAGAGTTCACTTGACGAGCTTGTCGACTTCCTCTTCGGGGAGCTCTCGGTAACCCTTTTCATCAATTTTGGCGACGACTATCTTGTCACCCGTCGCCGCATCCCGCTCGATGGCTATTTTAACCGACTGCGCCACCAGCTTCACCCCGTCGTCGAGCTTCATCCCGTCGCGGTAGTTCTGCTCGAGCACACCGTAAGCTACCGTTGATCCCGTGCCCGCACTCGCGAACTTCTCCTCCTCGAGTTTGCCCCCGATTGGATCGAGGAAGTAAAGGCGCGGGCCGTCACTATCGAGGCCAGAAATCACGCCAGCCACTATGTAGGGAAACCCTCGCCGCCCATGAAGCATGTTCGACGCCACTTGAGCTAGGCTCTTCGTCGAGATCGGGCGCTCATGACTCAGGCGGTAAAGGTTAGCCTCAGCCCGGAGCATGTTGACCAAACTCTGGACATCTCCCGAGCTACCCGAGACAGCTGACCCGATGCGCTCTTCAAGCTTAAAGATCTTCCTGACGCGCTTGCTGAGCACAAGATAGTAGGCTGCGCCTCGAGTGTCTGCGGCAAGAGCGATTCCATCCTTGCATCGCACTCCCACGATTGTGCCAGTAAATCCATACATCGATATCAAATCTAGTTTAAGGCGCACACTATAAAACTTCATCGCCGCCGAACGAGTACGACCGCGACCGCTATCACCACGCCAACAATCGCCGCGAAGGAGGCTATCTTGACGAGGTCCATTATACCTTGAGATGACTCAGAGAGGGTGGGGCTCGCAAGTACTCGGTCACTTTTCGCCACGAAGCTTCCGTAAGGGCTATCGTAGGTCAGAAGGGCCTGAACAACGCTATTCTCAACGCTGGATTTGACGTAGACATCGAAACTCACTTGTCGATTGTGCCCAGACTCCAGCCTGCTTACGCTTTGGGCTTGCGGAACCCCAAAATATGCATTATCTGCCTGAAACTCCACTCGGATGTTTTCTATAGTTTGTGCGCCGACATTTTTGACTGTAACGTAAAAACTCCAAGTTCGATTCTCTATCTGAGTTGCAGCGTCGAGGGTCGCGGTGACTGCTACCTCTCGGATTATCGTTGACGTTCTGTCCACAGTTAAGTTTGGGTCAGGGTTAGGCCTGGAGTATTTGTAGGATGGCCTACTGCAGTCACCCGATATTTTTATCTGGCCCTCTTTGACGAGATTCGTGCCGTCGCTGGTCGTCAGGACTAGGTGATCGGGGCTTAGTTTACAAAAATCCCATTCTGGACTGCCCCATAGCGTGTCGATTGGAACCCATTCAACACCTGGCAAATACACAAACGCCCATGCGTGCCCCATCTGCTCAAAATCAGTGCCATATTGGGCTTGATAACCATAACCAGACACATGTTTCGCAGGTATGCCGGCTGCGCGAGCGAGAGCGACAAACAAGTGTGTGTGCTCACTACAGTCCCCCTCGCGATTTCTATATGCCCAGAGGGCGCTGTGCTCCTCTTCGCCGTACCCCACGTAAGTTAGATAATCTTTCACAAAATCGAATATCTGTTTTGCCTTGTGGTAGTAGTTAGAATAGTTATCAGTCAGTTCGTGCGCTTCACTGGAAATCGTCGAATCGTCACTTTCCCACAGGTTATCAACATGCTGTGTGTATTGGAGTTCATCTGCTGGGATGCTGCCCTGCACCATGTCCGGAGTAATCCCCGGGTCGACGTAATCAACTTTCACAACTTGCGTGACGACAATTGTTTTTGATTCTCCAGCGGTAATTGTGCCCAACGACGCTTGCACGATGCGATTGTCACCTGTGGGAATGATTTCATAGCTACCGTCGCTCAACCAGATGTCCTCGCTCAACACTTGCTGACTTGCCCAACCCGAGCGATTACCTAAAATGAAAAGGGGCGTGACAACCACGTTCGTCGCTGCGACCGAACCGTTGTTGGAAACCAGATATGTTTTTTGGATGCGATAAACCACGGAATTTGTTGATTCATCTGCGCTCGCTAGGGGCTGGATAAATAACGCGAACAAGACCAACCCCAGTACCAATAACCTTCGCAAGTCAACCCCCAACTCAAATGATTAGGTTTCATATAAAAGGTATTCAAAAATTGCCTTCTCGGCTGCCTTGGTTTATTTGAAAATTTTTGGTTTCCTGTGCAATATTACCCCTAGCAAAGCTATGACTATCGCTACAGCCCCGCCCAGGATCACTAACCATTCCATACCAGGTGGCGCGGTTCCACCAGGTGTGGGCTCGGGCAAAGGCCCAGGAGAGGGAGGTGGAGGCGTGGGCGCAGGTGGAGTTGGTGTAACTTTCGCGTAGCCCGAAATTGAGAAGACCGAGAACCCTGGCGAGCGGGCGCTGTAGTAAACGTAAGTCGCGTCCTCGCTGACTATTTCAGTCGGTAGCGTCATCCACACGCCCCCGCTGTAGCGGTAGAGCGCCACCGTCGTTGGGTCTATCCCATTCGCATTCAACCAGGATTTCTCGACTTTGAAACTTATCACGACGTAATCGATGTTAGCATCCGACAGGTTTTGGACCGTTATGTCCAAGTAGCTGTAAGTCGCGCCCGGCGCCCCTATGGATATCCCGGACGGCGTGGATGTTGATTGCGTTACCGTGACGTTCACATTTTGAACCGTGCTGTTCACGTTTATCTGGAGCCCTGTGATTGGAGAGTTTTGAATCTGCACCGTGACTGGCGCCGCAGGAGTTATAGTCCCGGCACCGGTTGAATATCCGGACGGCAAAATAGCTGAGACCTTCAGAGTGAAAATTGAAGTCCTTTCCCTGTCGGCCACGCACGTGCCCTTGACGATTATCGTGTAGGTCCCGCCCGAGACGTTTGAGCCCACGTTTATCGCCATGGTCGGGCTGGAGGGAAGCACGCCGCTCGATGGGCTGAAGCTCACCGACACTCCGGATGGCTGTCCGCTGGCTGTTAGACTTACCGCGAAGTTTTCAACGGTCGGTACAGGCGTCAAACTTACAGTTGCCGTGGTACCGCTCCCTGCTTGAACAGAACGGCTCGTCGGGCCCACCGAGATCGAGAAGTCCGGGAGCACGAGTGGATAGTCGTCCTCAGCCCCGCTCAAGATTGTCCGGGCCTCTTCCACTATCCCGTCTCCATCGTTGTCGGGGTGCTCGGGGGGCTGCCAGTCGCTCCAGTAGTTCCCCTCCCCGCTCTCGTACCAGTCGCCGCCGCTGCCTTCGTCGTAGGCGTTGTTCTCCGTGTTGTTGAGCAGGTAGTTGTGGGAGATTGTGGAGTCAGAGTCATACAGGTAGATGCCGTAGGCGTTGTTCTTGCAGGTGTTGTTGGTCAGGTCGAGGCAGCAGCATTCATCCACGTAGATGCCGTACTCGTTGTTCTCACAGGTGTTGTT
>SOKQ01000008.1 GCA_004375695.1 Hadesarchaea archaeon | reverse complement strand
AGAGCTTGTACCCTTGGAGGTCTCCCTCGGTGGGTGCGGTCCAAGTGATTACGAGGGTTCCCTCAGCACCTGCCTTCGTGACAACGGAGAGGTCGGTTGGCACCGAGGGTGCCAGGTCATCGACCGGTACTCCGGATACGACCGCGCAGTTGTCGGAGTAGTTCGGGACCTCGTCGTAGGCCGAGACCTTGTAGTAGTATGTCGACCCGTCGGTCAGGCCCGTGTCCGTGTAGGTCGTTCCCGCCTGATCCGACTCGAGCGTGAAAGTGATGTTGTCTGTGCTGAACCAGAGCTGGTATCCTTGGACGTCTCCCTCAGGGGGTGCGGTCCATGTTATCACGAGGGTTCCCTCAGCACCTGCCTTCGTGACAACGGAGAGGTCGGTTGGCACCGAGGGCGGGGTTTCATCTTTCATGGTGAAATTCTGAGTCGCGCTCCAAGCGCCTTGGGCATTGTCATCATCCCAGAACCTAATCCGCCAGAAGTATTGATATCCATCAAGCGATAGTGGGTCCCCTGCATAGCCCACATCGGCGCTACGATTGCCCGCGGTTAGCGGGCTCATGGATGTTTTGCCAGTATCCCACATCGAGGTTCCCAAGAAATCGCTCTGGGTATTGACCTCAATCTCGTAGTAGATCGCTTGATCCTCAGCATCTGGATCTTCATAGATTGCAGAAAATTCGGGTGTTAGATCTATCACTCCAGTCGGGTTGGTTGCGCCCTCACACCAGGGTGAGGATGGGGCGGTTGGCGCATGGTTGATTACCTCGAGCACCTCGAATGTCCAAGTATTCTCCGACCAGTTTTCACCCCGGACGTTGCCCGCGGCCACGCGCCACCAGTAGTTATCGGGAGGGAGTTCGTTCTCGATCTCGATCGAGTTCTCGTTACCGCCCAAGTTCGAATTGTCATAAATAGGTGACGAGAAATTTGAGTCGTTGTCGATCTGTAGACGGTGGTAGGTCGCACCCGCACCTGCTGTCCACTCAAAGTACGGGGTGTTGTCAGAAATTTGGCTCCCGTTCTCAGGCAGGTATAGCACGGGCTTGGTTGGCGGCCTAGGGGTGTAGTTGATTGTTACCTCGTGCAGTACTGGCGTAATCGTGCTGTCCTCGCTCGAGGAGTAAGCGATGTACTGGATGTAGCGATTGTCTGGGATGTTCTCTAAGCTGACTACGTTCTGTCCACTTTGAGAGACGAAATAGTCGCTGGATGTGCCGCTGGGCCCTAGGTTCTCCGTCCAAGTTGTGCCATCCGCGCTCACCCGAACTTGGAGCTTTATCCCAGTTTCGAAGAAGCCTTGTTGTTCGACGATGCAAAGGTCGATATGCAGAGTCGTTTGGTTATCGTCGGTGTTGTCCCAGTCCTCGTATTTGATGCACAGGTTATCCCCGACCAAGTAATCCGAGATGCTCGAGCCTGCTATGAACTTCGTGACGGTTTTAGGTCCGATGTTATCTAGGTTATCTATGAATTCCCAGCTTGATGTGCTCGACTTCCAGAGGTAGACCCCAACGTTCTCCCCATCGCCGCTCGTGTACCCTCGAACCTTAACTATATAGTTATCGAAGTCTGTAGCCACGTTCTCGATGCGATGCCCCCAGCGCAGGGCATAGTCAACTAGTTGCCACGTTGGCTTGAACTCCACCAAATCTGCTTTGAGGTCGAACTGCGTCGAAGTGTTCTTAACCCCCGTAACCTTGAGCTTCCAGTTGCCTGAGGCATCACGGAAGTTGGTCGGGCTTGTGGTGATGGTCTGCGTCTTTAGCTCATCGGTATTCGCGGTGGCGCTCGAGGTGTATGAGATGTAACCGTCCTCCCCGCTTTGGGAGTAGCGACCTAGCTCGTAGTTCCAAAGCTGGAGCAGCAAGTCCACGGAGCCTGTGGTCCACGCACTATCGACATTCCACTCGAGCTGCGACCATGAAGCAGTATTTGAGGCTCCCGTGAACTCCACAGAGACCGTGTATTGGCTAGTGGGCGGGGTTTCGATCCTCAATATTATGTTGTCCCACCAAGATTGGACGTATTTCGTCGCCCCCTTGGCTCCCGCGACCAGGTGTGAATACAACCTCAGGGTGTATATGCCATTCTCATTGAAGTTATCTACCCCTATGGACAGCTCCCTAGAGGTCCAAGAAGTGGCACCGGTAAGAGCGACACTATCTAGGATCACCTCCGTGCTACCGGGTTTCACCAACCTCACGGACAGCTCGTTGCCCGACGTGTCGATGCTGTTCCCCCCGAGGGAGTAGGACCACTTAAGGCTCGCTGATGTAGGCGTTCCAGCTGTGTAGCTGAAACTGTTATCCGTTTCGAAGACGATGTTCGCGGCTTTTGCAGCGGTGCTCGTGGCCGTATGGTAGTAGGAGGGCGCCGGGACCCCGCTTCCAGTATCTTGCCCATACGTTGGGGTACCTTGGATGGGCGCGTAGGTGGTAGACCAATCACTCACGTCATCAAAGTATTCATTAACAGGATAGGTGTTCTCCCCCGCTTGGCTGGTGTCGTAGCTCCTGAGGATCATGTAGACGCCGTTGTTGCTGGCGAGGTCGCTGACAGATCCGCTGACGTAGGTTGTCGACCCCACGAGGTTATAGCCTGAGGGATAGTAGGATGTTGAGGTGACTCCTCCAACGTCGTTCTCCGCGATGTTATCATAGACCCCATCGCTATCGCGTATATCGAGAAGCGATCCCCCCACAACCGTTCCGATCCTTAAGCTGCCATCGACGAGCGTTGTAGGTTCAACTCCAACGTTGTCGTTCTCGTATTTCGTCAGAGTAGGCAAAGTCACGCTCCAGAGTATGTTGTCCCAATTATCCACCACTTGGCCCGCGTCGAAGGCCTGCGAGGTGAAGCGCCCCTGAGTATAATAAATTCCTACACCTATGTTCTCCAACCTCACGTTATTGTCCACGTTTTCCGTGTTCTCGTGAGTCCCCAGCGCGAAGTTCTCCGTGATTGTATCGGTCCATGAGTCCGCCGCGGCTAGGCTGGGCAGAATGAACGCGAATACGCCCGCGAACATCATCACGATTAAGGCTAATGCAAAACTCTGCTTTGCCCCCTTGCGCCCGAATTCGTCTTGAATTAGCTTTGTCCAGCTGTAGCCCAATTCATTCACCCCAAAGCTCGCTCCTCTCGGCCGCCAGCTCGTAGAGCACGCGGAACTCAACCAGCCTGAGGTCCCTCCTCCGTCCACACCTCACCGCACCCGGGACACCTGAGGACGACTCCCTGGTCGAGGGTCACGAGCAAGCGTGCTCCACCCCCGCCACACCATGGGCACTTCGCGCTAGCCACCTTCTTTCTCTGGCTGAAACTTGTACTGCATCTCCTGAGCGCAGCGCGCCTCAGCCGATCGAGGGCCTCCAAGTCAGCCTGTTTGAGCTTGACCCGCGCCACCGCCAGCTCGTTCGCCGCTCGCTTGCCAACTTGTCTTGAGCTTGGGGCACCGACCGCGCGCTTAAGGCGCTGCAGTAAACGCGAGAGTTTTCGAGAGGGGGGGACCAGGGCTAGGCGTAGCTTGAGCTTGGAAGGCTTGTCCCTGACCAAAGTTTCTCCCCCCCTCCATGGATTCCTCGGTTCGGTGCCCTTTTCGAGGATTTCGGTGAAAGGAGTTGTTTCGACCGCT
Source organism: Hadesarchaea archaeon (assembly GCA_004375695.1). Classification (GTDB taxonomy): domain Archaea; phylum Hadarchaeota; class Hadarchaeia; order Hadarchaeales; family Hadarchaeaceae; genus DG-33. Next base: position 26,719 of record SOKQ01000008.1, on the reverse strand, counting down.
CTCGAAACGTTAATAAGCAGTTGTAAGCCGGGGAAGTTGTTAATTTATCCACCCGCCTTGGCTCACCTGAGCTTGCGGTATAAAAAGTAAAAATTAGGCTCTTGCCAACCTGTAAACATCAACAATTTGCCAGATCCATGCTACAGTGTAAATACCCAGTATAAAGACAAACTCGAGAGAAAATACTGAAGGAGGGTAGACGAGGGCCAAGGCGATAACCAAGGCGGTAACCAAGAGGCCGAATAACAAGTAAAATGCTCCCCTTCTCCTTTTACCGAGATACAAATGCCCGATACCGAGAAGCCCGATTAATCCTGGAATTACAGCAAAGAGGATAGCAGCTGGCTGAGGTTCTGGGCGACCTTTTATGCGTTTAATCCTGACTTCTCCCCTTCTTAGTTTCCTGTGGACATGCACAATCGAAACAAGGAAGGCTCCGATGAGGAATATTATTATGAGAGTTATTTCTTTTGTACACTGGTCCAAGGGGAAGTACAAGTACAACCCCACAAGGAAAATAATGCTAAATACCCCAAGAATATATCCGGCGATCAATATGGGTTTTAACTTCTTCGGAATTTTGCGAGGCATCTATTAAACCCCTTTTTTCATGATGATTAAAAGTACCATAGTACCTAGCAAGCTTATCCGTATATTCTTCATTTCATCCTCCATGTTTATTTCATTTTGTCAGGCATATTTAATGTTGTGGTCCGGGCTGAAAAAATATTAATCTCCCCCTTTATCTTTGTTCTTCGTTTTTCCCTGCCCTCCACCTACCTTACCTTGCCCTTAACCAAGACCTCTACCTCCACTATGGACTTCTCGGTTCGGCCCCCTTTTCGTGGATTTCGGTGAAAGGAGTTGTTTCGACTACTATCGAAACGTTAATAAGCAGCTTAAGGAGTCGCGCTGATTCGCCAGCAGTTACCTCTCGTTTATTAAGGGTTTTGGCGAGAATTCAGTGACGATGGACATAGCGGCTTAAGGGGTTTCGCAAAAACCCGAAACCCTATTTAAAAGAGCCGTCTAATCCTTTCTGGGGTTCCGATAAGGAAAATCGACCGGGTCCTTCGCGAGATCCTCCACCGCTTCTACGGGCGGGGCGAGCGGTTCTTCAACCAGAAAGAACTCTCGGCGACATGCGGGCTCTCGCTTGGCACCATAAATCCGCTCATCTCGCGCCTCGAGCAGCTGGGGGCGATTGATCGCAGGCCGCTCGGGTTTCGTCTCATCGACCCGAAGCGCGCGCTGCTCTACTGGGCGATCACCCGGGAGCTCGCAAAAGACATCACCTACGCCACCTTCGTGCCCATGACCGCCAGTGAACTAGAAGCGAAACTACCGCGCGGCGCTATTCTAACAGCTTATTCCGGTTTTCGTGCCAAGCTTGGCTCGACGCCCGCAGATTACGAGCAGGTCTTCGTTTATGCCGACGCCGACGGGATAAAACGCGCCTTTAAGCCCAATGGAAATAAGGAGAGAAATTTGTTCGTGCTTGCACCCGATGAGCACCTCATGCGCCTGAGCGAGAGCGGCGTGGCCCCGTCCGTCCAGATATACGTGGACCTCTGGCAGCTCGGGGCGCCCGGCAGCCGTTTCGCGCAGGAGCTCGAGCGAGATTTTGCACCAGTTCCAACTCGGGCGCTGGAGGAGGCCGCAAGAGAAATCGGAAAAAAGTGGCGTGAGAGGTAACCAACTGATTTCTCAAGAGTCTCAACTTTTAAAATAACTTTGCGCAGCTTTTGCAAGCTTTTCTGATAATTCCGCTCGCGTGCTTTCTGTCGCCTCGAAAATCTTGATATCGTCGCGAGTTTTGATCCCGCCTATGAACCCTGTTTGCGTCCGCTGGTGAATCACCGCCAGCAGGGGCTTGGGGGAGTCGAGAGCGTCCAGCACCGAGCGCTTGAAGCCCTCGCTGTGCGTCTCCATGGGGGCGATCTCGTCGATGACCACGAAGTCTGCCTCTCGCAGCGCCCGCCCGATTGCCGCCTCGCTGAGCTCGTCCACGTTCGCGACGTTGACGCGGTATTTGCTGACTTGAGGACCTTCCCGCTGTCGAACATGGGCCAGGATACGTTCCTCCCCCGTCATTATGTCGATTATTTTAAAACCAACCCGGACTCCACCCTCACGAATCTCGGGGCAGTAAAGCCCGCCAGCTCGAAAACCCCTCTCGCGCAGGATAGACATCGCCCGCTCGATGATCGAGGTTTTACCGCTTCCCGGGCGTCCCGTGATCATAAAATTGTTCGGCATGTGTCCACGTAGATTCGTTGCACGCTGCGCGCTAAAAATTATCGACCCTTTAAATTGTTGCTATTAGAATGACATCTTTGGTCGCAGTCATGTGCAGTTCGTACTGTATTATCTTCTCACCGATTTCGTCCGGTACCTCTACGATGTAAATCACCGACACGTCGTAATCCCCGATATTTGCGCTTCGGGCGCGGTCCATGACGTCAACACCGTAATCCTGCCAAGCGACGGCTGCTGCCTCTGGGTCTCCGGCTGCAGCTGCCTTGATGGTCTCCCAAATATTCACCGAGTAAGACTGCGTGGTGATTCCGTCCGTCAGGGCCCAGGCGATGGTGGCGATGTCGGATTGGGAGTAAATCACGTTCCGAACTTTTACGTTCACCCATAGTTCGTCCATGTTGTCAGTACCTATGTCGTAGACGTAAATATTGACAATCGAGCCTGATGTAATCGTGGGGGTCCGTTGGAAGGTATCCAGAATAGGTACCTCAACGGTGCTGGCTTCTTTGAATTTTAGTTTGCGCAGGGTTTCCCAAGTTTCCCCTCCAACGTATGCGAGCGCATTATCCTTTGATAGATACCCGCCTGAGGCTGGGGAGTTTTTCCACCTTTCTATTTCACTGTTCTCATTAATGCCTCCGATCATGTTGGTATGAAGAGTTCGCCACGTGGAGGTCGCTTGGCTGTTGAGCTCTGCTTCATATGCCTCCAGTTCCGATATTTTTTCCTTCGCATTTATCTCAGGTGTAAGGGTTTGCGAAAGAGTGGCTAAGGCCAGCACCTCTATCGTTTCCGAGGTGCCCGTTGCTGAATAGTAAGTGCCATTAATCGCAGTGTCGACCTTGTCCAGCAGTTCCTTGCGCTTCTGCTCAAGCTGAATTGTAGCGGTCACATTTGTCGAAATCGATTCGACCTCGATTTTAGAGCCCGCGGCTTGCACCTGAGTCGAATAGCTTGATGTCGCTGTCGATGCTTGGTCGGTTCCTATCGAGGCCAGAGAATTATTTATCTGATCCAAAGCCGACAGCTTCGCCTGCTCGAGTTCTTCGGCTGCAGGCTTTGCGATGAGGAAGTAATAGACGCCGAAAATAGCCGCGCCTATGATCCCAAACACAACTACCGCGCCGATGATAGGCCTTACATCAATTTCCCTTCGCGCGATAACAATCACCCTCGACTAAAACTAAATGAAAGCTGGAGCCATATTAAAGCTTCGGGTTTCGATGGATAAGCAAGCCCTCCGCGAGCGGGTCTGGCGGGAGCTCGAAGCACGAGGAGTTACGACTTTTCCTAAACCCGTGCGGGGGCGAATTCCAAATTTTGTGGGGAGCGGCACGGCGGCTACCCTTCTTCGCTCGTTGCCGACCTACGCTCAAGCCCGAACTATCTTCGTGAACCCTGATGCAGCCCAGCTAGCCGTGCGAGAGCTCGCGCTGCGCGATGGAAAGCGCCTGATCATGGCAACCCCCAGACTACGGGAGGGGTTCATCCTGCTTGACCCGGATAGGATAAAAAATCCAAAGGCGGCGGCGAGCATCCGGGGCGCCTTCAAGCACGGTAAAAAGACAGACATCCGCGGGCTGAGGGCGGATTTGATTATCGAGGGCTCCGTGGTCGTTGACAGAAAGGGTGGTAGGGTCGGGAAGGGTGGTGGGTTTGGCGACTTGGAGTTTGCAATCCTGCGCGAGACCGGGACTATCACAGACGCAACACCCATTGCGACGACAGTCCACCCTCTACAAATTGTCGACGAGGTGCCGATGGCTGAGCACGATGTTCCCGTTGACTTCATCGTTACTCCGGACCGCATCATCGAAACTGCACATGTGCATGCAAAACCATCCGGGATCATTTGGGAACTTCTGCCGGGCGATGCGTACAAGCGAATGCCGATCCTCGCTGAAATGCGGAAAAAGTGATGATTGCGGGACGAATCCGATCAGATGCTTCTGAAGAAATTTTCCACGACTGTTGATGCTTCCCGACCCTTTATCTCCATGCCGGGCATCAGCCAAGCAATGAAAATGAATCCCGCGGGTTTTTCCCCGGCGAAGTTGAGATACTCCTCGGCCGCGATTCGGTAGTAGTCATCTTGGCACTCATCGAGATCCACTTCCGCCCCAAATGGCCAATACTCGGCGTAATAAGGCATCCAGAACTCCGAGACCAGCCATTCAGACCCACTTTTTTCCGCCACCTGAGAAAGGACCGTATATCTGTTTCTCACGAATTCTCTGAATTTTTCCAAGGACAATCCGAAATGAACGATTGTCGTCCCCACGTAATCGTAACCGGCAAAATTGTCGTCAGGTCTAACTTCGGATAGTTTGGCCATCAACTTCCCGTGAAAAACATTCTTCAGCTCTCCGATGATTTGTTGATGCCATTCTGAAACGATATTCGAGACGTTTTCCTCTGGAAAATTCGAACGGACCATGAAATCAATCTCGTTTTGTGGGGCAAAAAATTCCGCTTTGTAATTCTCACTTATCTCTGCCCATTTTAAGGCGACCTCTCGCGATATCTGTAAAAATCTCTCCAGAGTCATGTCGATGCCCATTTCTTCAAAATTCGCACCGGTTGATCCCACAAAATTCGGGGCGACCAAGACCGCAAAGCCATTTTCCTTAGCCAAGTAGAGATTTTTTTTCACTGCCGTCTCATCGAGAGAATAAGAGCCATCGTTTCCAAACCTATACTCGAGTGAAATAGAAACTGTGTTTACTCCCAGATCCCTGAGCTCCTCGACTTCTTCTTCCATGAGTTGCTTCATGTGGAAAGGAGAGGGCTCCCAGTTGCCTTTCATGACTTCGGGGTAGGATCTCTGAAAAGATTCTTCCGGTTTCGGCTCTTCTTCCGGAAATTGCGTTACCAAAAAAATTATCAAGACTAAAGCAAAAACCGATGAGACGATCAACAACTTCTTTTTCATCACGGTCACTCCCCATAATGACAAAAAGCTTGTTGTTTTTATTCTTTATCAGACCCTCAGTTTAATATCAACTGGCAATCGGTTCACAGAGGGTTAAAGAGGCTGGAGAGCCGGATTAGTTAAGAGGACTCCAAATGGGAAGTATCGCCGGCTTGGACGAGGCGGGGCGCGGACCAGTTTTTGGCCCGATGGTGCTCTGCGGCGTGAAGTTTGAGGAGGGCGAGCTAGAGGAGCTCAAGGCAGCAGGGGTGAGGGACTCCAAACTTCTCAGCCCCCGGAGGCGTGAGACACTTGCCCGCGTAATAACAGAAAAGGCATCGGGCTTAGAAATCGTTGAGTTTTCCCCAACAGAAATCGACGAGTTCCGCCTCCGCAAGAAAATCAACCTCAACGAGTTGGAGGCCAAGACATTCGCTAAAATCATAGACCGCCTGAAGCCAAAATTCGCATATTTGGACTCACCCGATCCAAATCCAAAACTCTTCGAGCAAAGGGCCCGAAAATATCTCAAAAGTAAGCCTAAGCTTGTCATTGAGAACTTCGCCGATCGCAAGTACGTCATCGTGGCCGCTGCTTCAATCGTCGCGAAGGTCCGCCGCGACCAACGTATAGCCGAGCTGCGAGAGCGTTACGGAGATTTTGGCTCGGGTTACACCTCAGATGCTCGAACTATCTCGTTTCTTGAGCGCTGGGTGCGCGAGCACGGCAAACTGCCGGAGTTCGCCCGGAAATCATGGAAGACAGCACAGCGGATCGTGAGCGAGGCAAAACAGAAAAAGCTCACGTGACCGAAACATCGTTAAAGTGATGGTGTCAAAGTTTATTAGGTTCAGGATGCCAAAAAAGGCCAAACAAAAAAAGCGGAAAATACGGGCCGCAAAAAAAGTCAAGCCCGAGTACATCGACGCAGCGAAATTCGTCGACGATTATATTGGGATGCAGGATTGGCGGGTCAGGGAGAACGCAAATGTCGCCTATTCATTCTCGTCTCTCTTCCTCCAAGCTGCTGGGGAGACGGTCGCGCGCTATGCACTCTCGAAGGTCTACCCACGCGAGATAGCCCGGGCCCATACTGAAGGCGATTTTCACATCCACAACGTGCCTTTTGGAATAGTGGGCTATTGCGCGGGCTGGTCCATCAAGGATCTACTTTTACAGGGGTTCAGTGGCGTCATGGGGCGAACCGAGTCCTCACCGGCACGGCACTTCTCCTCAGCCCTCCTCCAAATCTCCAACTTCCTCGGCTCGGTTCAGAACGAGTGGGCGGGGGCACAGGCGGTGAATTCGCTCGATATTTATCTTGCGCCTTTTGTGCGGGAGGATGGGTTGAATTACAAGCAGGTAAAACAGGCGATGCAGGAATTCATTTACAACCTTAACATTTCATCGCGTTGGGGTGGGCAGACTCCATTCACCAACTTGGCTCTTGAGCTCAAAGTGCCGGAGGACATGAAGGAGCAACCGGTGATTTACGGTGGCAAAGCCCTAGACGAAACTTACGCCGATTTCCAGCCCGAAGCCGATCTCGTCAACCGAGCTTTCCTAGACGTGATGCTTCACGGCGACATGCGTGGGCGGATTTTCACCTTCCCGATTCCCACTTACAACGTGACTAAAGATTTTGATTGGGACTCCGAGGTTTCCGACTTGCTCTTCCAGGCGACAGCGAAGTTCGGGATTCCTTACTTCCAAAATTGTATAAAAGGCGGCATCAACCCCCGCGAGGTTAGAGCGATGTGTTGCAGGCTTCAGCTGGATTTGCGTGAACTCCACCGCAGGTACGGCGGCTTCTTCGGCTATGCTGAAAAAACAGGGAGCGTGGGTGTGGTAACGATAAATATGCCTCGGTTAGGTTACCGCTCAAAAGATGAAGGCGCATTCTTCGAGCAGCTTGAGAGATTGATGGAACTCGCGAAAGACAGTTTGGAAATAAAGAGGAAACTTGTTGAAAAAAACATGGAACGCGGGTTGCTACCTTTCTCCGCGCGATACTTGGGCACACTCAAGTTTCACTTTTCGACGATTGGATTGGTTGGCATGCACGAAGCCTGCCGAAACTTTCTCGGGGAGGGTATTGAAACAAAGGCGGGAAAGGAGTTCGCGATTAAAGTGCTAAAGTTCATGCGAAAGAAATTGCTCGAGTTCCAAGAGGAGACAGGCAACATCTACAACCTAGAAGCGACACCGGCCGAGGGAACAAGTCATCGCTTAGCTAGACTCGACAAAAAACACTACCCCAAAATTATCACCTCTGGAAAGAAGGTGCCATATTACATCAACTCAACGAATTTGCCAGTTGGTTACACGAACGATCTTGTCGAGGCCCTTCGCCATCAGGATGACTTGCAAGTGCTCTACAACGGTGGCACGGTCTTCCACAGCTTCTTGGGGGAAGCGGTGAGCAGCGCCGAGGGCTGCAAGGTGCTCGTCCGGAAAATAGCAGAGAACTTTAGGCTGCCCTACTACACAATAACTCCCACTTTCAGCATTTGCATGGAACATGGATATTTGCGAGGAGCGCACTTCAATTGCCCACTCTGCGGAAAACCTGCCGAAGTCTACTCGCGCATCGTGGGGTACTTCCGCCCCGTCCAAAACTGGCACGTTGGGAAACAGGAAGAGTTCTACGATCGCATCGAGTACGACGAAAAAGTTAGCATGAAGGAGATCTAGTACTTGAAGTTCCGCTTGATGGGCATTACTAACCTGAGCACTGTCGACTGGCCAGGAAAACTAGTTACAGTCGTTTTCTTTCAGGGTTGTGACCTGCGCTGTCCTTGGTGCCAGAATGTTGACAGCATCGACCCGAGTGGTGGGAAGAACGCCGATACTGACGAGGTCATCGAGCACATCAAGAGGCTCGGACCTATCGTCGACACGCTTGTGGTCACAGGAGGGGAGCCGCTCTTCCAGCCAGAAGCTTGCTTAGAGCTTTTGAAAAACGCGAAAGGACTCGGATTTTACTGCGCTATGGAAACAAACGGGGGCAATCCTCAGGCGCTTGAGCGTTTGTTGCCTTACCTAGATTTCGTCGCGATCGACATCAAGACACCTCTGAGCGATTCAAAACTCTATGCCCGAGTAGCTGGTCAAATGCGGGGGACCGACCTAACCAACAAAATTAAAGAAAGCCTAAAACTCGCAATCAGTTCGAAAGCCGAGGTCGAAGCGCGTACCACGGTGGTGCCAACGCTGAACGACGACGAGAGGATCGTCGCGCGGATAGCGAATGACGTTAAGGATGTCGATTGTTTGCGCCTCCAACAGTTCCGCAACCAATGCACCTTAGACCCGAGCTTCCAAAAGCTCTCCATGCCCAACCGCGAGCGTTTGCTGGAACTCGCACGCATAGCAAAGCGAGAAGGATTGAAAAGCGTAAAAATCTTCACCGTCGAAGGCGGACTTGAAACTGTTTGATGCCCACACCTTTCGATTAATTGCGCCATGAAGCAATTTGCGGCTCCGAGTTACGAAATTTTATTCTTTCTGAAGAAACTATTTTCGGCACCAGCAGGCAAAACACATCAAAATGCTTTTTCATGACCAATTGCCCCAATTTCAACAATTTTTGGCATCAAATTTTTCGTTAAACTGACACCAATTTATCTTGGAAGTAGCCGAAAGCCGCATTATTTTAATCGAGTGAGTTAATGTCTGTTACGGGCATCACGTGCGCCGAATAGTGCTTGGATCTGGCAAAGGGGGCGTCGGGCGTAGCACTCTAACGGCGAATCTTGGCCTCGCGATAGCTAAAATGGGTAAAACGACCGTGGTATTGGACGCCAGTTTGACGACCCCAAATCTCGGGGCGATGTTCAAACTCGAGAAGGTACCTTATACCCTGAATGATGTGCTCGCCGGCAAGATTCCACTGAGCGATGTCATCTACCGAGGTCCCTCTGGTCTAAAAATAATACCCGCTGGGGTCACGCTCGATCAAGTGAAAAAGGCATTGCCCAACCGTTTACCGGAGGTGTTGAAAGAACTGCCGATAAAGACAGAGTTTCTGCTCATTGATGCTCCCGGAGGGTTGCGGCGCGAAACTGTTGCGGCGCTCCGTGCGGGACAGGAAGTGTTGTTAATCACTCTCCCCGAAATTGCGGCAGCTTCAGACATGATGAAGACCCGCCTGATAGCGGATTTTTTTGGTTTGAAGCCCATCGGCGTCGTCATCAATCGCGTACTTCAAGAGGAGTTTGAACTCACAAGCCTGGAGATCGGGCATCTACTCAACTTACCAGTGCTCGCGGAGGTGCCTGAGGATGTAAACATCAAGAAAGCTTTCAACTTAGGAAAAATCGCGGTCGACGCAAGCCCAAAGTCACCTGCTTCGAAGGCTATCAAAGCATTAGCCAAAAAGCTAGTGGAAATGAGAACCAGAAAGTCCACTGCATGATCACTTTTTCTTAATGAGGGCGCTGGCACGCTTCAGGATTGCCGTCTCATACTCTGTCAGCAGCAGCTTTCGGATGCGCTCAAAACGCTTGATTTTCGCGTTAAACCTGCGCACGGAGAAGGCCGTTATCAAAACCGGTACCGCGATAGCGATTATTAAGAGGGGGTACGCCAGGGACAATCTGCCTAGAAATTCTAAACCACGGACGACCAAGATTAGGAGAAACAAGAGCAACCCGAAGATCCAGGAAGCAAACCCAAATCTTAACATCCGTTTTGCGTAAATCCACTGAAACTCTGTGATGTGACGGAGTTCTCGCTCTGTTATCTCCAGATCCCGCTTTATTGTCGCCGCGCTTTTAACCTGTGAGTGCTTTTTTGGCATAACTTATCGTCGTCTGCCTAAATTTAAAGTTTATCGAACCGCGTCGCAAGGAAAACTATCCTTTGGAACTTGGACATGGATACCCACAGAGGTTATGCTTTGGCTTCACCACTCACGCCATGCGCGGCTTCTGATTGAGAAGTGTTGCGGCCAATTTTTTGAATGCTTTCGCGGCTGGTGCTTTTGACGAACGCACGACCACAGCTTCACCGAGAGCTATTGCGTGCTTGACTTCAATATCTTCAGGAATAACCCCGAGCACGGGCAACTCCAAGATGGACTCTATTTCCTTTTGAGGAAGATCTGTGCGCTCCCCGCTTGCGCGGTTAATTATCAACTCAGGTGATTTTACATGAAGGCGTTCCGCAACACGTTTTATCTTCATGGCTTCTAAAACAGAGGCAAAATTTGGAGTTATCACAAAGATGGCCTCTTGAGCAACGGCCAGCGCGGTTATCGAATCGTGCCCCATCCCGGATGGGCTGTCAACGAGCAAGAAATCTACATTAGCGGCGAGGCCCAACACCACTTTTTTCAACCGCTCGAGTCTGACTTTTTGGACTCCGTTCAACGACATCCCGCATGGCACTACCTTCAGGCCAGCTGGGCCATTGTAAACCGCTTGCTTGGCCTTTTTCTTACCTGAGAGCACCTCGTGCAATGTTATTTTTTTTCCTTCTAGACCGAGTATCAGCCCCAAGTTCGCCATGGTCACATCGGCGTCTAGGGCAATTGTCTTTTTACCGAGTTGTGCGAGCGCCGTGCCTAAGTTTGCAACCACAGTGGTCTTCCCGGTTCCACCTTTACCGGATGCAAATACTATAATGCGTGCCATGGAACCCGATATTCATTTGCCCGAATAACTTAAAATCTGCTGTTTAATCGAGCCACCCAAGCAAAACTAGCCGATTTCGTGATTTTTGAGCAACGCCAAGAGAAAAGTTAATACTGACGCGGCAAAATTTTCAACGTGGTCAAAGTGAGAGGTCAGCTTAGCGTCGAGTTTATCGTCGTGATCTCGGGATTGCTTATAATCCTCGCCACGATTACCATGCCGATGTACAATCAAGCGCGCGCCGACGCCGAGACGGTCTCAAAGCTTGCGGATGCGCGCGAGGCCGCGGGCGCGATAGCAAATGCTCTCAACACTGTTTATGCCGCAGGCGTTGGTTCAAAGCAGACGGTTGAGTACTGGCTGCCGAAAGGGGTAGTAAAAATATACGCGGATGTGAACGTCGATGGGATAGACACCACCGATAACGATGTCGCCCCCGACAATCGCATGGATGTCCAAATCTGGCTTGGCCTAGATGGAAACGGCGAGTGGGACAACAAACGCGAGGCCATCATACTGCTCGAGACCCTTCTGCCGAGCGAGAATAATGAAAACCGTGTGATCGTTGGAGATGAAAACTTCAAGGTTAGCTCGGGTCTACATCGGACGACTTTCACGTACGAGTACAAGGGTGGCCTGAGGTACATTGTAATCTCAGATATCGAGGTGGCTTGAAGATGCGAGGGCAAGCAGCCGTCGAATATTTGCTCATTTTTTCGGTCGTGTTGGTGATATTCGCTACGGTCACGTTCGGGCAGATGATAAACCCTGCGCGGGATGCTGGAAGAGATACCTTATATCTTTCCCAAGCTAGATCCGCCGCCGATGCGATCGCCGGGGCGATAAACTCCGTGTACAGCAATGGAAAGGGGGCGGTGAAAAGCGTGAGTTTCCCCATGGACCGCAGCTGGGACTTGCAGCTCACGGAGAACAAGCTCACGATCAGCCTAGAGATCTCGAGCGGAACCAAAAATGTTCAAAGTAATCTCAGGTACGGGTTTGACGGTTCCCTACAAAACCTCTCGGCTGGAACCTACACGGCAATTGTCGAGTGGTCGAGTGCCAGCAATAGTCTCACCCCGGACAACTACAAAATCACAATAAACATTAAGCCGGTGGAGGGCTGACGATGGGACTTCGCGAGCGAGGATTTTTCTCGATTGACGCGGTGTTCGCGGTGATGCTTCTCCTGATGGTTTCAGCATCATTTTTAAACATTTACGAAGGGCGAAATCAAGCCGCCGGACTGATGGGCGCTAGGTTGGAGGCCAGAAGTGTTGGTGACAAGCTCGCTGCGGCGATAAACACTGTGTATGCGAATGGGTCGAACTTCGAGCTCTGCGTGGACCTGCCTTCTAAAATTGGAAGCTACTTTTACCAAATTAGTTTCGACAATACCACGCGGCAGATCTTAGTGGAAAATTCGGCTTGGGGGGCTGTCAGTGTGGTGGTCGTCTGCAAAAACGTTGAGAATTTCGTGTTGGGGCAGGAAGATTTGGAAAATACAATTCTGGTGCATTGGGTGGGCGACAACGTGGAGGTCACGAAAGCATGAGGGGCCAATCCAGCGCGGAGATGTTGATTCTCGTCGGGGCAATCCTCGTGGCGGTTGCATCGCTCCTATATTCGGGTGCTGGAAACAACGAGACGGCAGTCGTGATGTCGGCAGTTCGTGCTGGAGCGGAAAATGAAATTGCCGCCTTGGACATCGAGTACGGGTGTGCAATTGATATCGAACAGCTCGACTTCGACTCGGGCATTATAACGGTTCATGTCACGGTGAGAGGCGGGCCACCACCGGATAACCAGGCCATTTCAGACAACATCAGGATGGGGGCACTCAAGCACGTTTACAATGCCATCGTCGGTTTCCTTCCAGAAACTGCAGAACCTGTCAAAACTAGCTACTACACCTATGATGTGGTGGTGGAGGTAACGAGGGTGAGCAAATGAAAGAGCGAGGACAAATTTTCACCCTCGACATGTTCTTTGCGCTGACCCTGACGGTGCTCGTGGTGAGCTACTCCGGGCTGGCGCTTGAGCAGGCGCGCAGGCAGGCCGAGGAGTACGCGCTCCGCTACTCGCTTGAGCGCGTGGCGAACGATGCCGCAGATGTGCTCGTGAAAACGCTTGGCAAACCGGAGAACTGGGAGGAAAATTCCGAAACGTTGGAAACCCCGGGATTTGCGGAGGAAAATGAGGGGAACCCCGTCCCGAATACAATATCTGTTATGAAGTTTGGGCAACTCAGGCGCCTAACTAATAGCGATAATTGGGTGGCCCTAGTGAATGCCAGCGCAGTAGAAGCGATAAAGAAACTCTTTGGTGAATCAGAGAATTTTGAAATTAGAATACTTGATGAGGATGAAAATGAGTTGTGGCACGCTTTTCCAAGATGGATCACCGGAGAGGTTGGGGAGAACTCCGGGGCTGAGAACTCTCTTGAGGTCGTGACTGTCAGACGTTTGGTCGCAGTGAAATACGGGACGGCACTCAAGGGTGATTCAGGAAGAATAGTAAAGGAATCTCCCGGATTACTAACAGATAACTTAGAGTTTAACATCTACCTTGGTGAACTCGATGCCTTTGACTGGTATATCATCGTACAAGGTGCGGGGAATGTACGGGTTAGTATTTGGGTGAATAAGGCCGCTGCCCTGCCATATTCAGATCCTGACTATACTTTTAACGCTACAGTCAAGACGCAAGAGATCTTCCCAAATCCAAATGTACCTTACAGAGTTGAACATGGAGGGATAGAGAATGATCCCAACGTTGGTGTACAGCTTCATGAAGATCCTACTCTGAATTTCTTAGGCATTAAATTTGAGCCTCAGGCTCCAGGGTGGCTTCGGATCTATGTTGTTATTATTCCCTCGTGCTCAGATCCAGATACGACGACTCTTGCGCTAGAAACATTGCCCGCGACACTCGAGGTGAAGCTATGGAGGTAAATCCATGAGTTTTCGAAGGGACCGAAGGGGGTTCATCTTCAGCCTCGACGCGACGCTGGCGATGCTAGTTGTGATGATTGTGATGGCAGGGGTAGTTCACGTGAGCAGCCCTGAACTCATCTACGGGCAGCACGGATACCTGCGCTTGGAACGTCATGCCAACGATGCGCTCGAGGTGATGCAGCTTTCAGGCACGCTAGACAACATCATAAACTTGCTCGTTGAAGGGGAAAACTCTTTGGCTGAGGAACTTGCCGAAAACGAGCTACGAAAAATCTTGCCAGGTGAAGTACAGTTTAGGTTTCTAATAGGAAACGAAAGCAATCCTCGCCTAGATAACGTTTACCCAAGCGCTGGAAATCACGATGAGTGGTATAGTAAATTCATAAATGCCGAGGAAATCGCCGTTGCAGCCCGTGTTTCAGCGTTCCTCCACCAGCTCGACCAAGACAACCCCAACCGCTCGGAGGGTGAGTGGCACGAGATTAAAGACAAGACGTGGCAAGCTCAAACCTTTGTTGCTGGTCTGGCGGGGGCACTCACTAAGGTTGCCCTCTACCTAAAGAAAGAGAAAAACCCAGGAGTGTTAACTATCGAGATCAGGGATTGTGCTGGAGCCGACGACCCACCGGGGAGCACCGTCTTAGCCAGTATGACCACGAGCGACGTCACTTCCGAGACGGGTCAGGAATATGAGTTTACCTTCACCTCACCGGCTTCAGTAACTGCCGGCGTCTATTACTCCATCGTTCTGCATGAGCCAGAGGACGTCGGGGACGGGGGCACGTACAAGTGGGTTGAGTACAAGCCAAGCGATATATATCTGGAAGGGCACGTCTGGAAGAGTGGCGATAGCGGCGGGAGTTGGACGTGGGGCGGCGGTGGCGTCCACGACTACTACTTCAGGACGTACGTTAGGGGCGTCCCACCTGAGAACATATTTGATTCCATCACCCTCTACGTGTGGCGGGGGCCGGGAATATGAAACTGAGGCGGGACCAACGTGGATTCGTGCTGAGCGGAATCGCGCTCCTGCTCGTGTTACCGGCTATACTGCTGGCGGCCTCCTGCTTTACAATCATCGAGATGGGTGGAGAAGCGACCGCGCTGCAGGCCTCCGCTGACAAGGTGTTTTATATCGGGAAGGATATCGAGCGCGTGGTCGAGGATTTGTGGGATGAGAGCCTGCTAATCGATAATGCCGACATTACGCTTAGTAAGCTCGCTGACAACTACCGAGCAGCTACTGGATTACTCGTGGATATTGGACCCGCCACATACGGAGAAAACACTGAGGTCCCTGTCTACGTCAGGGACCCAAGAGGTGCCGTGCGGTACTTTACGATAGTGGAGCTAAGGTGAGAAAGGAGGATTAATCTCAAAACGGTGATAAAGAATGGCGCGCAAGAGCTCCAGGTGGGCCGATTTCTTCCGCAAGGTTGGCGATGCGGTCTTGAGCGTGGAGAAATTGCCGAGCAAGTTTAGGCGCAGAGCACAAGTAAAGAAAAAGGCCACACCAAAACCCAAACTAGGAATTCCCCCTGTGCTCCAAGGATTCTTCGAGCGGCGCCACGCGGGATGGCCCGAGTACGTGATGCTAAAGGCGCAGCTGGCGATTCTCTCGCTCTTCGTGGTTGCGGTAATCTACATCGCGTTGTTGCCTGCAGAAATTTTTATCTTTACTCCCCTGCTTCTTGCGCTGAGCGCTTACCTATTCTACTTGACGGCAACTCAGCTCAAGCACGCATTCAAACGAGACTATCCCGCCTACCGAAGCTTCGTGATCATGTGTGTGGCCATCGCCTGGGTCTTTGTGCTGGCACTCCGACACTCCCCTATCGAGTTCTCAATCGAGGCACTCCACCTGGCACTCATTCCTCCGTTGGCAGCGATGGGATTCGTGTTCGTGGCATTTGCGGCGTTCAGGCTCAAGTACGGCCGGAACTTCACCTACGGCACGGTTGAAGAGTTTCGGGGCAAGCGGGCGGTGGTCAGAGTAAGCTACGACATCTGCAGCAACGTGAAGTCGGGCCTGTACGTGGTGGAGAGCTTCGCCAAAATCAAGAGAGGGGACTTGGTAAAAATCAGCGTGGAGCGACCGATGCTGGGGCTCCGAGGGGCAAAGGTAAAAGCGATCTTGGGGAAGTCCAAGTAATCCACAACATCGATGAAATACTCAAAATGCGGAAAGCTTCACACGTGAACGGCTCAAGAAAACCCATCCACTCTACAAGTATGCCCCTTTTCTTTTGATTGATTCACTTACCTATTAGGCCCCTGTTTAGAAAAGTGTCCCAACGAGGCTTGGGATGACGACGTTCTCCATTACGTTATCGATTTGGCCGCTAACGTTTGAACCTAAGGTTTGAGAGGTGAGGAAGATAGAAGCAACTATGCCGGCTACGAGTACCAGCACGGCCCCTAACATCAACAAGTACTCGGTTGCCCCTTGTGAACGTTCTTCCACTTTGCCACCAATAAAAATATTGGCATTCATAGATGTTAAATTTAACCATTTTCCCGATTTATGTACTAAATATCTAAAAATAAAAAAAGAAAAAAAGGAAAAAACTTTAACTTTTAAGACGCTACTGTTACGCTATTGTTTTGGTCGTATCAACGAAGTACTGCCCTGTTGGTATATGCTGCACCCTCACCTTGTATGTTGTTCCCGCTGCGAGATTACTCTTCAAAACCATATCTGTTGTAGAAGACAGCGTGGCAGTTCCATCATCCCATGTGGGGCTCGCGTTTTCTAAATAAACAGCATATTTCCAATCATTAGCCGGGCATGTATCAGTTCCACCTGTAGCTACCAATTTGATGCTTGTACCATCAACTACTGCGGTTAACTGTATATTTGGTTTAGCTGCCCCTCCCGCTGTAACGTAGTAAACTGCAATTGCAACGATGACCAACACTGCAGCAAGCATCAACAGGTATTCGGTAGCGCCTTGACCCTTTTTAGACAACCTCATTTTTTTCACCTCTTTATGGGAATCTTCTTAAATTGGGGTTATAAAGATGCCCCCACATTTCTGAGTAAAAGTCGACATTTTTGTAGACAAACCTTAAAAACACCTACCGTCCAACTTATTTTGATAAACTTGCAAGTTCTGAGCTGCGTCCGGCGAGCTACAAACGTGCAAAAGGCTCTCAAGCGAGCCGCAACTGAACTTAACGAGAAGCTTGCGAAAATGCAGGGATGCATAACCCGAATGGAGGTGCGCGTCAGCTCAGGTTTGACTGGGGGGATTGCGCGCATAGCCTTGGTGATAGACGAAAGTGATGTCAGGCCGAAATGCATCCTTTGGGTGAATGAAGTCGGCGGTAGTGAGGCGGTTGCCCTTCGTCGCGCCCAAGAGAAAATAAATGCACGGTTAGCGAAACTGCGAGGGGAGATTGTCGGGTTTTACCTGAAGTTCATCACCCCTCCTTTACCAAAGCGCACCTACGCTACGCTCATCGTTGCGGTGAATGAGGAAGTGCCTAAAAAAGTTGGGAAGCTCAGTTTGGGGGAACGTAGAGAACGCCTAGCGGTGGTACTTCGATTACTCGGCAATGACTCGAAAGCGATCAACCTTGTACAAGTAGCCAAGAGCTTCGGCGTTTCGCGCGATACAATCTATAAGGACCTACAGGAGCTCGGCATGGAACGCTAAACTGGCGCAATGCCTCCAATGATATTCTGGGCAACATAGAAGACGATTGCCGAGACTATCATAAAGGGCACGGCGAAAGTTAGACCTTTTAACATCTTGCCGTAGCGAATCACTCCAACCGCGAGCGAGCAGATGAGCGCTTGGATCACTATGTACGCCATGGCGATCGTACTCATCTCTGCTGGCAGGCCTGCACCTGCCGCTGGGCCCCTACCTATCTGAATTCCGCTCACCGCCACAGTGAGGCCGACTATGAAGGGAACTGCAAAGAGGGCCACGACAAGCAGGAAGAGCACTTGCTGCATGGTGGCTGCCTGTCTCTCACGCTGGATCGCGTGCACCTCCTTGATGTCCGTGGAGACTGAGTCGAGCACGCTGGCGAGTGCCGCGCCGCGCTCGATTCCCTCGACAATCAGGTGAAAGGCCCTTTCGTAGAGGGGCGAATTAGACCTCCGCGCTAGAGCCAAGAGGGCGCTATCAAGTGTCCTTCCCCGGCGGATTTCAGTCACTACCCGGTTGAACTCATCCGAGAGCACGCCATACTTCGACTTCACGAGATCATCCATCGCCACATCTATCCCCATCCCAGCCCGCAGAGTGCTCGCCATCTGACGGAGGGCATCTGGTAACGCTTTCTCCAGCTCATCAGCCCTACGCTGGGCCAGATAATAGGGCACCCCAATCGTCAGCGCTGGAAAGGTGGCGATGGCTACGAGGATTGCGAGCAGAGGTGCTGGAAGGGGGAACTGCAGGAGCATGCCTATGAAACCCGCGGCCACACCCACGAGTATCGTCGCTAGGAGAGTCACACCCACGTATTCCTCAGCAACGAGTGCGATTTTCGTTGACTCCAGCCTGCGGTCGAGGTTGTGCAGGAATTTCTCTGGAAACACGCGCTTCGCAAACGCCGTCATTTTTTTAACCAACCCCATCTTCATAACCTCGGCTCGAAGCGTTTGATCATCACAACGAAGTATAACAACATGAATGGGATGATAATCAGAAAGAGGACTGCCGCACTCGTTGAAGTAAACATCATCCCGCCCATTCGGCCACCAACTGCTATCATAACCAGAAGCATGGCCGGGATTACCGCGGAGGCGAACATGTAGATCATCGTGAGCATGTTGAGTGATTGGGTGTAGTCCCGGAGTTTCATGCGCATCTCGAAAGCTGTTTCATCGGCCAACGTGTGGAGGATGCCCGCCAAGTCGCCGCCCGTCCGTAAGGTGCGCTGAATCTGGCGAACTGCTCGACGAAGCGGCTCGGAGTCCACCCGCTGGGTCATCGTCGTTAGTGCCTCTTCCATGCTCATCCCTGTATGCATGTCACGGATGATCCGGTCAAACTCCTCCGAAAGAGCGCCATAATCAGCCCGACTAACTGAAGTAATCGTTTCCGGGAGGCCTATGCCAGATGAAAGCTGCGTCGCCATGTGCCTCATAGCGTACGGGATCACACGATTTACCCCAACTACGCGCGCCTTAGCCTTACGCTTGGGCTGAGTTCTACTGAAAATCAGTGCGAGCAGGAACGCAAACACCCCACCCACCAGGGCAAATAAAATGGGCAAAAACAGGAGCATAAGGACGAATGCAAAGACACTCACGATGAGGCCCACCCCGATCATGAATGCCACGTAATGCGCAGGAGCAATCCTGATGTTAGCCTTGTAGAGGTCCCCATCCAACCCCTTGAAGAACTTGGCCAATCGCTGCGCCGGGCGCTTGAGGGGGGAATAGAAGATTTCGGAGAGGCGTTCCGATAGCGATCTCTTTAACTCCACGCGCGCCTCCCATTTTTTATCATCCATCAGCTTACGCTCTGCAGCGAGCTCTCCCCCACGCAAGGTCTCGAGTCGTTTTAGTTCGCGTAGCCTTCGGGCAACCTCATCAGTCTTTTCCGGAGCTTTAGGCCCCTTCGTAACCTTGACGGCCTCACCCACACGCTGTGCTACTGCGCCTGTTTTTATCACACCGCCGCCAACTGTAGAGAAAAATCGCTTCACCGACCCCGGCTTTTTAACTTTTTTCTTTGGCATGAAACCACTAACGACGCTTGGCGCCCTTCTCAGCCCGCACGCGTTTTAGCGTCTCCGCTGGGTCTCGGTAGTAATTTTGGATGACTCCACTCACCTCGAAGATGTTTCGCATGCCCTGATGTTTCATCCACTCAAGTACTGCTGCACGCTTCTCGATTTCAATCTCAATCTCGCTCCCACTCATCCCGCTAAACTCGGCTATCGTGCGCTTGATCTTGCTTGGGACACCAGTCGGCTCGACCACGTCCGTGCGGGGATTCCACTTGAAGATGCGGCTGAGCTGGGGTTTGCCACCCTCCAAACCAGTAACCTCGGAGACCTCGGTGACCCTTCTAATCTGTCCCTTCTGGCGGTGGTAGATGCGTTGTTGCATCACGATGATATCGAGGGCAGGAATCATTATTGGGGCCACAGCCATCGGGGGCTCAGTCAGGCGGGAAATCGTCTCGACCGCGCTGTTCGAGTGCAGGGTGCCACAACAACCATCATGACCGGTGTTCATCGCGGTGAACATCGTCTGTGCTTCAGGACCTCGAACTTCTCCTACGATCATGCGGTCCGGTCTCATCCGGAGTGCATTTTTAACCAGATCATTCATCGTGACCTCTCCGCGCCCTTCGACGTTTGGCGGGCGCGTCTCAAGTCTAACCCAGTGTTTGTGGGAAAGTTGAAGCTCGGCGGTGTCCTCGATCGAGAGGATGCGCTCCCGTTCGGGAACGAGAGTGATGGCGGCGTTGAGGGTGGTCGTCTTTCCACAGCCCGTTCCCCCCGCGAATAGAATGTTTGCGGGCTTGATGCCAAATCCGTCCACGACCAGCCAGAGGAACGCCGCGAAATCTGTTGAGATGGTGCCTAAGTTTAGGATATCGATTATCGTAAGCGGGTCCTTGCGGAACTTTCTTATTGAGATAGTCGGTCCATCAAGAGAGACCGGCGGTATGGTCGCGTTCACCCGGCTTCCGTCGGGCAACCGTGCGTCGAGCAAAGGCGTCTGCTGGTCTATCCGCCTGCCCACGACGCGCGCCATTTTGTCTATGAGATACTTGATTGATTCCTCACTCTCAAAGACCACGTTCGTGGAGCACATTCCGTGTTTTCGATGGTAGACGTAAACGGGCTTGCCCACCGCCGTCACCAATATGTCCTCAAGTTGGTCATCCGCGATTATAGGGTCGAGTTGGCCATAACCGATCATGTCCCGCACTGCGGCTTCCCCTAAGTGCGTTAGCCTTCCCGGCGAGATGTACATCCCCTTGCTCTCGCGTTCGAGTATTTTTAAAACCTCACGCATGATGGTGTTCCGACGTTCAGCCGGGTCGGGGATTTTGTCCGGGTCGATCCTAACTTCCTCTATCGCTTTCTCTTTTGCAATATTGAGTAACTTTAATTCCTGTTTCGTCAGCTCCGGCAATTTCAACCTGTACATCGGCAGGGTTTCCCCCGCGATAGATACTATTTCGGTATGACCGTAGCTATCAACCACTTTTCCAACTTTGGGCGCCGTTTCTCTGATTACTGCCGTAGACGGAGCAGGCTTCTCTGCAAGCTTTGCAGCTGGTTTGCTCTCGGTGGGCAGTGCGCCTGTCAGAATTTCAGATAAAAGTCCTTCACCCCCACCAGCCAACGTTTCAAGCCCCACGCTTGGAGATTTCCTCCGAGGCCTCGCCTTTTTATTAGCATGTTTTGTTCTTTTTCTCGCCACTTACTATACCACCCCCTAGAGTTAACCGAATTTCAGCAAATTTAAGTTTATCCTCGGATTTTGTGAATGCCCTTTTTTAGCGTTACAAATACAGGCAGGGACTACAGAAGGTGGCCATTCAAGGATTGGGAAGTACCTGCAATGATAGAGCTCGTGTTGGAAAGGGAAAAACCCGGAGTTCGTTTGCTGCTCATTTGAAACTTGAATTTAGTTTCTTTTTAACACACATTCGCGGTGATGAACGAAATTGGCCCCCGATGTCCCCGACACAACTAACAGCGGACTTCATAGGCTGTCTTTTCGACGTCCTTCACCCGCTAACCCTCGATGGCGGGTTTTCTCGGAGGCCGTCCGCCGTGTTCCGCGCCAGGGTTGTCTCGAAATCATCACTAGGTGTTCCCGCCAATTGCTCGGACGAGGACCCAATTTTGGCACGATTGCCGACGGGTTGCTCCAGTGTTCCCGCAGTGATGCACCGACGCTCATAGATCACGCCAGCTCTCGATTCCCGCGGATTGTTCCTTCATCGCAGTTTAAAGTTGGTTTTTTGTGGAGTAAAAGCTTTACTTTTTTAACTCAAGCTCAAACGCCGCGATCGGGTGACCAAGCTCGAATCCTAGGATGACCTCTGGATGAATCTCGCCAGCTATGCCCAAACTCTCGCCATCAGAGACGAACTCTGCCGCTCGACCCTCTAAGAAGCTGGGGTGCTCGATAGGGCGGACCTCATGGGCGATGCCTAACTCTCGGAGCAAGGCCTCCGCAACGGCTTTGATTTGGGTGAACCCCGCTCCTTCACCTATCACCATTGCTGCGGCACGGCGCACATTTCGCGCACTCGTTTCAATACTCTCATCCAGCACAACGACGTCACCAACCTCAAACACCAGCTGAGGTAGCGGGTTGCGTCGGTTCGCTCGCAGCACCGAGAGCAAGCAGGGGAGTAGCGAGTTCCTGATGATTGTGTACTCCTCCGACACCGGATTCGCGATCTCCGCGGCCTCGCCCTCCACACGCATGAGCTCGAAATTCATGTGCGGGTTGGTGAGAGTGTAAGTCATGACCTCCATGAATCCCAGCCCCGTCAAAACTCGTCTGGCCCGCTCGCTGAGTCGTTCGACCGATGCCCGCTCGCCCGTGGTCACCACCTTGGGCAACGTGGGCTTGAGCCGGTCGTAGCCGTAGCCTATGGCTATATCTTCGATGAGATCAACCTCGTGCATTAGGTCGCCTCGATAGGGCGGGGCCAGTAGCGTCAGGGTTTCACCTTTGATGCCTGCAACGCCGTAGCGCATGTTTTTCGCAATCTTGGCGATTCCCTTCGGTTTCAGGTTGAGGCCTATGAACTCGTTTGTGGCGCGCGTGCTCAGGCGGTGTCGGATGGGGCGGAGGTCGGGCGTTCGAACGCGTCTACTCGGGTACTTAACCGCGACCGACTGAATCCCAAAACCTCGCTCCGCCAGTCCGGTCATCAAGATCGTTAGGGATTGGTTCGCCACGCGCTCGTCCTCGCCCGTGACATCAATGAATAGTCGTTTTGTGTTGCTCGTGACGCGTGTTTCTTCACTGTTGATGATTGGAGGCATGGAAAGCACCACACCTCGGGAGTCGATTAGCAGTGGGTAGCGGGGCCGCCCCTGCATGATCGATCCATACTCGATGCCCTTCGGGTGTTCGCGCAGGATTTGAGCTGGCGTGAGCTCCCGGGCGAATTCCAGCGGAACGAAACGGATGCCATCGGGCAGCGTGGTGGTGTAGCGCACGGGCGGCTTGACGGTGTCGAGGTCGTAGACGCCTATCGAGCCCCTGCGCCGATTTCTACACAGTGAGGCGTGAAGCTTCTCTTGGACCTGCATAAGCGATGCCACGATTTCATCGGTCAGCTTCACGTTTGTCACGACGCCAGCCGCGATAAAGGGTCTGATGGCCTTAACGCTCAGGTCGACCTCAACCGTCACTCCAGATGTGCTCAGCTTGTAGAGAGGTAATCCCGTCTCCACACCTAAAAAGCCTCTAAGTGCCCGTGCTACCCCTTCAGGGCTGAGCAGGTCCGGGCGGTTGTGAGTAATTTCAAGCTTGAGCTCGTCGCCGGCGGCCTCGGTTTCTATCCCCAACATACCCAAACGCTCACAGAGTTGCGTAGACTCAATTCGCTTGCCAACCAGCTTGCAGAGGTCGCGGTAGTTGACGGTGATCGAAGGCATCTAAATCATCCTCCTCGTGCGAAGCCATTCGAGATCGTTGTTGAAGAGGTTTCGAATATCTTCGATGCCCAGCCGAATCATGGCCAGACGCGAGAATCCAATCCCCCAGGCGAGGACGGGATGTTTGACGCCTAGCGGGTGGAGTAACTCAGGCCTGAACATTCCTGCGCCCAAAACCTCAAGCCACTCACGCTTTTCGGGGAAGTACACATCCGCTTCTACCGATGGCTCGGTGTAGGGGAAATATCCCGGCCTGAACCTTATTTTCGAGAACCCCAGCTTGAGCATTATCTGTTTGAGGTACCCGAGCATGTCGCGCAGCGTGAGCTTGGGGTCCATCACTATCCCCTCGGCTTGGTAGAATTCGGCGAGATGTTTATAGTCGATTTTTTCATGGCGGTACACGCGGTCGATGCAGAACACTTTGACTGGCGGCTCCGGATGTGAAGCCAAGTAGCGAACGGTCGCGGCGGTAGTCTGCGAGCACAGTATTGGCCTTTGACTGATGTCGACGCTGAATTTGTAACCCCAGCCTGTCGACCCTGCAACGCCGCGCTCGTGCGCCGCTGCCACCCGTTTGACCAAAGCAGGCGATGGCAATTTAGTCCGCTCCGGCTTCGAGAGCGAGAGGCTGTCGTGGATTTCGCGAGCGGGATGATCTTGAGCTTGAAAGAGGGCGTCGAAGTTCCAAAACTCCGATTCGACCATGTTACTTTTGATCTCGACGAACCCCATCTCGAGCAAGATCTCGCGGAGCTCGTCGATGACCTGTTGCTGGGGATGAACCTTTCCTGGATGAGCCGGGGTCACCGGGGCTACCACATCGTAGCGCCTGAACTTTGCCTCTCGCCAGCGCCCGCTAGTGAGCAACTCGTGGCTAAGCTCGCTTACCTCTTCGACAAGTTTGATGCCTAGTTTCAGCGCTTGATTTCCTAGGTCGGACAGCTCCAGCTCGCGCCATGTTTCCTCCTCAACTTTAACCAGCTTCCGCTCCACCAAAGTGCGAAGCGGTTCTTTCATATCAGCAGACAACTCGTCTACGTTGCGCGCTTGGGCTGCTAGCAAATCGAGCAGCTTTTCGTCGGCTGACTTCTGGGAGAGTGCCTCGCTGCCGCTTTCGGTCATGGCTAGCACGGTCTTTTCATCCCTCTTGGTAAATTCGGCCCAGCCCTTGCGCTTGAGCCACACGAGAGCAATCTGATTTCGTTCCTCACTCAGGTTGGCGTGGGCAGCTACCTCGTTGACGGCTTCCGGGCCGCTGCTGGCCAAAGTCACAAGCATCTTTCGCTCGGGCAATCCATCATGCGCGTATTCTAGACCTTCTGGGAGGATTGCGGCTTTCGAAGACTTTTTCTCTCGCACCCCCATCAGGCCATGTTCGGATAGGGCGAGCACAGCCCGCATTATAGTGGACTGGTCAAGGTCGGCGTGTCCAGCGAGGTCTGAGATTCCAGCCCTCCCGCCAAGCTCTTGGAGAGCAAGCAGGACTTTTTTCTCCTGGAAGCTCAGCCCGTCGATGGTCGCGTGGAGATCCAACTTCAACCCCAAAAATACAAGGTGAGAAAGAGTTATGAGGGTTGCGGGGGCACGGTTTTTCCCTCAAACTGGAAGTATAGGCGACTTTACAAAGGATTGAGAGATCGACAAGTAACTTTTCGAGTACTTGTTAAAGCAAGAATTTGCACAATAGAAACACAAGAGACATGAAGACAGTAGCTTGGGAAATCACAGTAATCCACTGTGGGTTGTGTGCAGACAATCTTGTAATGTCTTGCGCGATAGAATTTTGACCCTTTGAGGACGTGTATTTTTTGGAAAGAGAGTAAATCTTTTTGAAATTGGACAGGCACTCCGCCAAATCGTTTTCGGCCAACTTCTTTTACCCGCGAATCATTCAGCATATTTTTGCTCATCTGAAATGCTCATAACCGCGATTTGGCAACGCTCGTGTCTTTCCCTTCGCCTGAATAAAAACTCCCTTGCCTCTGGCTACACATCCGATCATGGTTGCCGTTGTGCCCATGCGCTTGAGCGCCAGCCGAACTTTTTCCCAGCCTCGCGGTCGGACCGTGAAGAGCAATTCAAAATCTTCCCCTCCAAGGAGCACGAGATTATCTACATTGAAACCATGCTCGACCGCAAATTTTCTGACAAGCGGGTGTTCGGGTACACTATCGCGGTCAATAACAATTTTCACCTTGCTCTCCTTCGCAAGTTGCCAGAGGTTTGCCGCCAGCCCATCTGTCACATCTATCGCCGAGGTGACGAAGCCACTCCGTGCCAAAGCTCTGCCCTCCCGCACACGCGCTCTCGGTTCGAGCTGGGCTCTGACCAGCGCACGGTAGCTCTTGACCGGAAGCCGCTTGAGCAGGAGTTTCAAACCCACCGCGGCTGCTCCGAGTCTGCCCGTCACCGCAATGAGATCACCCACCTTCGCCCCAGAACGCGTCAGGAGCTCCCGCTTGCGGGCGATACCAAAGGCTGCCCCTGATATGACCACCTCTTTGCTTTCGCTCAAGTCCCCGCCGATAACGTAAGTGCCGTGTTCGCGCGCGGCCACATCCATGCCCCGCACGAGCCGCTCGACAAATTTTACCTTAAGCCTCTTCGGCAGGCCCACCGAGAAAATCAGCCCCAAAGGTTTCGCGCCCATCGCTGCTAGGTCGCTCAGGTTGACCACGACCGCCCTGCGGCCCATCTGCTCGGGTGAGGTACCCGGTGGGAAATGCCTGCTTGCGACAAGCATATCAGTTGTCACGACTGCACAATTGCGACTATCCAAATCTAGCGCTGCTGCATCATCGCCTATGCCTACCCTGACGCGGGCTCCACGCTTGCAAATTTTGCGGGCAAGCTCGACCAGTGTTCTTTCGCCAACATCGCTCAGCTTCATCTCTTCACCTAAAGGAGAGGTAGGTTGCTCGTAAGCGGGTCAACAACCTCGTTTAGCGCTGGGCCGATTGCGAGTACCGTCGTCGTACTTGGGGGCAACTCGGTCAACCCGGCATCCTGGATCAGCTCAGCGGGAATGCCAAGATCCTCTGCGCGCTTTTGCAGCCTTCGTAACTCCTGCTCGCTCGCCACTTTAACCACCACCTTTTTCTGCCCCTCGTTCAACCAAGCTTCTGCCCATTCTCGGTGTTTTTTGCGTGCTCGTTCAAACGCAACAACCGCGCCATGTGCAACCTGCGTCGCGAGTTTTCCCGGACTCATCTCAAGGTCGGCTCGAACGACGATGACCTGCTTGTAATTAAACACTTTCACCACTTTCTCGCTTCTCCTCGGGGGGTTGGGGGGGTTGAGCAGGTTGTTCTTCGGGTGGGGCTGGCCGCTCTTCGGGTGGAGGAGCT
>SOKQ01000034.1 GCA_004375695.1 Hadesarchaea archaeon | reverse complement strand
CCTGGTTCGAGGAGCTAAAGGCGGTAATCGACGCCGAGACCGGGACCTCGTCATCTACGTACAACCTGAGGGTTAAACCCGAAATCCATACGGTAGCTGAGACTGACGTGGGGACCATCGACGAATCCCTCGTCCCGGAGTTGGTGATGAGCTTCAAGTACGGAAGCGCCGAAGGCAGCCAAATTGTGATGAGCGGCTTGGAGAATGATATCCCCGGCGCAATTCAAAGGACCGAAACGACTTATCATGGAGAGGTTTTGGCCTACAGGAACATCTTTTACGTGGTGTCCGCAGTGGCGTTCGTGGGCTTAATTGGCACGGCATGGGGTTTTATGAGAACTAGATCCAAGAGCCCCGAGAAACTGGTGGAGAAGATCATCGAGCCATTCAAAGAAGTCGTCGTAGAGGTGGCTGAGGAACCATCGTATAAGAAGCAGAGGGCAACAATAGCGATGAAGTCCCTAGAAGATCTAGTCTCCTTGGCTGAGAGTCTGGGCGGCAAGCCTGTCCTTTACTTGAAAAAACCTCCACACATTCCGGGTGCGGAGCAGACACACACCTTCTATGTGCTCGACGGCATGACAAGATATGAATACAGTTTCAAGTTGTCGGGCAAGTCAAATCCAAATGCCTGAAATATCAGTTTGTTACTGAACTGAGTTTCTAAATAACATTTCTGAACCCGATTTCTTAATCCCTTATTCCTTCTTCGGAGAAAAATTTACGCGTGCCAAGGGAGGCGCTCGTGTTATGACTTTGGGACACGTTAAACAAGCCGAGTTCGGGGGACTAAAAAAAAGGGAGCCCCCGTTAAAGGGAGGCGAAAGCCAACCGATGATAGCCCGAGAAAAAGAAAGGTGATGGAAAATGAAGAAGGCTATGGGAATGTTTGTTTCCTTAATGGTTGCACTTTCAATAACAGGAGTGGCTGTGGCCCATTGGAGCGACAGTATCCAGATTGAAGGCACGGTAAAGATGGGCAGCCTAACCATAGGTTGGGACAATCTGACATGCGGAGAAGAGAATGAGCCATGCACCAAAGATGTGGGATCTATAACCGCAGAGTTATCGGACGCGGAGACCGACACCCACACGGGGAAGACTGTATACAAGACGCTGACATTCACGATCGATAACGCCTATCCATGCTACACAGCTTGGATCGAAGTGGACATAAAGAATGCGGGAACCGTGCCGGCCGACTGGGAAAACTACGAACTGGTCATGATAGATCCGGAAAACATGGAGATGTGGTGTGAAGCATTTGAAATCAGTTGCAGTCCTTGCCCCACGTTACCGGTACAGATCGACCCATGCAATTCGATACACTTCCGTTGTGAGTTACACGTCAAACAAACGGCCCCAGAGTGCACCACGTTCTCAGGTGAATTGAAATTGAACTTCGAACAGTGGTCATGCCCGCCAGATGAGGAGTAGGCGAACCAGCGCCACACTTCTTTAAACGAGGGGATAAAACATGCGCGCAGAAAAAAAGATGATTGCATTACCGGCCCTGATAATGATAATGCTTTCCATGACTGGAGTAGCTGTGGCCCATTGGAGCGACAGTATCCAGATTGAAGGCACAGTACACATGGCTAGCATGACCCTAGCATTCGATAATTACGAACCTCCAATTTGCACCGAGTTCCACGAAGTAGATGGTGGGCTGGTGCCCGGAGAGCTATGCGGCAAAAACGTAGGGAAAACGACTTGCTACTACGAAGGGGTAATAACCGATCCCCACACCGGAAAGTGGGGATACGAGAACATGATTATCATGATTGACAACGCTTACCCAAGCTACAGAGTCCATTGTACTACAATCGTTCACAACATCGGCCAGATACCAGTGGACATATGTGGGTTTGTTGTAACCGATCCCACAGGAGTTCTTACGTGGGATGATAATGAGGGAGCTCTAGTTGACAAAAATGGTAAGCCGATAATTAACATAACACACGTAGACCTTGTAGGCGACCAAATTGATCCATGCCAGAGAGAGAAGTCAGAATTCGATTTCCACATCAAGCAGGACGCACAGGAGTGCCATACCTACTACTTCAAGATTGAGATAGTTTACAACCAATGGGGATGCACGGAATAAAGAAATCCGGCAAATAACCTCAAATTTTCTTTTTTTCTTTTTCCCTCTAACATGGCGTCAAAAAATCGAGATAAATGAAAGGTTAGGTGGAAGGGTTGCGCGATGAGAAGGACGCGCCGAATGTGAAGGTTTCCACCTCCGAACTGAGGTGGGGGAAAGATGTCACGTAAAGTAATTATCATTTTAATCATGCTTTTAGCCGTATACGGGCTCCTGAGCGTTTTCCACCCGGGTGGGCTGATGGCATATGTATTTCCTTCTGTCTGTTGGGGCCTCCTAGCTCTCGCGACGTTATGGGCTTGCGGCCTCAGAAGGATAAGATCATGGTTTGACAAGCGAGTGACCATCGTAGCGGCGCTCGTGGCGATCTTCTACATAATCATCTACATGGACATCGGCCTATTCACGGGCTTTGGAAGGAGCCCCTTATCGTTCACGCCTGGGGCTCTGATGGTCAACTTAATTTTGGTTTCATCAACCCTCCTCGGCATGGAGTTCTCCAGAGCATACATCATAAAAAGTTTCGGAGGGAGGAGGCCATTTCTGACTGTCGGGCTGGTAACCCTCCTGTACTCCTTCATAAGTATATCAATAGTCGGGCTCCTGAGCTTTAGTGACCCCTTGGCGTTGACTAGATTTTTGGGCACCGGGCTCCTGCCGATCGTCGCGGTAAACCTTCTGGCTTCTTACCTAGCCCTCATAGGCGGACCCATCGCCTCTCTAGCCTATCGCGCTCCACTTATGGCCCTCATGTGGTTTTCGCCAATTCTACCGAACCTCTCGTGGGGTACTGAAGCCCTTTTAGGCGTTATGGCCCCAGTCATGAGCTTCCTGGTGATCAATCAGTTCACCCCCACGGTCACCCTGAGGAGATCGGGCATACCTGTCGAGCCCAAGGGGTTCGGTAGGAACAGGAGATCTTCCCTGCGGGGCTGGATGATAGCGTCCGTCCTCTGCGTCATAGTCGTGTGGACCTCAACAGGACTCCTAGGAATCCGACCGACTACGATGATAAGCGGAAGCATGCAGCCGACCATGGATGTAGGCGACATAGCAATCGTTCTAGATGTGCCAGCCGACTCGGTTCAGCCAGGAGACATCATCCAGTTCTGGAGGGACGAAGAGATGGTCGTACATCGAGTAGTCGAAATCAGCAGAAGCGGGAACGGAAGGCTTTTCGTAACCAAGGGCGATGCCAACCGAGAGCCGGACGCAGCGCCAGTGTACCCAAGCCAGGTGAGAGGCAAGGTTGTCCTGAACATACCTAAGGTGGGGTGGGCTGCTATAGCCGTCAAGGGCTTCTTCAGCGGCGTGTGGTCGATCTTTTCGGCTAATCCCGTGCTGATAGTGCTGGCAATCATGTCAGGGGCTTTTATCTTCTACGTATTTCGCGCTCACAAAAATCGGTCGGTCAAGAGGTGGAGGAGGAAAGGTCTGGGCGGCCAAAAGTTCATCGTCCCTCTCAGCTCGGTTTTGATAGTGATGGCGATAACCGGGTTCGCCTACTCCCATTGGAGCGACGACATCTACATGAGCGGCACCGTGAAAACGGGCCATTGGCGCACCATAATAGATTCTTACAAAGTCCTCAGCCCGTACGATGATGACCTCATTGAAGATCAACTATCGCCCAACAATCGCACACTTTTGATTTCATCCGATAACGTTTTTTCAAGCTGGTACGTCTGGGTCGGATTGAAAATTCACAATCCCGGGGCCCAGGCGGTTTTGGTAAAGGAGCCCATTTATGCATTCCACCCAAATAATGCTGAGGATAACTTCGAAATAGAAACGTATTTCTATGGCCCCTACCGCACTGGGAAAGAGATCCCGGAAAATGTTTGGCAAAAAGCTCGTTATTGGAACCTCCCAGCTGATGATAATCGCGAGCCCCCAATACGTGCCGATCATTGTGAGCACGTATTCGTTTGGATAAAGCTGCATAGTGTCGATAATCTCGGAGCGGTTCAAATATCCATCACGGTAACCAACGAACTGGCGTTTTATAATTAAGTCCAATTTGGGGGTATCAAATGGTGGAAAAAAAAGAACTTTTGGGGAATGCCAGAAAAATCGTTGAAAAAAGGGCATCCAAGCTGAATCAGACACGAAAGGGACTCAAGCGCCGAGTTTGGGACCTCCAGCAGTCCCAGCTGATGTTAATGCGCAGGAAGAAGCTATTGGCCAAGCTGAAGGATGAGCTTGAGAATATAAAACAAGAAAATCTGGAACAAATGCTGAAAGCATTAGAAGCACATTAAACTTGTCAAGCAAAGAAAATTCATGAAAATTCCAGAAAATGATACAAAAATAGAAGATCACATCAATTACTAATTCATCTTGAAGTTTCTTGAGCTTGGCGAGCAATTTGTTGAAAAATGAGGGAAATTTGGATTTACCCTTTCAAATAAATTATCCAGTTTTGTAAACGATATCCTTTTCCGCCCTGCCCTTCCTGATCTCATGAAGTCCCTCGCTGGCTAAGCGCGCCGCTAGCTCAGCTGTTCGAGCAGCTCCTACGCCTGCCTTGAGATCGACCCCCACTTCACGCTTGACCTCAGAGAAGACGGACGTCAACTCGCTTAGATTTAGGCCGTTTGATGGGGCCATGAAGTTGTCTCCACCTGTGTAAAACACCAGCGCATTCCGCCGTACCAGCGCCGACATGAGCGAGAGGTAAGTTCGTTGGAGCAAGAGGTGAGTATCGTAGATAGGCTTGCTGTCTGTGAACAGCGCTGAATGGTTTACATCCATGTGGGCGAGTTGCACCCAATCTTCATCGGGTGAATCCACACAAACTCCAACAAGCGCTCCACTCCGCTCGGCCGACCTGCTGCTCCCAGCGTGCTGTAGGGTAATGGTCGCCTGAACCTGCGCCTCGTAGGGGGTGGAGGCTGTGCCCACGCTCATGCTCACCGTCACCGGAAATTTTTCGTTCACAGCTTTTTGGATGGCGCGATGTTCATCGAGTGAAATTCCATTCGTGATCGCTAGCATGTTGTCGAGCCTCGTCTGGAACGCTAGACCCTTATGAGAAGCAAACTGCCGTTCAAGCTCCGCAAATAGCTCAGCCTGTAGCGTTTGTAACTCTGCCTCCCCGCGGGGCTCTGGCGTGACCGTCCACGGGCCGTAATTGTCAATCTGCACTAGCGTCAGTTGAATTTTCTTCATGCACACCCTCTAATTTTATTGCCCGAAAGTGTAAATAAAAGTTGAGATTATGCGCGTGTACTGCGAAACCTATGGCTGCACGATGAACCGGGGAGACGCCGAACTCATGTTAGGACAGCTCGCTGCTGCTGGGCACGAAGTGGTCCCGAGCCCGGCCAAAGCTGACGCCATAATTGTCAACACATGTGCTGTAAAAGGGACAACTTACCGGAGAATGCTGCGCCGCTTGAAGGAACTTCGGAACTCGAACGGGAAACGCGTAGTCGTGGCTGGCTGCCTGCCACTCATAGATTTGGCCTCGATTGAACAGATTGGGGTTTTTGCCGGCATCGTCTCATGTCGGTCCGTTGGTGAAATAGCTGGGGTCTTCGAACGCATAGCGCGTGAAGAACAAAATGTTCGAACACTCACACAAGCCCTCTGCGAAAAGCCGACCATGCCCAAGCTTCGCTCGAGCGAGGTGAGCGCGATAGTAGCGATTTGCGAGGGCTGCACCTCAAATTGCAGCTACTGTTCGGTTAAATTCGCACGGGGTAAACTACACAGCTTCGATACTCGATCGATCCTCAGCGAGGTGGAGGCTACAATCAATGCTGGCTATCGCGAAATCTTGCTCACAGCCCAAGACACAGCCGCCTACGGCTTGGACACTGGGGCAAACCTACCTGAACTGCTCAATTCAATCACCTCGCTCGAAGACAAGTTTAAAATCCGCATCGGAATGATGAACCCGCGAAACGTGAAACCGATTTTACCCGAACTCCTTGATGCCTATGATAACGAGAAAATTTACAAATTTTTACACTTGCCCGTGCAGAGCGGAGATGATGGTGTGCTCGAAGCGATGCGCAGGGGGTACACCGTCGAGAATTTCATGAAAATTGTGGACGCTTTTCGGGAACGCTTCGAAGATCTCTACCTCACCACCGATGTTATCGTTGGCTTTCCCGGAGAGGGCGAACGAGAGTTTATGCACACGTGTGAATTGATTGAGAAAGCGAGGCCGGACAAGGTGAACCTCACGCGCTTCTCGCCCATGCCCGCTACCGATGCGGCGCGAATGCCTCAGGTAAATGGGCGAGAGATGGCTGGGAGGTCGAGGCTACTGAGCGCCAAATGCTGTGCAATCGGTCACGAGCAGAACAAGCGCTACATCGGGCGGGTCGTCGAAGGACTGGTAACTGGGCCGGGGAAGAAAGGAGGCCACACAGTGAGGCTCCCGAACTACAAGCCAGCCATAATAAACAACGCCGGGCCCGGTGAATTCGTCAATGTGAAAATAATCGAAGCTCGCCCAACTTACTTGCTGGGGGTGAAAACATGAAGGTGCCATGCGCGCTCACCATTGCGGGCTCGGACTCGAGTGGCGGGGCGGGAGTGCAAGCTGACCTTAAAACATTTGCCGCTTTGGGTGTCCATGGGCTCTGCGTCGTGACCGCAATTACAGCACAGAACACGCGGGGCGTCGACGCGACTTTCGAGTTGCCCCCAGAGTTCGTAACTCAGCAGCTCGATACAATCATGCGCGACTTCGAGGTCGAGTGGGCGAAAACCGGAATGTTGAGCAATGTGGGCATCATCCGGGCCGTGAAGGCTGGGGCGAAGCGATATAGGCTTCATCTCATCGTCGACCCAGTGATGGTTTCTGCCACCGGAGCTCCGCTCCTGCGCGAGGATGCTCTCGAAGCACTTACCAAGCTGTTGGCGCGCGCGGAACTCGTCACCCCAAATGTGCCCGAAGCCGAGAGGCTCGCTGGATTCAAAATTAGGTCAAAAGCCGACATGCGGAGGGCTGCCCGGACAATCTCCAAGCTAGGCCCACAAGCTGTTCTCGTCAAGGGAGGGCACCTGAAAGGACGGGAGGTCGTCGATGTGCTCTACGCCGGTAGGAAATTCAAGGAATTCAAAAGTCCACGAGTTACTAGCCAGCCGACGCATGGTACGGGTTGCTCGTTCGCATCCGCGATAACAGCGGAGCTCGCAAAGAGGACCAATTTACACGAAGCGATCTCCAATGCAAGAGAATTCATCGAAGGCGCAATTGAAAACAGGTTGAAAGTCGGGAAAGGCGTCATGCCCGTCAACCAGATGGCGGCGCTGTTCTTGAGCGCGGAAAAGGGCCGTGCGCTGGAAGAGGTGTGGCAGGCCGCTCAGCTCCTCGCGGAAGATCCAGAATTTGCCAAGCTTCTACCCGAGGTCGGCTCGAACATCGCGATGGCCCTGCCCGGTGCGGAGAAAACCTCGGATGTGGTTGGGCTCTCCGGCAGAATCGTGAGAGTTGGTGACCGTGCGCGCCTGACGGGTTTTCCCAAGCTCGGCGGTTCTAAACATGTCGCAAATCTCGTGCTCACCGCGATGGGTTACGATCGCAGGATTAGAGCTGGTCTGAACATCCGGTTTTCCGAAGGAATCTTACGTTTGTGTAAAAAACTCGGGCTAAGCGTGAGCGAGTTCGATCGAAGCAGAGAACCCCGCGACGTCAAGACAATGGTGTGGGGAACTGAGCGAGCAATCAAGAAAATTGGAAAAGTGCCTCAAGTAATTTTCGACCGAGGCGCCCCCGGGAAGGAAGCGATGATAAGGCTACTGGGGGATTCGCCCATCGAGGTGGCGAAGCTCGCTTTGCGCGTGGCGAGGAGCTTCGACTAGCTCGAGAAAGCTTTTTTAGACGGGCCGACAAAGCCAAGCGAGCGGAGGAATAAAATGGGGCGAGTAAGATCAACGTACATCAAGCGCGCTGCACGAGAGTTGATCAAGCGTTACCCCGATAAATTCTCGATTGACTTCAAACAGAATTGCCTTGCGCTTGACGAGCTCGCGATCCTGAAGAGCAAATTTCTCCGCAACCGAATCGCAGGATATTTAAGTACCTTACTAAAACAGAAAAAAGAGGTATAAACTTGCCTCCAATTGTTGACACAAACAAGTGTAAGGGTGCGGCTACCTGTGCAGAGGTCTGCCCGGTGGACGTTATCGATATAATTGAGGGAAAAGCTGTGGTCGCACGTGCTGACGCATGCATCGAGTGCCGAGCATGTGAGGCTGCCTGCCCCAACAGCGCGATAAGCTTCCCATAAACCCAGCGGACTACAATAGGCCTTGGGTATTTATCGTGGCAACGCGAATTGAAATTTTCATTTTTTTGTTTTCATAATAAAAAAAAAAGTGCCATGCATAGGTCTGCGCCCTCATCGCTAGCTGGACACATTAGAACTTTTCAGCTGATATGTACCACCAGGCTGAACACCTCGCCGAAGCTTGGTGCTTACACCCGTGGCCATGCAACGGGATCTTCTAGTCCCAAGCTGTAGGTCATCCAACAACCCATGTCACCACAGGTTGCCGTGACGGAGTCACCGATAACCAAGAGTGCCTATTTTCGAGAATCGCTTCGGCCTTAGATGCTTTCAGGCCTTATCGACTGGCGCGTGGCTGCCCGGC
>SOKQ01000002.1 GCA_004375695.1 Hadesarchaea archaeon | reverse complement strand
TATACTGCACCAGCGGGACCAGCGGGAGAAGTAGGACCAGCAGGATCAGCGGGAGAAGTAGGACCAGCAGGGCCACCGGGTGAGCCAGCACCGACAGCAGTGGTGTGGGGCTCAATGGGCATAGCAATCGTTGCACTGCTTGCGGCCTTGTACGCCGTAACAAGAAAACACTAAATCATTCGGCGGGGCAAACGCCAGCGCCCCGCTCACATTTTATTTTTAGGCGAGAAGATTGTTCAATGCTCAATTTGAAACTCGCACGGTTTTATTTCCTAAGAATCTCGGGCTAACAATGAAAATCACATGCAGAGGTATATCACGGTTCGGGTGATATCTCCTGAGGAAACCTTCGTATCCCCTATAGCATTTAAGTCTGCACCCGCGGAGTAAGCTCCTAACTTCCCAAAGTGAATTTTAGATAGAAATCACATTTATTCCAAGTTTATCACAAAAACCCTGTAGCTTGGACGAAATATCCCCCTTCACGATGGTGACATGATTTCCGAGCAAATTGTTGATAAAAGTCTCAACCTTGTCATCAAGCCTCACCTCGACTTGCGTACGGCACATGTGTTCGTGGCCCATATCACCTTGGCGGATGGCCCCCGTGGCGATCACCATCTTATCCATTTTAAGGCCACCCAGGCGCGCAATGGTGACCTTTTGTCCGGGCTTTAACGCCCCTTGAATTGATACACCTTTGCCTGATTCGAAATGGCTTCGGAGCGTCACTTTTGAAGCGTCTTCGAGTAATTTAGTGGCGATGGTGCAGTGCGCGAACGTCAGCGTGTTTTTGGCTCGATCGATCGAACACGTATTCGCCAGCCAAACTGGCTCGTTGGTGAGGTAATGTAATACCAACATCGTTAGGGTTGTGTCTATGTCGCCCTCACATCCAGCGATAACCCCTTCATCTATCATCTTTGAAACGGCAAGACATCCGGTATTGTCGAGCGCGGGGATGAGGTCGAAGCATCTTATCGAGAGAGCGTCCAAGTTGTATTTCTTCACCAAGTTCTTCAGCCCGAGGTAAATTTTGGCTGCTTGAACAACATCCATTTCAGTCGGCTCAGCCATTTTTAGAACATTAGAGAGAAACTCATCAGAAATTTTACGGGCTTCAGAGATGGGTATTTTCTCAACCTCTTTTATTAACTCAGATAAATCCACTTGTACTATTCGCGGCCCTATTCTGTTTCTGATTAATTGAAAATCAGTGCAAATAGAAACCAGCCAAGGGGACGGCTCCCCAACCAAGCCCAATCTTGTCAGGCGGAGCTTTTGAATAACCTCAGGGATCTCGTCAATTTGCTTCATTTCGTGTACGGCAGTTTCGTCGATTTTTTCGCTGAAAATTGGTTTGGCACGCTTCCCCATAGATTTTAGCTTTGGGAGTACTTCGCAAGCTGCGGCGAAGGAGTTGTCCGACGAATTCGCCAGCAGAAAGATGGGCAACGCAACGTTTTTTGCCGACTCGAGTATCATCCTTTCGGTTCCGCCTGAGGTGATTAAATAAGCAAGGGCATCCACCTCCGCTGATAGAACCTGCTTAACTAGCTTGTCCGCGCTTTCCATATCTGAGGCAAATGTTTGAGGGGACACGGCCTCGATTCCAGAATCTTTTAGCTGCTTCAACACATCGCTGACTAATCGCGTGACGTTCGGCTTTTTGGCCCGTAGAGGTGAAGTGACCGTTACGACTCCAAGTTTCATTTGATCCTCCAAGTTTGAGGCGATACCCGTTTTACAGTTCTGCTGAATAATCTTTAGGATGGGGCGATTAAAATATAATTGGGGCACACGGGAATGTGGCAAATATTTCGCCCGGACGCAGTTGCCGTGCTCAGGGACGAGCTAGCGAGAAAATCGTTGGAGCGATATTTCGCGGTCATGGAGGGCAAGCTCCCGGCGCGCTTTTTGGTGTGCAAGCGCGTGAAAGTGAAGGTCGACCTCTCGGCGAGCGATGAGGAGCTCTGGCGCGCCCACGAGCGGGGGCTGAAGGAGTTTCAAAAGCTGCTCGCGGATATCGACGAGGGCGGAACGAAACTCGAAAATTTGAAGCGGCCCAAACCCTCGCTGCTTGATTTGAAGGTGGAGCTCGCACGGCGGATTCTAAAATCGTGCCACTTCTGTGCCCGCTGGTGCGGAATAGATCGGACTGCCGGGAGGGTGGGGGTCTGTGGTGTGGGTGAGCGATCGCGGATAGCGTCCGAGTTCATGCACCATGGTGAGGAAAGTGTTCTGGTACCTTCATACACCATTTTCTTCAACGGCTGCACTTTCCATTGTCAGTACTGCCAAAACTGGGATATCTCGCAATATCCAGAAGCCGGCGTGGAAGTTTCACCCCAGACCTTGGCCAAGCTTGCCGAGGGCGCTCGGAAAGACGGCGCAAGAAATGTGAATTGGGTAGGTGGTGACCCCACGCCGAATCTTCACAATATACTTGCAGCGCTTAACGAATGTGGAGTCAGCATCCCATCAGTTTGGAATAGCAACATGTATTGTAGCCTAGAAACGATGAAGTTGCTTTTTGGCACTCAGGATGTTTACCTTACGGATTTTAAGTATGGCAACGATGAATGTGCGCTTCGGTACTCGAAGGTGCCGAACTACTTTGAAGTAGTTGCGCGTAATCATAAACTTG